>JACYUE010000003.1 GCA_014841595.1 Oxalobacteraceae sp. CFBP 8761 | reverse complement strand
CCCCCCCCTCAGGTCAGGCACACCTCAGATCAGGCGATCACGAACCGATACGGCCACCGTCGTTCTTGGTGATGACCAGCGTCGCCGAACGCGGACGCTTGCCGCCGCCGTAGCCGGCATTGGCTGGCCACTGGCTCGTGTACTTGGTGACGTCGCCGATGTTGGCAGCAGCCGTGTTTTCGCCCGGGTGCTGGATGTTGACGAACAGCGCCTTGCCGTCCGGCGTTTCAGCGATGCCGGTCAGCTCGCAGCCTTTCGGGCCCACCAGGAAGCGCTTGAGCGTGTCCGGCGTGGCGGCCTTGCCGACGTAGGTGTCGACGTTCAGGACCGAACCGTCGGCCTTTGCATTCGGCACGGTGACCTTCTTGCCGTCGCCGACCGAGCCTGGCAAGCCGGCGAGCATCATGCAGTTGGTGACGTCGGTGTAGGCGCCATCGTCGGTCTGGAACCAGCAGATGCCGGTCGAGACGGTGAAGGACATGCCGTCCGGGCTCGAGAAGTCCTGGTCAGCAGTCAGGCCCGACAGGTTGATCGTGCTCGCAGCGGCCGCCGCTTCGGCGCCGAACAGGTACACGTCCCAGCTGAAGGTGGTGGCGGTCGAACCGGCGGCATCTTCCTTCATGCGGATGATGTGGCCGTTCGGGTTGCCCGGCTGGGCGGTGGTGCCCTTCATGTCGGTGTAGGCGCGCGGGTTGGCCGCGTCCACGCCGACCTGGCTCGAGCCGCTCGGTTCGGCGCGGCGGTTGCTGTTGTTGGTCAGCGTGTAGTAGATCTCGCCGTTGGCCGGGTTGACCGAGCACCATTCAGGACGGTCCATCTTGGTCGCGCCGACGGCATCGGCTGCCAGGCGGGCGTTGACGAACACGTCGGCCTGGTCAGCGAATTTGTAGGTGGCGTAGCCGGCAATCGCGGCGTTGGTGATGTTCAGTTCGATCCAGCTGCCCTTGCCGTCGGCGTTGAACTTGGCCACATACAGCTTGCCGCTGTCGAGATATTTGTCGCCGGTGGCAATACGGTCGGTGGCAATGGCATCGGCCGGATTCCACGGTGCGGTCGAGACGAATTTGTAGATGTACTCGCCGCGCGAATCGTCACCCATGTAGATGGCCAGCGGCGCGCCGGCCAGCAGGCGGCCGAAGGCGGCGCTCTCGTGGGCGAAGCGGCCCAGCGCGGTGCGCTTTTTCAGTGGACGGGTCTTGTCGTAGGCATCCATCTCGATGATGTAGCCTTCGCCGTTGAGTTCATTGCGGTAGTCATCGCTGCCGTCGATCGACGTGCCCTTCTTGCTGATGTTCCAGCGTGCGTACTTGTCGTCCGTGCCGCCCGTTTCCCAGCCGTGACGCGAAGCCGCGCCCTGCGCCACGCCGTAGCGGTTCAGCGATGCGACGCTCTTGTCGCCGCGTGCTGTGTTGTCGGTGGCCGAGCGGGTGAAGTAGCCGGCCCAGTTTTCTTCGCCCGACAGATAGGTGTTCCACGGGGTGCGGCCGGTGCCGCAGTTGTTGAGCGTGCCGCGGAACTTGGTGCCGTCCGGCGAGTACTTGGTCTTGACCAGCGCATTGCCGCGCACCGGGCCCGAAATCTGGACCTCGGTCTGCTGGTGCACGCGGCGGTTGAAGTTCGAATTCTGCAGGTATTCCCACTTGCCGTTGGTGGTGCGGACTTCGACGACGGACAGGCCGTGCAGCGCCATCTCCTTGTCGACTTCCAGCGCCGGGCGCGGCAGCGTATTGGTGCCGCCATTGGCGTGCACGAAGAACGAGGCCAGGCCTTCGTTGGTGGTCGCTTCGTGGTTCATGGCCAGCAGACCGCGCGTGACGCCCGTGGTCGAGACGGCGCCGTCGGCGGACAGCGAGAAGAATTCCATGCCGTCGTGGTGGTCGCCCGCGCGGTTCTCGAAATCGGTGTCGGTGCCGTCGTTCTTGTAGGCGGGGGTGCCGGCTGCGAGCGGATCGCCCAGTGCATAAATCACGCTGGCGGTGTAACCGGCCGGGACAACGACGGTGTCGGCCAGGCTCTTGCCGACGGCGGTGAAACCGAGCAGCTTTTCGACCGGCGCCGGCGAAGGCGTGTTGCCTACTGGTGCCGGGGCCGTCGCGACAGGATCATCATCCGAACCGCCGCACGCGGTCAGGCCGAAGGTGCTCAGCAGCGCGGTGGCAGCCGTGGCGGCGCCGCCGCGCAGCATGTTGCGGCGGCTCAGGCGGGCGTTCATGACAGTGCTGAATTGCTCGTTCGACGAAGTATTCAGGTCGATATCGTCATGGTCGATGCCATGGCGGGCGAGATCGGTCGGCTTGTTCACGGGATGGATCCTGTATTTGTTGTGTGGATGAGGGAAAGCCCGTGAATAGTAGTAAGGCAAGATGACGCCGGCGTGACAGTTTGGTCACAGTTTGATGACATGAGGGGGAATACGCCCATCCCGGATGCACGACGTATGCATCATTACTGCAAGGTCACGCCGATCTGGGTAAAATTTCCTGTTGAAATTGTTTTAACGTTCTCCAAGTCTGGAGACATAGCCGGAAGGTCATACATGCAGGAATCCCGCGACACCATGCCGGCACAGGACGCCGTTTCCTTCGGCTGGGCATTGTTCGAAGCCATCCCCGACTGCGTGAAACTGCTCGAGACGGATGGCACGATCCTCGCGATGAACTGCAATGGCGGCAGCGCGATGGAGATCGACGATATCAGCCTGCTGCGTGGCCAGTCATGGATCGCGTTCTGGCCGGCCGAGTCCCACGACGCCGTGCGCGCGGCGCTGGAGACGGCGCGCGCCGGTGGCACCGGCCATCTCGTCGCCGCCTGTCCCACCGCCAAAGGCACGCCCAAGTGGTGGGACGTGATGGTCACGCGCACTGCCAGCAGCGATGGGCTGCGCGCGCACCTGCTGGTGATCTCGCGCGACATCACGCAGCAGCGCAAGGCCAGCGAAGAACGCGAACGGTTGCTGCACCAGCTGCAGGCCGCGAACATCGAGAGCAGACGGATGGTCGAGGAGTTACGCGCCAGCGAAGAACGCTACCGCACCCTGTTCGAGTCGGTCGACGAAGGCTTCTGCATTTTCGAGATGCTGTTCGACGAGGCGAACCGGCCCGTCGACTACCGCTTCCTCGAGATGAATCCGACCTTCAAGGCGCACACCGGCCTGAAAGACGCCGTGGGCCGCACCGCGCGCGAGATGCTGCCCGGGCTCGATGACTTCTGGTTCGACACCTATGGCCGCGTGGCGCTCACGGGCGACCCGGTGCGCTTCGAGAACGAGGCGCCAGCCATGAACCGCTGGTTCGATGTCTACGCCACCCGCATCGGCGGCGCGGACAGCCGCAAGGTGGCGCTCCTGTTCAACGACATCTCGGCGCGCAAGCAGTCCGAATCGACGCTGCGGCGCCTGGCCGACGACCTGGCCGAGGCCGACCGCCGCAAGACGGAATTTCTGGCCACGCTGGCGCACGAGCTGCGCAACCCGCTGGCGCCGATCAGGAACGGCCTGTCGGTGATGCGCATGAGCGGCGACAATCCGGCAGCCATGGCGAAGGTGCGCGACATGATGGAGCGTCAGGTCGGCCACATGGTGCGCCTGATCGACGACCTGCTCGACATCGCCCGCATCAGCGGCGGCAAGCTGGAACTCAAGCGCGAGCGCACCGGCCTGGCGGCCATCCTGGCCAGCGCGGTCGAAACGAGCATGCCGCTGATCGACGCAGGCCAGCATGCATTGACGGTCGACCTGCCCGATGCGGCCCTCCCGGTCGACGCCGACGCTACCCGCATCGCGCAGGTGGTGGCCAACCTGCTCAATAACGCGGCCAAGTACACGCCACCGGGCGGGCAGATCGCCCTGTCGGCGCAGCGCGATGGGCTTGACGCCGTGATCACGGTGCGTGACAGCGGCGTGGGCATCGCAGCGGATGCGCTGGCCGGCGTGTTCGAGATGTTCAGCCAGATCGGCCGCACGGTCGACCGTTCGCAGGGCGGGCTGGGCATCGGCCTGTCGCTGGTGCGGCGCCTGGTGGAGATGCATGGCGGCTCGGTCGCCGCCACCAGCGCCGGCGCCAATGCCGGCAGCATCTTCACGGTGCGCCTGCCATTGGCCGCCGAGGCAGTACAGGCCGGGCCCGCGCCAGGCGAGCCTGCGCCAGCGCTTGATAACGCCGCCGGCGGCCTGAAGGTGCTGGTGGTGGACGACAACGTCGATGCGGCCGTGACGCTGTCGATGATCCTGGAGATGTCGGGCTACACGGTGAAAGTCGCGCACGACGGCTACGAGGCGCTGGCCGTCGCGCAGGGGTTTGGCCCGCGCGTGGCGTTTCTGGACATCGGCATGCCGGGCATGAGCGGTTACGAGACGGCGCGCGCGATCCGCGCCACGCCGGGCCTGGAAGACATCGTGCTGGTGGCGCTGACCGGCTGGGGCGCCGAGAGCGATCGCCAGCGCTCGAACGAGGCGGGGTTTGATCACCACCTGACCAAACCGGTGCAGCTCGACGTGGTCGAGGCGCTGCTGGCCGGCCTGTGACGCCGGCGCCCCGCCAGACCAGTCAGTTGCGGCGCAGTTCGTCCTCGAGATCGCCGATGAGCTGCGCCACGGTGGGCGTGATGCCCTTGTCGCCCGGCGTGTAGAACACGCCCGGCAGGACGCTGTCTTCTTCGAGCTGCGGCAGCAGTTCTTCGATCAGTTCTTCCAGCGAGAACGCCTGCGCGTCATAGCCGTCCCATTCGAATTCGGCGCACAGCGTGGCGTACTCGTTGGCCGGCCACATCGGAAACACGAGGGTGCCGTCGTCCGTCTTGGCCAGCGCCCAGCCGTCCTGGTACAGGCCCCATACTTCGCGCGCCTCGGCCGCGCGCCGGATGAAATACTCGTAGCGTTCCGGTCCCGCCAGCGTCACGACGGCCGCCAGCTGCTGGCCGCCCAGCTTGATCGCCGAGATGATCTGTTCGCTCATCACCACTCCAGTCCATCGAGGCGTGATGCCCCACAGCCGTCAGGATACGCCATCGGGATGCACGGGGTGCGTTTGTCACCTAACAAACGGCTGCGACGTGGCGGCCGGTGTCTTGACGACCGGGGGCGGTGTGGCGAGCAGGTCGTAGCGCACATCGTGCCGGTCGCGCGGCGGCGCATCGAGTACCAGAAAGGCGTCCCAGCCCAGCCGGCCCGGATTGACGGCGTCCAGCGTGATGTTGTGGACATCGGCCGCGCGCAGCACCAGCTCGACTTCGTATTCGAGGGCGACGCCGGTCAACAGCGCCAGCACGCTCTTGAGCGCGCGTGCAGCAAGCCCGCCCGGCAGGAAGGCCTGGAAGCCCGCATGTGTCAGTGGCCCGACGATCAGGCGCAGGCGCAGCGTGCGCTGCCAGACGCGCGCACCGGCCAGCGCGCGCGTACCGAGAACGGCACTGTCGTGGCCCAGCATCGACTGCTGCGCGGCCGGGATGTCGTACCAGGCGCCGATGAATTGTTCGGCCATGATCGGCTGGCCGAAATACTCGGACAGCACGCGCGCGAGCTGCACGGCCGACACCGGCCGGTGCCGGACCGACGCGGCAAAATAGCCGATCGATTCGTCCAGCACGGCGCCGTCGCCCACGTCGCTCAGGCGCCGCCGCAGGGCCGGGTCACCCAGCCCGGCAAGGCTCATCAACAGGGGCAGGAAGGCATCCTGGCCATCGGGCTGGTACTTCAACGGCAGGCGGTACTTGCGCCAGGCTTCGTAGAACAGCGCCAGCGAGCGGTTCGAGAACGCATCCAGGAAGGCGCGCGGGCCGTCGTCTTCTTCCTCGTTCTTGTGGTGCGCCTGGTGCGCGGCGATGCGCTCGGTGTAATGCGCCGGCAGCACGCCGTTGCAGCCCAACAGACCCATGAAGGCCGGCGTCAGGCGCACATGGCGCAGCGTGCATTCCTGCACCGCGTCGGCCAGCGCTGCGGCGTCGATCGGCAGCGCGAACGGCATGCCGATCGACAGGTCGCGCACGTCGGCATGGATGCTTTCGAGCTGGCTGGCCGGAAAACCCAGCGACACCGAGTTCTGGAAGCGCAGCATGTCCGCCACCAGCCCGTGCGCCGGCTTGCCACGGCGCCGCAGCCACAACTCGAGCACCTGCACTGCCTGGAAAAAGTCGAAGCGCCACGGCTCGCGAAACAGCTGCTCGATTACAGCAGACTCAGATCGCCGCTTCGGGGTGCGCATCGCAGCAGTTCCTCGGACGATTGATGGGACACGATCACCAGCTGGGTGAAGCTGTTGGCGTGCACGTACAGCGCCAGGAAGCGTTCGATGACGTGGGCGAAGAGGTGGATGCCGCTACCGACAAACGCTTCTTCATCGATACTGAGCCGCACCTCGATCCCGCGCACCAGGCAATTGAAGGGATTGCCGGACAACCAGGCGCTGGTGGGCGTATAGTCGATCGCGAGGATGCCGCCGATCTGGCGCGTCGAGGCGGCCGAACGGGGCACGTCGTGCAGCGCCAGCATTTCGCGAAAGGCGTCGACGCCGCCATCGGCCAGCGACAGGTGGTTCAGCGACAGCAGCGAGATCAGGCGCCACTGCGCGCTGCGGCCGCGCGCGAAGCGCCAGGTGCGCGTCGGCTTGCGCAGGAACGTGATGGCGCGCGTGCCCGAGCCGCCTTCCGTGAACAGGTCGCCCCCTGCCTGGCCGTATGGCAGCAGCGATGGCAGGTCGCGGTTGGTGCAGGTCAGTTCGAGATTGAGCGTGGTCTTTTCGACCTTGGCCGGATCAAAATCGATGTCGACGATCGTGATCTGGGTTTCGAAGCCGGGGCTGCGTTCGGCCAGCGCTTCATCGCGCGCCATGGCCCAGTAGTGGCCATTGTGCTGCGGCGTCTGCGCATGCTTGAGCGAGTAGAAGGGCTGAAACTTGATGATCGTTTCGCCTTGCGCCGTCTGGCGCACCATATTGACGTCGTTGATCGCATTGACTTCGTAGCCATAGGCGCGGCGCCCGTCGGCCAGCACCGGGTAATTGGCCTTGGCGTGGGTCAGCTGGATCGGTTCGCCGCGCTGAGGGAACAGGTTGCTCACCGGCGTGCAGCCGGTGAGCAGGTTGTTGGTCGAGAGGGTGCCGAGCATGCGCGCCAGGTTCGAGTCGCTGCGAATGCCGGCCAATGCCAGGTGCACCGTCAGCGCGCGCGTGCCGCGGGGCAGGGCGGCCGTCAGCATGGCCAGGTCGAGATCGACGAAGTTGAATTTTTCGGGAAAGCAGAAGTACTCGGTGAGCAGGCGGTACGCCGCATGCGAGCGCGCCGGGAAATCGATCAGCGCCTCGTCGTCGCCAAAGCCGGCGCTGCGTACCGGCAGCGCCGGCAGCGTGAGCCAGTGCCCGCCATCGGCCTGCACGTAGGCGGCCACCGTGCGCACCAGCAGCGCGTCGCGCAGCGCCGCGCACAGCGACGGCTCGCCATCGAGGAACAGGCGCAGCGCCGGCAGCGCCAGCGCATCGAGTCCGCGCCCGTCGCAGGTGATGGCCACGCGCACGCTGATGCTGGCCGTGGCGCCGGCCGGCAAGCGCACCGTGTCGGGCGCGCCGATGATCGGGGAGAACGCCGCGCGCGTGATCGCCAGCGGCGCGACCGTCACCGGATACACGGTGCGAAACGTGCATTCCACACCGCGCACGGGCCGCGTGTTGAATGCGGCGCCGCGCCCGATCGTCGTCACGCTCGTCTGCTGGGCGGCAGCAGTGGCAGCGGTAGCAGCGGTGCCGGTGGTGCTGGGGGTGATGGCGGGGCCGAGCTGCGCGATCGAGCACGATGGAAAAGGGCGCAGGTAGTGCGGGTAGAGCACGCCGAACAACGCTTCGGTGAACTCGGGATAATCGTCGTCGAGACGCCGGGCGATGCGCGCATTGAGGAAGGCGAACGACTGGATCATGCGTTCGGTGTGCGGGTCTTCGCAGACTTCACCGCTGATCAACAGGCGCCCGGCGACGCGCGGATAGCGCTCGGCGAATTCGCGCAGGTTGTGGCGCAGGTAGGCCAGTTCGCTTTCGTAGTAGGGCAGGAGCTGGTCCATCTCAGGTCTCCTTCACCGGCGACGCCGCTGTTGCCATTGTTGCTGCTGCGCGGCCAGCCTTGCGGATGCTGTACTGGAGCGTGGAGGGCTGCAGCACGGCGTCGAAGTTGACCGGCTCTTGCGACACGCTCCCCACCAGCACCGCCGTGATCGAAAAGCTCAGGCGATTGATCGACGGGCCAGCCGCCTCGTCGCGCAGCGCCAGCTGCGCCTTGACACCGGTCAGGCGCGGCTCATGGCGCGTGATGGCCGCTTCGATGCAGGCACAGATGTGGGCCCGGTCCGAAGGACTCGACAGCGAGCGGTCGGCGAAATCGCACAGGCCGTAGTCGACCATCGACGTCTTGCATTCGGTGTAGCCGGCAAGTTCGCCCTCCTGGATGATCGAGCGCGTGTTCAGGAGCGCCTCGAGGTCGCGCGCCACCGCATCCTTCAACTCGTCGACATTCAGGCGCACGACGACAACGCCCTGGCGTACCGGCTGGCCAAGCAGACGGCCGAACAGATCCGGCGTGTATCCCTTCATGGAGCGTTCCTTCGCGGTGGAGCAGAGGGAGGGCGTGCGGAATGTTGCGTGATGAAAACCAATCGCATGTTGCCATGCGGTTCGTCGCCAAACGTTGATGAACTTCACGTGGGCAACTCTATGTCGTCGTTATTGTTTCTTTCCGGCCATAACAACTGGGAAGACAGCACCATGACGAGCAAAGTTCTCTGGGGCGAAGGTCTGCTGCTGCGCCCCCAGCACTTCCAGCGCCAGGATGCGTACCACGAGCATTGCCTGTTCAAGAGCGTCAAGGCGGTCCATCCCTATGCCTGGGGCGTGGAGCTGTGCGAGATCGACCGCGAGGCGCTGGCCAGCAGCATGCTGCGCGTGACCGGGCTGGCGCTGCGCTTTCAGGATGGCGAGCTGTACGAGGCACCGGGCAGCGACGAGCTGCCCGCCACGATCGACCTCAGCACGCTGGCGCAAACGGTGCAGGCGGTGACGTATTACGCGGCGCTGCCGGGCTTGAAACCCTTCAACGCCAACTTCGTGCAGCCGGGGCAGGCCGCGACGTCGGCCGACAACGCGGCGCGCTTCATGCAGGTGAACCTGGAAGCGCCCGACCTGTTCACACAGGCCGCGCCGGTGCAGCTGGCCTATCTGCGGCGCGCGCTGCGCCTGGTGGCCGAGTTCGAGCCGCGCGACGCCTACATTCACTTCCCGCTGCTGCGCGTGCGGCGCGCGCCCACCGGTGGCTTCGAACCCGATCCGGCCCTGGTGCCGCCGGCCCTGTCGGTGGGCGCGTCACCGGTGCTGTTCCAGGGTTTGCGGCGCCTGCTCGACGCGCTGCAGGCCAAGGTCGGCGCGCTGTACGGCCACCACCGCGAACCGACCCGCAACGTGATCGAATTCCGCTCGGGCGACATGTCGTCGTTCTGGCTGCTGCATACGGCCAGCGCGGCCTACGCGGCGCTGACGCACCACTTTCATCATCCGGCGCTGCACCCGGAGCGCCTGTTCCAGTCGCTGCTGGACGTGGCCGGCGGTTTGATGACCTTCTCGAAGAGCTGGACCCTGGCTGACCTGCCGGCCTACCAGCACGGCGATCCCGGCCCGGCCTTCGCCAAGCTGCACATGATCATCCGCGAACTGCTCGACACGGTCATCTCGGCCAAGTACTTCGGGATTGCGCTCAACGAGGTGCGCCCGTCGTACCACATCGGGATGCTCGACTCGGGCAAGATCGACGACGACACCACGTTCTATATCGCGGTATCGGCCGACATTGCGGCGCTCAAACTGGTCGAAATCGTGCCGCTGCGCTTCAAGGTCGGCGCACCGGACGATGTCGAGAAGTTCGTGCTCTCGGCGCTGCCCGGCGTGCGCCTGCAGTATTCGCCGCAGCCGCCGGCCGCGATCCCCGTACGGCCCGAAACCTGCTACTTCAGCCTGGAATCGAAAGGGCCGATGTTCGAGCGCATGCTCAAGGCGCAGTCGATCTCGATCTACGCGCCGGAAGGATTGAGGGAACTCAAGCTGGATGTTGGACGACACATAAATTTGCACTGGGCTGACAATGAAATCAACGACTTACGATTTTCGGCGACACATAACTTTGCACGGGACGACACATAACCTTTCATTTTTAGGGCGTAACGACACGACCACATTCAATTTCACACGAGCGCTGTACAAGTCGGCTAACTAATATTGCCTTTAGAATCAGCTACTTAACTCCAGAATATGCGATCCTGATGTCGTTCAGTGAAGCTTTATGTGTCGCGAATGAAAACGTTGGGCGACACATAAAGTTGCACCGGGCACACTGAAAAATCAATGAGTTAGAGTTTTCAGCGACACATCACTTCGAACTGAACGACATATAAAGTTGCACTAAGCTCTCAAAACGACACATAAGCTTGCACTACTCTAAAAGGCGATCACAGGGACTTCGTACGCTTGTGTGGACTAACAATAAAGTTAGACATAAGCCCGCCTATGCAGGAAACGACTTCAACACGCTGGGCATGCAAGTAAAGTTCGACACAAACCCCAATTTAAGCTCTGCAAAGAATCCGTTTGCAACAATAAAGTTTGACGCAACCGTGGGTTCCTTGAACCAAATATCGCTAAGCAGACGCCTAATTTGCGTTTTTATGCAGCCTAAGCAGGAAGCGCATGGTCGGAATGGTTCGTTGTCCGCTCCTGTTGCTTCCGAGGTAACGATAGGGTCTTGTCGGGCACTCTTAATCGCGGTCTCCGTAGCGCTCTGCCAAATGGATATCGCGAAGTTCCTGCTCATACTGGATCCTCTTGCTCTGAGAGACTGGGAGGTTTTCGGGTATGGGCCACAAGTTGGCTTGGCAAACCTCAAGAAAGTACCTCGCGAGCCACGCATACTTTTCCGCCGCTACAGAGGGTGGCGGGCTTGAGTAGACCCTGCTAATGAAGAGTTGCAGCGAGTCGCGAAAAGCGTTTCTGTCGACTTTCCCGTTCGTTCCCACGTCTCCCCAGTACATTTCGGGTGTATTTGCACCATGAACGAATATATCGATATGGTATGAGCCATCAAAATCCTCCCGAAAGTAATATGGCACTGAATGACCCTGCTCCCGCAGATGCGGGGTGGCGTCGGCCACCAGACCAAGGACGCTATGTGAAACCAAAATGCGAGGATATAGCGCCTTTTTGCTCTCAAGCTTATATGCATCGACAAGCGCCGGGCCTAAGACGATTGCGCCATCGTGATATAGATTTCCGACCACCACAGCACCCCGAGTAAGAAGGCGGTTGGCCAACAGGTCTAGAGCTAAGAATTGAGCATAAGCTACGATCTGTAGAACACCTTTTCCCTCGTTCACTGGGGCTGAAACGACTACACAATCTGAAAAAGCAGTGAAGTCGAGCTTATCAGCTTGGCGCGCCTCTAGCGCTCTTCCTTGTAGGTGTTGGAGAATGCCAAGCAGCCGTTCCTCCCTCCCACTCTGGACTAAGTCGGAGAACCCTAGGATATCCAAAAAGAGAACTGCACGATTCTCATAAAGTCCCATTTCTTGCGCCTCGCTTAAGTGGTCGTCAAAGTTGAGCAACCTATTGTAAAAAGGAAAGGATTAGCTTAGGCTCAACGTGAACAGATGCATAATCACCAATCAGCGTATCACTTAGTAACGCTGCTTGTGGCAGTAATATAAAGATTCTATTATAGGTAGAGACTTAATCTCATATTAATTTCCAGATGGATAAATCTGCTCCGCCTTAAGCGCTAACTGTGTCTCGGCAATGTTAAACAAGCCAATAAATTCTTTAGCCCAAGCATAATTTCCTGTCTTCGCCGTTTCTTTTTCTGCTCTAGTCATCATTGCGCGCTGCATGCTTCCTTTGCTTCCATCTTTCAATGAGAATGCAAGCACCTTACCATGGATGTCGGCGTTAAAATTACTAAACCACCCCGGATGATTTTCATACATCTCAACTATAAAATCGTTTGGGAATAAACCTTCTATTGGAAATCCCTTCGGCAATACTGCGTAATCCCTGTTGGGGCCAAAAGGAATAGACTTGTTCGAAAAAAATCTGTTAAGCGCGTTAGCTGCCTCTACTCCCGCCTCATCACCATCGAATATAATAAACGTCGAGACCTCATTTCTTATAAAGTCATAAGAATGCTTTAAAAAATCTTTCAGACTGGAAACTCCAGTGAAGTCAATAATTGTGGCTTGTCGTAGCATAGGGAAGTTATTTTTACCCTTGTTAGGCTTGATTTGGTTTATTGCCCAACTCAGTATTTCTCGATCTGATACGCCTTCTACTAGCAAATTAAATTTACCAAGTTGGAAAAAGTCGCTATAGCGTAAGCCTAAGGATTTCCGAATAGATGAAGTCGCCTCTGAATAAGTCTGGCACTGCTTTACTGTTGTTACGCCACCACCGATCGTTGCTTCGTAAATTTGTTCGGGCTTATTTCCAACAAAAGAAATAGCGTGCGTTGTGAGAATTACGCAATTCAACTCGCTCAAATCCTCTATTATCGCTACACAACATTTTGCTAGTTCAGGATGAAGATATGATTCCGGTTCCTCCAACAGCCAAATCGTTTCCCGACCATTCTTCTTCTCTTCGAGACCGACCCATTTGAGGGACGCTAGAATCGTGGCGGCCTGTACACCAGAACCTTTTGAACTTGCCGAAGTCTTTATTCCATCATCTATATAAAAGTTAAAATTGGAAAGCATACTATCAATATTTTCAGCGACGTCGATGGCGACTTGAATTTTTTTTAGCTTCGCTAGCTCTAACACAGCGTTGATAGAATCTGAAATTTCATCCAGTGCACTTTTTATTTGGGGCAAATGAGGATGTAAGACTTCCGCAACGGTACACTTAATAAATGGCAATAAAATTTTAGAGAATAGTTCTTCAGGATCCTTAACAGAAGGAATGACTTTACAAGAAAATTTTCCTAATATTAGTCGGAGTGCTTGCAGGTGAAGAACTCTGAAATTGTGTGTAGCTTTGTTTTTTATTTTTGCATTTGGAAAAAACTGATAAACAGGTTTGCCTGCAGTCGAGTAGTAGAGAAAAAGTTGGAAAGTAGAATCTTGACGTTTCTCTGCTTCAAGACAATCTTGCATTTGTGAATACAGGTCAATGAAATCAGAATCAGAGTCACCATCCAGAAAGAATGAGGCAATAATACTGGTTTGCTTTCCACTAGTTTCGATTGGAGAATCTCTTTTCACCTCATAAAGATTTTTATCCAAACCACTAAAGAAAGTTTGAATAGCACTGACAATATTTGTTTTGCCACTATTATTAGGACCAATAATAGTCGTTCTGTTTTTAAAATTTAAATTTATTTCCTCAGAAATGCTACGATAATTTTTAATTCTAATTTGGAAAAAATTCATATTTATGTGATTTTTATTATCTCGTTGATAATACTCTAATGGTTCTGCTCACCAGTAAAAACTTTGGCATGACTAATTAGCAGCTACTTGAATCGGATTTTTTGCGATGAACCGATACAAGCACTGTGTATTAAAAAGAACTTAACCCTGTTGCCTCAACCTAGTCGCTCCTATTGCTTCGGAGTAGGTTCTCAATGACGGAACTCCGGCCGGCCTCACTTACGACAGGCATATAAATCTTTCCACTGATTTAGATTTCTAATCCGATTTTTTTGATACTATATCGCGTTTTTGTGTTTCATATAAGCTAGCATACCCCTGCCTAACTTTGGTCTGCAACAATAACAAATTTTCTACGCCGAAAACTCACACTTCATCACCAACAACGAATTGCTTATGGTAAATGGTACAATCACGATTGAGAGAGCAGCATAGCTGTTTTTTAAAAAAGAATTTAATGATTTTAATGGTTTAGATAAATGTAAGAATTTAACTGAGCATGCTATTTCAATGTCGAAAAGTTATGCGATGAGAGATCCACGCAACGGCGCTGATCTGTCATTCAACGCTGGCGATAGACCATCACCGTTAAAGTCTGAAAATATCGGAGTTGCGCGATACCGTAACGGAAAGCAATCAGACCAGCTTAAAGGAAATCGGCGACGAGTCGCGCCACGGCTGGAAATTGCGTGTGTAAGGCGCAATGACTAGTCGTGCGCTACGTGCACAAAGTATCGTCGGGCTCGACCCAGCGCGGGTGCGCGCGCGAAACGAGCGAAAGGTAGCAAGCGGTTTCGGTCCACAGCAGCACGGCGACACCAGGGCTTATCAAGATACAATCCAACCTAACCGACGTCGATTGGAAGTGGTCGCTGATCCCTTCGAACGATGACCGGAACAGCAAAAACCTTTTCATGAGCCTAGAGCAGCTTGGGTGTGATCATAATTTTGGTCGATCGACGAACCTCGGCCGGCTACTCCCTATTCGTGCTACGGCTAATCAAGAAGACTGAAATCGGCGTCAACGACTAAACGTTCAAGCCCATTTTCAATCTTCAACTGTATTTCAAGAATTTCTGAAGCTACCGCATAAAAATCGACCCCTGCCTCCAGCTTCCATCCCGCAATAATAAAGCCATCATCTGCATACATCAAATTCGCAGCTTCTAAACTTCTGAAATTGCCATGCCTTTCGTGCGGGGAAATTCCAGACAATAAGTTATCATATTCTTGAACCGGCAATTGATAACTGTTATGCTTTATCTCGCCTCGACTAATAACTGTGTGCAAACATATACGTGCCTGCCGTGATAAATTGGACAGCCTGGAATACAGATCCCCAATTTTCTTGAAGACGGTCTTTCCATCTCCACTGTCGGCTTCGTAATCCATGTACTTCAACACGACGTCTGCTGATACGGCAGGTTGATTAACGACTGACTGTGCCTTGAAGATACTGCCATCATCAGCGAACTGAGAAAAAAGCGGACGCATTTCTCGACCTAGCATCTCGGAAAGAAACGTTTTCTTTTCTAACGAAAGATTTTCAATTTTCTTCAATAAATCATCGACATCCCAGATGTCATCGGCTGTTTTAAAAGTAATGCCATTAACAGGAAAAGTCGTCGAGTAATTTTTCTTAGCAGTTAAGATGAGCATCACAAAGCGGTCATAGTTTTTCTCAAGCCCATATTCATTGAATTTCTTTAACGATTCTTTGATTTTAGGTGAACTATTTTCGGCAGTGACCTGGATGCACAATCTTTCCTTCCAGTCACCGAGATCGATTGCAGCTTGGTTTTTAGTTATGTCATTGAGGTTGATCAGTTCGTAGTCGAAAGCAACATTCAAAAAATCACGAAAGAAATTTTCGGCAGCCTTATTGAGATCATATTGTTGGAGCTTACTTTTTGATTTGAAAATATAGCGTAAAACACTCAAATGCATGAGAATATTCTCAAATTCTTTCGTCGAAGCTATAGGCATAATTGGACTCAGGTCAGTGTTTCAGGCTAGGTAGCCGGTATTCTAACCTGCAACACGTTAGAACTACCTACCTCTAAGTGGTCCATCATCCTCGCCCTGATCAAGACCAAAAACAATCTCGGCAAAGTCCAAAGTCGAGTTGCCGTACTACGTTTGGCCCAAAGCGCGGACACTTCCACCAGCTATTCCTCCTCTTCCTGGCTTCAGCCTCTCCCAGTCGGGTTGGCTAAGGCCATGGAACTCGAGCAGATCCGAGAGATGTAGGCCGGCGCTTTTTTCGCCCTGTTGACCGGTCTCCAACACCATTAGGAAGTCCGCATCACCTGGATGAGCACCGGCCGGCGGCGTACGGCTACCCGCGGTTGCGGTCAAGCCAGGCACGTTCGATTCGATCAGTTCATGCATGAAGCGCTCTACATCGCCACGCTCACGCCGCGCAGATAGCCCGAGCGCAAGGTTGAATGGAACGCGCTCTTGGCGCGTCTCCTGATCCCACTGGGCCTAGGCACACTGGACGCCGGCTGGGCCGGACAATCTGGAGAAGTGGAGCAGCTACCACCGCCGTCGTGTTGAAACCAGAATGCAATGCTTCAAACTGCTGGGTAATAAGCATCTGGATGAACCCCGGGTTGTCCGCTTTTGGCCCAGGCTGTGTAAAAACGCGCGATCGGCGTGTCTTTAGGGGTCCCTTTACCATTCCCGAACTGGGGAAAACGCCGTGGCGAGCGATCTGAAAGGTCGAGTGTTGCCGAGCCGACGCCTAGTTTGTGTTTTTACACAGCCTTGACCCGCTGCGACCTTCGTAACGGCTCAGTGTATGGGTAATTTCTTGGAAAGCAAGTTCGAGTGTGCGCCTTTAGTGGTCGGTAGGCGTTATTAAATAGACTTTACGGCGATCTCATGCCGCAGCCTTTGTTGGGTCGGGAGGTAGTGAGAATGGTAGCAGCGGTGCAATCTGCATGTCCGGATGCACGAGCAGGCGTTCCTTCCCTGCTCTGTTGCCCATTTCGAATGGCACCACCCAAAGCAACATGGCGGGA
This sequence comes from Oxalobacteraceae sp. CFBP 8761, assembly GCA_014841595.1. Lineage (NCBI taxonomy): Bacteria > Pseudomonadati > Pseudomonadota > Betaproteobacteria > Burkholderiales > Oxalobacteraceae > Oxalobacteraceae sp. CFBP 8761. The sequence goes on along the minus strand of JACYUE010000003.1, from coordinate 356,291 downwards.
GCGAACGCAAAGGGCGGCAGCGGCGACTCGAAGGCATCTGTGCGGGGATAGATCAGTACAAGTTCCTTATGCACCTGGCTCACTTCAATATACTTGTGCGCGTAAGCGAAGAGTTGGTAGAAGTCGCTCTGAGAGATGCCGTAACGCTTGTCGCGTGCTCCTCCCAGGCGCTTCCACTTGGTATCTAAAACTACGCGCTGACCGCCGCACTCGAGCACTAGGTCGGGCCGCAGTTGAAAAAAGCCTTTGCCGTCGTGCTGGCATAGATGGGTCTCGCGCGCCTGGCGTTTCAAGTGTGCCGAGCGCGGCAACTGGCGCAGCAGCGCCGCCTCTACGAAGCGTTCAAACAGTTTTTCCATGGGGAACAGCAGGCTCATGCCATGCCATTCGCCCTGTACCGCCAGCGGCAGCTGCTGGCCCAGCACCAACTGACACCATGGCAGGATCGGTGCATAGTGCGCCATTAAGCGCCCGCAGCGCCAGGCCCGGAAGTCGAGCTTAACGTTGTGCGAACTCGGCACCTCGGCCAGCAATTGCATGAGTTCGTGCGAGAGCCGCCAGTTGAGCGGGTCCTGGGTCGATTGGGAAACCTGCAGCAAGGCCGAGCGGATCAGGCGGTTCTCGGGAAAATCGAGCGAGAACACATCGTGGCGGGTATGGAGGTAGTGCGCGCGGTGCAGCGGCTGGCGCAACTGGGCGATTATGTCGAGTTGACCGCGCAGGTTGCGCTGCTCTTCCTCTACCCGTAGGTAGTCGAACTTCATGCCGCGCTTCACGAGGTGCTCAAGCGCGGTTAAGAATTGGCGGCGAACCCATTCCGACAATGGCATATTGAACAGAGCCAGATCGGCCGGCCCTACCTCGCGCGCAGGCAGGTCGAGTGCGGCCTGGATCATCCTCGCCATGAGAGCACGCGCTGCTTCTTTCGAGTCGCCAGATTCCACGTGCTTGGGTAGAATCTCCAGCGTGGTGCCGCATGGCGTCTCAAGGATGCCGACGAAGTTGTCTAAGCGCAGCCACTGGCTACCCTCCACTTCAAGCAACTGGGCGCCATTGGCGCGGAACTGGCTTGCCAGGTGGCACAGGTAATCGAACGCGCTTTTTGTGACCTGGGCACGGTCAAGCGAAGTCACCGCCAACGGGCAGGTGGTCAGCTTGGCGAACTCGCGAACGACGACGGTTTCGTTCAACTTTTAGCCTTTAAGGCTGCGGTAATGACCTTATCGCCGAGTTGCTGCGTGTTGTACTCGTTGCCCATGGAGTTCAAGCAACTAACGCTGAGCTTGGCGGCCAGACTACGTAGGATCGGCTTGGCAATCTGTTCTACGCCGTCTTTTTTTACCACGACCGCTCGCGACTTGAAGCGCTCGATGTGATAACCTTCATAGGTGACACTACCAGCACTGACGCGGGGCGTCGATGGCAAAGGAGGTACCGCGTCGCTATCGATAATCCCCAGATACGATTCAACGCGATCAAAAGCGTCTTCGTTGATCATCCAATTTTTTTCTTGCACCCGCCCCTCGAAGCTCTCACCGAACAGTACTGCCGTGCTGCTTTCGGTCGGCACTACAAAACAGTTCACGAGCAACTTGCGATGATCGTTGAGCACCCACCGAATGCGGTTCCAGTCCTCAAAAAAGTATTCTTTAAGTAGCGGAATGATTTGCCGCTCAAAAATGCGGCCTAAGCGCAGCAGCGAGTCATCCTCGATTAAGGGCAAAAAATAGGCATGGCCAAGGCAGTGCTCGCGATCCAATAATGCCTCGATGCGCTCGTTCATCACCGTGAGCAGTCGTCCAATGACCACGCCATGAATGTTGACATTGGCGAGCAAATCAGGACGCGGCGGCATTTCCTTAAAGACGAAGCGGCGGCGCAATGCGATATCCAGGCCGCTCAAGGACCGATCGGAAGTATTCATCGTACCGATCAAATACAAGTTGTCCGGGACGCTAAAGCGCTCCTTCGAATACGGCAGCGTCACCGACAAGGCCTCGCTAGCGCCGGAGCGCTTGCTCGGTTCGATCAGGGTGATTAATTCCCCGAAGATGCGTGAGATGTTACCCCGATTGATCTCGTCGATGATCAGGACGCGCTCGCGCGGCCCCTGCTGCGCTAGCACTTCTGTGCCACTAGAACTCAATAGCTTTGCTAGCTTGGTACGGTCAAGTGCATGGGAACCGATCGGATACAGTGCGCCCATCGTAAAGTCGTTGTTCATAATTGCACGGCATTCCATCGAGAGGTCGAATACCTTGAGCCAGCGCACAGAGCGCGATTGCGCGAAAGTATCTGCCGCCCGAGGTAGGTGGGCATAATCTCCCGTCACTTGACCAATCGCACGAAACTTTGAGTTTCCGTCAGCAGCGACCACCAAGTCACCAGGTTTCATCTGACGCACCATGTAGTCGACAGCGCGCAAGCCCGAGGGCGGCTTTCCGTTCTGAGTAGGCCCGCCGAGCAGAGTCGAAATCCCACCTTCACTGGTAATCCCGGAAAAATCCCGGCCATTGCCCCACCCAAGAAGAATGCGCCCATCCTTGATGCATTCTTCATAAATATGATTCTCTTCGGCCCGATTCCCGAGCGACATTTTCCACACAGTCGTATCTGGCCCAATCTCAATGGTTGGCGGTGTGTCCACCAACACTTCCTTCACCTGGGCATCATCGCAGATCAGTTTGAAGACGCCCGGTTTTGGCGGGAACGTCAACTGCTTCGTGACCGGGTCGGGCACGGCCCCCAAACCCTCCACAAAGTCTTCGTAACTGAAACTCTGATGGAATGTTACGAAGCGCACATGATTCGAAAGCTCGAGTTCTTGGAAACGAGCCCGGAGCTTGAGCCGATCCATGCGATAGGTTTCCAAAAAAACGGGATCGAGAATGGCCAGTGTCTCGTCGATTGTGGTGTGTGTCTTGCCGGTACCCGGAGGACCGTACAAGATCTGGTTCAAAGGCGGAGCGTGGTATTGCAAGAAGGCGTAATACTGTTTAATCGCTGCGCGCAGGCCGCCGTTGTAGACATTTCCCTGGTTGGAATCTGGGCCGTTTGAATCATACCGCGCTACTAAAGGCGCAAGTTCTGCCGGCCGCCGTATAGAAAAAATGTCCCTCTTAGCATGGTCGGATAAATTGTCGATATAGCGTGTGTATTCAGTAGAGGTCTTCTCCTGCTTGCCCGTCCTGAGCATGTGTTCTTGAAATCTAAGCTTTACGTTCAATGCGTGCTCCATAACGTGTTCATCACCGGCCACCAAAGGGAAAATCGATCTTCACGCACACTATATTAACCATCAGCAAATGTCTACGCGAAATAACCATCGATGGCTGGACGATCGGCCCACCGCATGTTCCAGGGTCATCTTCCCCTTGGGAATCCAGAGCATGTTGGAAAAAACCTACGCCAACTCACCAACAAGTGCCTGCAGTTCTAGTGGCCGCCGCATAGCTAACAATGGGCACATCGATCCGTACTGATGCGGTAGGTTGACAGCTAGATCACGCGTTCACACAATTCCCCTCCTGTCAGCAGTTTTCCTTGTTGTTCTTCCATGCTAGCCAGCCGCACCTATGTGCTCTTGCATCATGAAGAGCATGGTGCCATGGCCCGCTACGTTCGTGATACCGTACAACGGCGTGGTGGAATTCTGGCGAGCCAATCTGTCCGCACAAATCGTATCGTCCCGTGAGATTCTGCGGCCGCTTGCCGTCTAATGCGTCAAACAGCAATTCCCAGTCGGTAAAGCTGTCGCACGCAATAGTGACACTACCAGGCAGCAAGGAAAACCATATTGATAACCGTTTTTCTAGCGTGTCTCGGTCAACAGCCTCAACGTTCCCTCCTAGTAAAGGTAGCACAGCGGCATGAACAAAGGGGCTGCACCATTCTCGCGTGTAGTCGCTGCGCTCCAAGTACAGTTCGTACTCGCCGTCCTCGCTCACCATCCCAATGCTGATGAGGTCACAATTTAAAGAGTCTGTATATTCTGTGTCGAGAAATATGAGCATGATGGGCCGTATGTCGTTAGGTGCAATATAGCGCATGGAGATCGCACCGGTATAAATTGGCTAAAATACGGTGCGAATCCTGAAAAGTATTTCCGTGAAATGAAAAGCGGCAGAATTAGTGAAACCATAGTAGATTAGTAAAACCAATCCAACGAAGTGGAGGTGTAACATCGCATCCAAGTAGCGCACGTACACGTTCAGGAAGAATAATTTCTAGATCACCTATGCAAATACTAAATTTTATTTATGACCTGTCGTCAAGTATCTTCATAATACATATATAGGATTTCGGTCTGCGAAAAACCCTCCATACGTAAATCACGTTCAATAGCCGAGATTATCTTTTGCTGACCATCGCTTAAGAAGTTTATATCTCCACGTGTAAGTAGCTCAATCAGTTTTGCTGGTGGCAGCTTCAGTAGGGCGCACACTTCGCTTTTGCTGAGATACGGTAGGCGCGATTTCGCAGCGCCAATTTCAGTGAATGGCCAAACTGCACTGGCAACTTCGTCGGCGAAATTTTTCAGCATGGGACCGCCCGATAAAAAAGGCAGCAACTGATTGCTTAACCTCATACTCGGTAGACGATATACGGCCTGCGCTGCGACATACTCAAGTGCGGCTCCATCGCCGCGCAAAAATGAGACGGCGGCCTCTAGTCTTGCATAGTCGACAGACGGATCGTCCATTAGTCCGTCGAAACGTGCCAACGCCCCCCAGAACTCGAGTACTAGGTTTAACGAGGCAAAGTCCTTGTAATCCAGCATCTCCTCAACCGCATTTATTGCACCGATACAAATCGTATCGCCTTCCATCCCCAACAATGAAGATTGACAATGGTTACACGATGAAATTTCGCTGCGTGCCAGTGATGGCCTCCGCTTACAGTTGATACAACGATCTACTAAGAGACGATTGTGTCGAGCACATGCTGAAAATGGTCGGACCAACCATTGCTGGCGCCAGTATGGCTGTTCACGCAGACATGCTGCGCAAAACGCTCTCGCATCATAGCGACGAAAGTAATGATTAGGTATGATTGCTGACCGATATTGGCGGGCTGCGCGTGGCGATGAACCAACACGCGCTAGAGAAAGCCCAGCTACTTCATCGACAAGACCAAGATTTTTGATTAGTAATGCGAACTGTATAGGGTCAACAAGCGTGGCGCGCAAACGCTCTTCACAAAATAGGACATCGGTTCCAGAGAGCAACTGATATACAGACGAATGACCATTTTCCTGTGCAGCACGTATTAAAATGCTTGCAGGCGTTTCATCTTTAAACGGAAGTGGGCGGAACAGTAAAGAATTTTTCACGTCCGTCTCCGTATGGCCGTAGAGAGTGCGCCATGAGATAACCTAAATGGATTTTCGGTAACTAGACTAACTGCCGCCGTCGCCCCCCTATCCCAGGCTGTCGAAAAATTCTCTAAAGTTACATGCTCTGTGCCCGATTTCAACGCTTCTAATATGGCCTGCTTTATTAGCAAAATAACAAATGATGGGATTCCGCCAGTTGCTGCGTACACTTGTGTTGAACTATATAAAGAATCAAATCGGGGAATTGATGCAAGAGCCAATCGCTGTTTGGCTTTCCGAATGGCTTCGTCCATGAAGAGTACTAAATCCCCTGGGTGGCTTTGGTCTCCAGGAGTCAGCGGTGAAAGGTGAAATCGCATTGGGAACCGGCGTGCTAATTGATCGTCTTCAGCTAGGACCGGTTCGAATGAAGGGTGGCCCACGAGACAAAAAGAAATGCCAGTCCGATTCACTAATGTTTTGATCCAGTTACGGACTTGGCTGTTCGTTATAGATGACTGGCTTTTGCTACCAAAAAGATTGTGTACTTCATCTGCAAAGACCAAGATAGTTTTAGACTTCTCCAACAACATGCATAGCCGCTCTGTTAGATAGTGTGCAGATTTACCGGATGTTGATGCGTTCGCACCAAGTGCTTCGAGCATACTTGCAGCAACGGACCGCACAGTAGCCGGTGACGGGATTTCGAAATAAAAGGCGGGTACGATTGTCCTTTCAACGTGGGCGTGGCATTCCGTTGAGATCGGCATGCGTGACAAAAGTGCGCGGCTTACTGTGGTTTTCCCGAGTCCGGCCTCCGCAAGAACTAGACTACCGACTGGTTCAAGATAGTGCCGGGACTTCAGCACACACTCCTCAATCCCTAGCACTGCTTTCTCGAAAGCCGCGTGTAGGATGATGACTTTGTCGAGTTCAGCCACGCGTGCTATCAGGTTTTCTTTTAGCATGGTCTACTCTGTTTCTAGGGACTGGATCGTTGGAATAGCGCTCCACCCTACCTCCGACGTTTGCTGAGGGATTGAGGCGAGCAGGGGGGCGAGCGTATGCTGGGGGCTATAAATTTGCTCGGCCTCGTCTTTATGCAGAAACTCGCTGCATTCACGAGGATTCGATTTTGCATCGACTTTATGTGACTTGCGGCCGGCACCGTTGGTTAGCTTACGGAGCCATTTCTTTGCTGCTTCGCTTTCATGCTGGATTCTCGACATCAGTGTCCAGCGAGCGATACGGTTAGCATTAGGCCCGAACCGCTTTCTGTCCGTGTCGGACAGTGCTTTCTTGATCTTCATTGCCTCTATGTGCGCAAAAATCGTTAGACCGTCCGTATACCCGGGATCAGTCGATTCAGCCATCAGGTATTCACCGACCAAAGAAGGGTCTTCGAAGAAGACGGTTTGCAGGTTCAACTCGTCGATTAAGATCGTAATTTTCGAGTGGCCTTGCGCTTCAAGACTGATAAGAGCATGTGAATAATAGTGCAGCCCTTCGAATTGAACCCGGCCGCCATGGATGGATCGCTGATATGGCCGTCTGGCCAGAACATTCACCTCCGCAGCAGTGAGTTTCATCGGACCCATCACTCTCGCTTTTTCTTCCCATGCGATAGCTGGAGCACGAAGGGTTCGCGAGTGGACTGTCTTGTGATATACCTCGTTAATCCACTCGTCGGCGAAGGACATGACTTGCTGCATGGTGAACCGCGCATTTCGACTGGAATCATAGTCGCCTCGTGCCACGGGACTGGAAAAAGTCGTGCCCGCCAAGCTTTGTATCAGCGCGATGGTCAACGTTCTGAAGAAGGATTCCACGTGCGCTTTGCCATTCGGGTCACGCGACTGTGCTGGCGAAATCGTTATCTTCAACGTACTGCACACCAAGATAAATGCTGAGTTCGCGAATTCGACGCCATTGTCGGGAATAATCAGCGTTGGAACGCCATAGCGGACCAGCATGTCCTTCAGTGCAGCCAAAGCAGTAGTTGCGCTCGGATCGAACATGCTGATGTACGTGCCAACAATGCACCTTGTGTGTACGTCAAGCACGGCTGTGAGGAACGGACGCCCCAACACGTCGCCAGTATCCGGATCAACAACCAGTACATCTAACTTATGCGTGTCCATCTGAACGATGGAAAGGCAATTTCGCGCTTCGATGGAACGCCCCGCTGCACGAGCTACTTTGCTGGCAGCTAATACACCCTGCTGGGCACGGGTGACCGTGTACGGATCAAGGCGCTTTATCCGCCGCTGGATTGTACGGAGAGACGGGAGCCTAACGTTGCTGGTGTGAGAGTCGCAAAGGCCGAGCTGTGCCGCTTTGCCGATCACGTGACTGTGCACTGCGTCGCCGCCACCGTGTTCACGCTGGAGGAACTGTTGCTCAATAGCTTCGCAGATTAATTGCTCGACTTCGACAGCGAAGCGAATCGTTCGATTTCCCCGACGCGAATGGCACGGTGGAAGAGATTCTTCTTTGCGCCTCTTAAATCCAGCGATCCAATATGACACTGTTCTGATCGAAGGCGGCTTTGCATCGGAAAGGCTGGCGCAAACTAGCCCGATTACTTCGGCCAGCGGTCCTTTCGCGGAAGGGCGTGGTAGTGTCCGAATTGCTGTCTCGATATAGCGATATTTTCGGATGCTCGCCTGGCAGTTGTGCGGTGTGACGAGCACATCGGTTGTATCAGCGACGAGAAGCTCTCCTTGGAGTTGTAGGTCATGAAATTTCGCGTAGGGCATTCGATGGACTTGTCCACCCGCACAGCTTGAGTAACGAACTGTTCCATCAGTAATGAAACTGACCTCGAATTTTGCACCATGGATTGTGAATCGCATTCCCAGTTTAGGTTCAAAAGCGGAGCTCATCGGACACCTCGCGACCCGAGCGTTTCAGTGGACGGTTGATTGAAGGGCCACTGCTGATGAAAACTCAAGAAATCGATTATTTGCACTGGGAGCTCATGTAAAACCATTAGCTGATACGCTGCGTCAAACGAGTTACAACCATGACGCGTAAGTAACGATCTTGCCAGTTCAATCTGCATTTGGGAGAAGGCTTGCAGGTGACCGCGCGCATAACGTTGCAGTAGATCTTCCAAAATCCGCGGGCTCGGTAAGCTGTGCACGTCGATCAATTGGAAGCGCACTCCAGCCTGGTCAAGTACGTTTCGGATCAACCTGAAGCGATCAATGTCAGCCTGTGGCAAGTGTGCAATAGATGGCTTTACCTCATGAACCTCGACTTGACCACAAGCCGTTCGAATCAAAAAGTCTGGGTGCGCGAATCGTCCCTTTGGTAGGCGAATACGGATTGCCTGAGTTCTATATTCCTGCACGCTAGGGGAACGTTCCAGAACTACAGCATATGCAAGCTCAAGTCGGCTCTCCAGTGGAATACTGCCGCCGCATTTCATGCTCGGGAACAATGCGGTTCTTCTGCCTCGGCCACCCTGCCGAATTTTTCGGTCACCATGAAGGACACGAGCAAGGTTAGGTGACTTTTGGAAAGCTTGCGCAATTTGAGTGAGCAGCTCGGTAGCGTCGACGCTGATTGAATCCTGATCGGCAGAATCGATGTTGCATTGCTTCTTTAAAGAAACTTGGGATGTTTGAGTAAGGCGGTTGGTGTAACAAGTTCCTGACATAGTCGTCTTCCAAGTAGTCCGGTTGCACGGTGTTACGCCCAGTCCTGGCGAGCGTAACCGTGACGCACCTTCAGAAAAATGATGGCGTGACTTGACTCTGGGCTGCATTCAGAAGAAACTACAGGTGCGAACCGTTGTACGTGTCTTCTGATACTGCAACCGCAGACGGACCCGAGAGGGTCCGTTTGTGTTTATAGAGATGAGTTCTTTTTCTAGCCTCCTATTCTCGGTAACGGCTTGTCGAAAAATCAAGGTCGTGCTCTACGATTCCATCTTTCATGCCCAAACGTACTGCAATTGTGTGGCTCTTTCCGCGTGATGGGACGCTCTGACCTCTCAGCACTTGGTATACCAAAGACGGAGTGAACCCGTTCTGTCTTGCCCATTCAGCAACAGAAACGCCGCGAAATTTAAAATCTTGCAATACATCATCAGCGGTACGGTTCATGGATATGCTCCGGTTTCTTGCTAAGTTGTGAAGAAACATACACATTTATGAAAATGCATGCAAGTCATTGATTAATTTAAAGTTGTTAGTTTTTTGACGACGCATTTTTCTGACATTTCGAAAGAAAAATGCGTTTCTTAATGTAAAATTTCCATGATAACTCTTGCAAGTTTTAGATTACTAAAAGGCGGAAAAATTGCGCTTTGAAGCTGAAAGTCTTCTATTTTTCGTAGCCAAGTCTTTCAACAGCAGAGGGATGGGAACGAAGAAAACATGTCTAAGTGACAAACTAACTACATTTCCTAGCCGCAAGGTACTATAGTGAGCACAGTTGACTTTTTGTTGATCTTCTTGACCCGAAGTGACACAATACTGTATAAAATAACAGTATTTTTTGTGAGGGCGATATGAGCTACTCAATTAAATAGAACCTTGGTTGTAATATGAAGCTAGCTCCATTCAAATTTATCGATTTATTCGCAGGTCTCGGCGGATTTCATCTCGCCTTAAGCAGGATGGGAGGCGAATGCGTCTTTGCTGCTGAGTGGCAAGAGCATCTAAGAGATTTGTACAAGATCAACTTCGGTATTCGTCCCGAGGGCGATATCACGTTGATTTCCCCAAACGATATCCCGGCTCATGATGTCTTAACAGCTGGATTCCCGTGCCAACCTTTTTCCAAAGCTGGCGAACAACTCGGCTTCGAATGTACGAAACAAGGCGATCTGTTTTTTAATGTCGCCGCAATTCTCGAACAAAAAAAGCCCCGTTTTTTTATACTTGAAAATGTTCCTAATTTATTGAAGCACGATAATGGAAGAACGTGGGCAGAAATTCAAGAAATATTGGGCACAGGTCCGGGGGGGCTTGGCTACCATATCGCAGCTGAGCGTTTTTCTCCGCATAACTTTGGCATCCCTCAGATTCGAGAACGTGTATATATCGTTGGCTCACTTATACCGCTTGAGAATTTCTCTTGGCCCACCGTTACTCCAGCACAGACATCAATTGACACGATTCTCGACGACCACCCTGAGAACGCGAGGAAGCTTTCTCCTCAAGTCATCGAATGCTTGAGCGTTTGGGCTGATTTTCTCCGTCGCTGCCCTCCTGATGTTGATTTACCATCGTTCCCATTATGGTCCATGGAATGGCGTTCAACTTATCCCTACGAGGAGACTACGCCGTTCGCGTTGAAAGAGGACTTTGGAATGGATGGCATAAAGGGCTTTTGCGGGAGTCATGGGCGGAAGATGGGGTACTTGCATTCCCTCGAAGAACGGTGGATGGCCTTACCAAGCCATGCTCGGACACCTCAACGCAAGTTCCCAAAGTGGAAAGTCGACTTTATTCGTCAAAATCGTCAGTTTTATGCTGACAATAAAGAGTGGATAGACCCGTGGATGGCCAGCATCCTTAAGTTCCCGTCGAGTCTTCAGAAACTTGAATGGAATGTTAAAGGCGGAGAACGTGATATCTGGCAATACGTTCTGCAATTTAGGGCGTCTGGTGTTCGCGTGAAGCGTCGTACAACGGCCCCCAGTCTGATTGCAATGACCGACACTCAAGTCCCTATTATTGCTTGGCAAAGACGATATATGACACCCCAAGAATGTGCAAAATTGCAGAGCCTTGATGGGTTAAAGGCGTTGCCATCTACTCCAACAAGGGCATTCCATGCTCTCGGCAATGCTGTGAATTCAACAGTAGTCGAAAAAGTCGCTGCAGCGCTGTTGGCTAATTTGGAGGCGCATCTAAGAGAGGCCGACGCGCATGCTGAGGTCTGCGCATGATGGATGATACTGAACTGAGCAGGTTACCATCCATCGAAATTCGCCCAGAAGTAACTATGCTTTCAGTGCTTCGGCACTTGAATTATAAGGCTTGGTATGCGATTGCAGAATTTATCGACAACTCTTTGCAGAGCTCTATAGCAAATAAGGAGCAGTTGAATGCTATTCATGGAGGGATATTTCAGCTAAAAGTTGACGTCAAGATCGATACGTCTGGGTCCGGCCAAATTGTGATTTCCGACAACGCTGCCGGGATAACGGAGTCGGATTTTCCTCGCGCATTCAGAGCTGCTCAAGTTCCTACCGACAGGAGCGGGCTTTCCGAATTTGGAATGGGCATGAAAAGCGCTGCGTGCTGGTTCGCTCAGACTTGGAGTGTGCGAACAAAAGCCATAAGTGAGTCCGTAGAACGATCGATTTTTTTCGATATTGAGAACATTGTTGAAAATAAGATCGAGAGCCTTGATACAACCGTTCGAAATGTTGACGCCGCTACGCACTATACGGTTGTTTCGCTGCGCGGCTTACACCACCTACCTCATGGTCGGACGATCGGGAAAATTCGAGACCATTTGACTAGCATTTATCGCGTGTTCTTACGAGATGGAAGACTCCAATTAAGTCTGAATGGTACTCCTTTGAACTATCAGTCTCCAAAGGTACTTCATGCCGTTGAATATACATCGCCGGGTTTTCAAGCGACTGTCGCAAATGCCGAAGCATTCGAATGGAAAAAGGATATCGATCTTGACTTTGGCGGTGGCCAGCGAGTGACCGGTTTCGTGGCACTTCGGGAAGTGGGGTCCACAAGCTTAGCAGGCTTCTCGCTTTTTCGCCGAGACAGATTGATCGAAGGGAGTTTCGACGAAACATACAGGCCCAGTTATGTTTTCAAGCAGACAAATAGCTACCCGTATCAAAGGCTTTTCGGTGAATTGCATGTAGAAGGTTTTGAGGTAAGCCATACCAAGGATGGATTTCGTTGGGAAGAGTTCGAAGATATCTTTCTGGAGCAATTGAAAGCGGAAATCGAGCGTCCACCTCTTAATTTATTGGCGCAAGCTGAAAACTATCGCGCGCTGCCTGTCAAAAAAAATATTGAGACCCAAGCTATAGCAGCTACAAACTCAGTGGCTGATTATGTTGAGAAAGATGTAGCTCCGCTTCTCGTTGACGCTCAACAAAATCCTACCGTTGCCGCAGAACTCCCCACGGAGCTGATTAGCAGTTCCTTACAAGCATCTGAAAGAACGGTAGAAGTTAATGATGGAATCTATCGGTGGGTGATAACGCTTCGCACCTCTGTTGATCCCTCAGCTGAAGATTGGGTTGCTTTATCCAGGGCTGAATTGCCAACAGACAATGGTGAGCAAATCCGGCGACTAATTGTTGATCTATCCCTCGCGCATCCATTCTCAGTTAAGTTTTTAGGAGCAAATAATGAGAATGTAGAGTTGCTTTTACGCATATCGACGGCGATTTGTATCTCATTAGTTTTGTCGCAAGATATTTCAGGCGATCCCCCAGAGAATTTTTTTGGCCATTTCAATTATTTAATGCGTGGCGCAGTCCGAGGCGCATCTTTTATCAGCTAAAGGGAATTATGGCTACTTCGATCAAAATCTTGAAAACGTTGCAACCGCCTCTTCGTTGGGTGCCTGAAAAACGAGAGATTACCGAAGAATTCTTGCAGAGCAAGTCAAAAGACCATAACGGCCCTAGCTATGACGATTTAACCGATGGAGTCAATTCTGTGTTACAGGAGGCGCAACGCATATTAGGGCGTTGCTTGCCTCCGACCGATCCGGCTGGGCGCGAAACAGGTCTTGTAGTTGGATATGTCCAAAGCGGGAAAACGATGTCTTTTGAAACCGTTATTTCGTTAGCCCGCGATAACGGGTATGGTTTGGTGATCGTCTTAGCTGGCACAAAAAATAATCTTCGCGATCAATCCGAGGATCGTTTGAAGAAAGACTTGGGCATTGATGAAGGCGACAATTGGTATCATTATTCCAACCCAACAAGCAATTCCAAGTCACAGATTGAAGACAAGATTAATGCGTGGAAGAAGAACCCCACGAGAAAAAAGGCTATTCTGATTACTGTACTAAAGCATGGCGGGCATCTTGAAGCGCTGGCATCTTTAGTCAATAAATTGTCTATCTCCGATGTTCCGGCATTGATAATCGACGATGAGAGTGATCAGGCGAGCCTCAATACACAAGCTGCTCGCATCCGCAGCGGCAAGGTATCGCCCTCCGACACAAGTGCGACTTATGAAAAGATCTGCATTCTTAGAGATTTCATACCACATCATTCATACTTGCAATATACCGCAACCCCGCAGGCAAATCTGCTGCTTGCTCAGACAGACCTTTTGAATGCCTCGTTTGCTGAACTCGTAACGCCCGGTGATGCTTATACAGGTGGAAAATCGTTTTTCGGGAAAAATACTAAGCTAATAAAGAATATCCCGTCTGAAGAAGTGCCTGGTGCGAATAACTTGCTCTCTGGATCTCCAAAGAGCTTAGTGAGCGCGTTAAGATATTTTCTGTTGGTCTGCGCGCACCATGCGATTACTCGTGAAAGAAAAAAGGATAGAAATCGTTCAATGATGATTCATCCGGCGATGTTAACGACTTCCCATACTCTCTACATGGCATGGATCGATAAGTCTCTAAAATCACTCAAGGCGATTGTTGAACGTGAATATAAATCGAAGCTAGCAGATGTCGCCAAAAAGTTTCAAGTTGAATATGATTCGCTCAAGTTAAGCTTTCCAAAAATAAAACCGCTTGACGAGCTAATTGTTGCAATGGTTGACGAGGTATTTAGCGAACTAAACCCCGTGCTGGTCAACGGCACGAAAGACGCCGAAAAGAAAATCGATTGGAAGTCCACTCCGTATTGGATTCTTGTCGGCGGCGCAAAATTGGATCGAGGATATACCGTTGAAGGGCTTTGTGTGACCTATATGCCTCGTCCTTTAGGAACTTCGCCTGCCGCTGATACGTTGCAGCAACGAGCTCGTTTTTTTGGTTATAAGAAGTCATATTTGGGCATGTGCCGCGTATTTGTACAAGAAAATGTGAAAAATGCATTTACTGAGTACGTGGAACACGAGGAGTTTGTAAGAAGTGCACTTGAAAGCTCGCGGGGCAAACCGCTCACAGAATGGCGTCGCGACTTCGTGCTTACGTCAATGCTCAAACCAACGCGGTCAAATGTGGTAGGCCTTGGAACCCGACGTATTCCTGCTGACGGCTGGATGGTGCCTGATGTCCTTCAGCGCGATGAAGAGGCTGCCAAGGCAAATCGGATTCTGCTTTCTTACATCGAGACGGAGTGGGCAAGCAAATACGGTGCAGCAGTCAACGCTGCCAAATATCCTCAGTTCAAAGGAGGTAAGGATTCCTCACCGCACTTTGTTATCGAACCGGTCCCTCTAAAAGCAGTGCTTGAGGACTTCTTGCTGGAGGTAAAAGTCCGAGACCCGGTAGATGCGGAAGAGCATAGTGCGATGTTGATTGCTGTCGCCTCTTTGTTGGCAAAGGAACCCAATCTTACCGCTGACATATTCCTGATGAACAATTTGCATCCGGGCTATCGTACAAGGACGGCAGGCCGTGGCGTCAACGAGCTTCATCCTTTTGCGCCTATAAATCAATATTTCAGCCAAAGTGCTGCAGCTGTTAACGATAGAAGTTTTTGTTCCACGGAGCGCATCTCACTTCAGCTTCGCAAGTTTAACTTGGGCACAAACGTACGCGATCCCGATACAGCCGATATTAAAGATGTGGCTTGGTTTGCGCTAAATATTCCTAGAAAGCTTCGGAAGGAATTGCTGATCGAAGTGCGCGCATAAAATGGACATCGTTTCTTTGTTTGGTGACATCGCTCGTGCTTCTGCTCCGGGAAGTTTTGCTGCGATTCCATTGCCCGGCCGTCGGCATGACTTTCTTGCAAAGGGCATCGATGGAGCTCCGGTTTTTCTACTGCACGATGCGAGTAAACCACAATATAGCCCCGGAGTACACTTTAAGTATCTAACTGTGCAATACCACGCGACTTGCGAAGTGCAAACCGAAGGTCGTGACCTGAGTGGGCAATTTGCTGTTGTCGCTTGTGATGGCTCGATGGCGGACCTGCACGAAATTTTTATTCGTTGTTTCGGGGCGGCCGTCGAGGAGTTACCGATTGAATGTGGAACCCGTGAATTAAATGGCTGCGTTCAAAAGTTGCTCGATCTGTTTAGGTTGCTTTCACAGCCGAGTTCCAGGAGTGTTACCGGACTGTGGGCTGAACTCTATGTAATTGCTAAAAGTGGCCACGTCGCAGATGCTCTACGGGCATGGCATGAAACCCCTGCCGATCGTTTTGATTTCGCTTGGGCTACTGGACGATTAGAGGTGAAGGCTTCAGCTCAGTCGGTTCGAATTCACCAATTTGCTCTCGAGCAGCTTGCTTGTCCAGAGGAAGGCCACGGTTACATTGCATCGTTTTTGGTTCAGCCTATTTCTGCAGGCATTGGCGTACTTGATCTTGCAAACCAGGTTGACCTTGAAGTTCGTGACTCGTCAATATTACGGCAGAAGCTCTGGTGCAATGTAGCTAAGGCGCTGGGCAGTGACTTTTCCGACAAAGTAGACAAGCGGTTCGATATTGCTTATACCGAACGTTCTGCCATGGTATACGCGATGGATGACATTCCGAAACCGGACGAGCCGAATGATCCGCGGGTGATAGCTATACGATTCACTGCTGATCTCACGACGGTAACTTCATCCCTAACATCGACTGCGGCGGCGGCGTTACGAGGTATGTTCGTCCGCTGACTCATCGCTATGAAAATCACCGAGCTTTTTATCGCGGGATAAATTTAATAGGTTGAAGTTTCACATTGTTCTTTCTTCAAAAAATTTCTTATTTCGGCAGAGATTTAAAATCCGCTGAGCCATCGAACATAGCTCAGCAGATAAAATGCCATTTTTTTGAAATCATCACGCTGTTGGTCGAGGCGCGCCAGGTGAAAGTGGCCTGAGTTCGCCTGCTGCCGCTTTAAAGGCAACCTTTAATAAATCACTCATTCTAAAAGTTTTTTCATCAGGACCGAAAGTAGGCTTGAATGTTGGGTCTCGTAATATTGAGATGTCGCTAGACTCGATCGACCGATGGAAGGTCTCAGCTACGATTCGTCCGCCTACTTGCCCGAGCTTACCTTGGTTGAGCTCTGCTTCCCTTAATACGTAAAACCACAGTGGAGTATTTTCGCTTAGCTCTGTTCTCTCAGAGGAATTTAAATTTTCTAAATTATTTCCAAGAATTTGTTCTGCCGTCAATGGTGGCTGTGATCCAGAGACTAATTCTGCGATGTGGTTTGACATCTCTTGGCCAGAAGCTAGCCCAACCATTTTTCCTCGTACTAAGTTGCGGAACGCGAGATTCATCTCAATAGGCCTAACTATAGTATTTCCTCGTTTTGCGAACGAACCAATTGGTAATTCAGCTAAGGGGTTCGTTAAGCTAGTTTCGATAGCCTTAGCGAAGTTTAATGTGGTTTCTGGGCTAAGTTCGGGCGTTCCATCGGTTGCAAAATCATACAGACGCGTCCAGTCGGCTACCCAATTTGTCGGCAGTCTTTCAAACGTTCCATCAAGTGGTTTGTTAACGTCCGTTCCGGGCGAAAGATTTCCGCTGGTTCCCGAAAACCTAAACATGTTTAGAAGGATACCGATGTCTCCAAATACCCCATTCTGTCCAAAGATGGCGTTCCAGTCATACTTATCCCGGATCATCGCATGACCAAGTCGGTAGGCTGCTACCGAAAATTCGATTGGCATTGTAGGGGTGCCTAAACCGCCGATTTCAAATACCCTTCGTCCGTTGTTAAAGACATCGTCCAGAATAGTTGGATCAACTATCCTAGGTAGGAAGTCGTGTCTAATCAGCCATTGATAGTGCTTCACAACTTGCTCGCGCGCTTTCTCAAACAATAAGGCACTGGGAACTGCTGAGCCGGCAAGTCGATCGCAAACAGCGTTATGGAACCGTATAAAGGCCAGATGGGTCTGTCCGACGATCAAATTTTCATCATTACGGATGTCTGGAATAAGAGCTGTCCGAGATTCTTCAGGATCGGCTGTTGCATTACCTCTGCGAGGTAAATCAAAGTCATCAAGAGGAAGAGCAGAAATATTGTTGCCAGGTGATTCTTTTGTTTTTCCTAGCTTTAACTTAATGCCATCACTCTGGTAGAAAATAGGTTCTGCTATTGGACCTAGCCCATACATGCAATCGAGATCTAACGCAGGTGATCTTCCCTGACGCAGTTGAGCCACGTCGACAACAGTACCTAAGGTGACATCTGTTTTATCGAGCGTTAAATCATGATCGATAAACTGGCCCAAGTAGGTATAACCAGCAGGAACTTTGCTATCTTTTTTTTCTCCAGCTGTCATTGCGATTGCCAACGATTCTAATAGCGTGTCGCTTACTGGTTCGCTTTTACTCGGCAGAATTTGCGAAAAGCGAAATGCGCGTTCGCGCTCGCTTTCAGTTGCAGCACGGTTCACATCACCTCGGATTTCATTCAGATCTGCCAAGAAAAAGAAATTTCTGTTATGGCGCTTTGACATACATTCTCCTAATTGAATTGGCGATTTTATTTAATTAATATATAACGACCTACAGCCCCTTCGTAATAGATATTAAATACTATCTATAATTTGGTTAAATCACTTTTTCGGTTAATGTGCACGGGACCGAGCGACACTGATAGTCAATTCAAATATTTGCGTTCAAGTGCAAAAGCTTTATTAGAATAGAGACTACTCATAGCTTCGCCTTCAGCCTGCGGACAGTTGGAATCGCTCCATAGTGAACATTTTCCAACTATCTGTGGGCGGTTACTGCTTAGCGCTATTGTTATTATGCCCAGACTTGAGTTCTTGAGGTTGACTCCTTACAGGCATAGTTACACCGAGCAACACGCGTTCGCTTGGATGGTCGAATGCGGGGACGACGTGGCTTGCGATTAGCCACGAAAAACCAAACAAAGCGAGGCCAATCGTCTCCAAGATTAATATCGCATTGGTATGCGGCCATAGCTCAAACTGACTGACCGCGCCCATGGACAACATTGTGCCAACAATGCCCACGCCGCATGCCGCATATACCGCACGTCGACGCGCCGCGTAGACTGGATGCGGCTTGTGCTCAGCACGCCTATAGAACGATAGGCAGAACCATGCTAGGGTGGTAAACATGACAGCCGCGCACAGATAATGCGGATTAAATCCAATACTAATCGGACATTCTTTCGTGGGCCACATTGCAATGCCGATTGCTGATATGCCGGCGATCTTGCTAGCCACAAGTTCTTGGAAATTGACGCCGTTATGAGCGATCATGATGGCAGCGATCGCATATAAAAAACCGACGAACGCATTGCGCGCGCTCTTACCGTCGCAATATGCGAAACTGATTGACGGCAAGTGCTGCGTTGACAGCCATATTACGGTCGGTCCCAGCGATAGGGCGATTATGGCAACGAGCAGCTTCATCGTTCTAAAGTCGATTTCCGGTTTCGTTGGAAGTTGTAGCATGGCGCCCCCAGCGTGGTAGTCGATTCACAGTTCTCCGTGCAGCGCGAGCAGTTACTGACACTGCTAACGTGCTCAATTAGAACCTCCGGTGATTCAAACCGTTCGGCAGAGCTTCATTCCCCATTAAGCACGAATATGTCGTGGAATGCGGGCGAGGTGGACACGTAGCCATAGCGTGCGTAACTATGCGAAACTGCCCTAATTTGATAATTAGCTTTGAACAATGATGGCAAAGCTGCCGCCTTGAGTTGGCAGCGAGATTCGGTGCCATGTAGCGCTAGTTACAGAAGTAATTGTCCATTGGCACGCTCCGGTCAACACGAATGACTGAATAGCACAACGAATGGCGCCAAAGCAGCAGCGTCTAGGCGATTGAAGTATGTTCAACCGGGCACCTGAGTGTAAATATAGTATTTTTTAGTACCTAGTGCGCATTTGCCTCTCATTTTATTTTCGCTTAACTATAAAACAACACCGAACTTGAAGCCTGCAGTTGTCCGTGGAAGAGTGTCAGCAACTGGAGGCGGAATGAGATGTGTACGCGGCTACTGCAGCAATAACGCCGTTCATACTCGGCGCGGGTCACCCTTTCTAGCATCACTACGCTACTAGCTTGTGCATCTTGACCCGTGGAGCCGATGAAGCGGGAGTGGCACCCTCCCGGCCGCCGCACTGTTCCAGGTGCTCTTGCCGGCGTCGACATATTTACGAATGTTTACGATACCCCGCGCTGCTGCGTACTCCTGGATCCTGACACGCTGGTGGTCGGTCGAATATCCTTGGCCCTTGGTCGACGAACATGATCCAGACCAAGGCTTACAGCGCGTCGCCATAGCCATTCAAGAGTTGATATTGCTCAATACAGTTCAGGATTTTTGGAAGACTATAGGAGGATGAGTAGAGACGCCGCCTCAACTGAAAACAGACTAACGATCCTCGCTACCGCGCTTGCGTTGGAGAAGGCACACGGCCGAAATTTCGCTGCAAGTTATTTGCTTGACGCTGGTATCGCAGCAGAAGTTGTAGTTGAATTATTGTACGGTCTTGCCGTTGAACGCACAAAGGGATGCGTAGGCACTACAGCACATCGGAAGCAACGGGGACCTGCTGCGGACTAGCATTGCCTCGAACGTAAATTCATGCTGCCGGGGCCGTCTGAGCGACCCCGCGAGAACATACGTAGGGCTGACAGATGTGTTTGGCATAGGGACATGGGCAACACACGTCTAGGAACATAGTTTACGCACGTCGTCCTATTTATTTTGCAATCCCCAGGTCAGTTTCATTGATGGTTCTGTTGCAGGATACGACGCTCCAAAGGACGTCGGTGTCCGTTGGTCGGATTGCTACTAGGTCTTCTACCAGGCTCTCGCCGACATATATCTGCTGTCCTCAAAGGTGACATGTCCACCCGCACTTTACGTACGAGCGCGCCAGTGTCGTACCTAATCAATGGGAGTACTTCAAGGGTAACGACGTGCACTGATCACGTAGCGGCTTACTGGTGCTTCTGTCTCAATGCGTATGTGAGCTGCTTCCCCTGTCAGTGAGTGCAAGGTTACGTGTCGCCCGGTGCAAAGTTATGTGTCGCTGGTGCAAAGATATCTGTCGTCCAGCGCTGGAATTGCTGGCCGTGGTGGCGTGAAGGGGCGCTGCCGACCCGGTGGGGATAAACCTGTGGATAAGTCTGAATACTCAGCCGTGCCGCTGTATGCACGGGTTTTTGCACCAGCAAAGGCGCAACACATCGGCGCAATTTAGCGGTGCATTTAATTCCCGATGGAAACTGTGGCGTATGATAAACCCCTCTTCACGACACGATTTGACGCGCAATGACCACTGCCATGGCCACCCCACCAAAGGCCGAGATGCCGCCAGCCCTGCTCGCTGAACTGAGTGCCTGGGCCCAACAGTATGCGCACGACGCCGGCGCCGGTCTGCGCGACGCACTGGCAACGGCCGACAGCGAGAAGCTGGCGCTACAGGCCGATCTGGACGAAGCCCGGGAGGCGCGCGATCATGCCCAGTCGATGGCTGAAGAGCGCGACGAAGAAATCCAGCGCCTGACGGCCGAGCTGCGCAATGCGCGCCAGATCGCCACCGATGCCCTGGTCGGCAAGGCCAAGGACCAGCTGGCGATCGACGGCAAGGATGCGCAACTGGCCGATCTGCGCCAGCAGCTCGAACGCAATGTGACGGCCACGGCGGCCGAATCGGATGCGCGTCTGCAGGCTCAGATGGACCTGATCGGCGCCACGACCGAGCGCGACAACCTGATGGGCGAGCTGAAGGATTTGCAGGCGAAACTCGACACTTCGCGCACCGAGCGCAGCGCACTGCGGGCCGAGCTCGAAGCCCTGCGTTCACGCAAATAACACCCTCTGCACCGCACAACGACAAAGGCCCCGGCGCTGTGAAGCACCGGGGCCTTTGTCGTTGTTACTGCGGTCTTGCTTACTCTTGCGATGCGGCCGTCACGTCGAGCGTGATGGCTTTCAGGCCCAGGACAGCGCTGCTCTGCTGACGGATCTGGTTGGCATACGCTGCATCACCGTTGAGCTTACGGCCGTACGATGGAATCATTTCCTTCATCTTGGCTTGCCACTCTGGCGTGGCCAGCTTGTCCTTGAACGCCGATGCCGCGATCACTTTCAGCATGATCGGCGCAGCGGTCGAGGCGCCTGGCGACGCGCCCAGCAGGGCAGTGACCGAACCGTCGTTCGATGCCACGACTTCGGTACCGAACTGCAGCAGGCCGCCCTTGGCCGGATCGTCCTTGACGATCTGCACGCGCTGACCTGCGTTGACCAGTTTCCAGTCTTCGTTCTTGGCTTCCGGCAGGTACTCACGCAGGGTTGCCACGCGGTCTTCCTGCGACTGCATCACTTGCTCGACCAGGTACTTGGTCAGCGGGATGTTGTCGATACCGGCTTGCACCATCGGACGCACGTTGCCAGTGTTGACCGAGGCGGGCAGGTCGATCCACGAACCATTTTTCAGGAACTTGGTCGAGAACGTGGCGAACGGGCCAAACAGCAGGGCTTTCTTGCCATCGATAACGCGGGTGTCCAGGTGCGGCACCG
The DNA here is from genome assembly GCA_014841595.1 of Oxalobacteraceae sp. CFBP 8761. Classification (NCBI taxonomy): domain Bacteria; kingdom Pseudomonadati; phylum Pseudomonadota; class Betaproteobacteria; order Burkholderiales; family Oxalobacteraceae; species Oxalobacteraceae sp. CFBP 8761. The sequence continues at coordinate 334,385 of JACYUE010000003.1, read as the reverse complement.
ACATTGGCGGCGAACCGACCGATGCCTTGCCATACACCTTGGCGTTGTGCGCCTCGATCAGCGCCGGATTGGTCGTGACGAGCCACTGACCACCAACCGGCACGCCGCCGAAGCCCTTGGCTTCAGGAATACCGGTCTTTTCCAGCAGTGGCAGTGCACCGCCGCCAGCGCCGATGAACACGAATTTCGTGCTCACGGTCGACAGCTTGTTGTCCGCCAGGTTCTTGACGGTGACGTTCCACAGGCCATTTTCGCCGCGCTTGATGTCTTCGACCTGGGTACGCAGGTTCAGCGTCATCCCGTGCGAGTCGGTCAGGTGCTTGACCATGCTGCGGGTCAGGGCGCCGAAGTTGACGTCGGTACCGATTTCCATGCGGGTGGCAGCCACTTTTTGCGCTGCGTCGCGGCCATTCATGACCAACGGCGCCCACTTGCGGATTTCTGCCTGGTCTTCGCTATACAGCATGCCCTTGAACAGGTTTTCCTTCTGCAGTGCGGCGTAGCGCTTGCGCAGGAAATTGATGTTGTCGTCGCCCCAGACAAAGGCCATGTGCGGCACATTGTTGATGAAGCTCTGCGGCGCGCCAAGGTACTGTTTTTGCACTTGGTAAGCCCAGAACTGCTTCGACACTTCGAACTGCTCATTGATGTCGACCGCCTTCTTGGTGTCGATGGTACCGTCCGGCATTTCCGGCGTGTAGTTCAGCTCGGCGAAACCGGAGTGACCGGTGCCGGCGTTGTTCATGGCATCCGAACTTTCGGCCGAGACCGAGTCCATGCGTTCGTACATCTGGATCGTCAGTTCCGGATCGAGTTCCTTGAGCATCGTACCGAGCGTGGCGCTCATGACGCCGGCACCGATCAGGACAACGTCGACCGGCTTGTCATTGGCTGGAGCGGGCGCTTTCGAGCACGAAGCAACGATGAAGCAAGAAAGGACGACTAATAGCGAGTTGCGCATACGAGTATCACCTGAAAAAATGTGTGCGATGGCCTGGCATGCAACATCTGATTTAAAAATTCGACGGCTCGGTAGTGACGCATTCCGGAAGTAACCGGAAGCGCCACCAGAGAACGGGTTGTCGGGATCTGTCGCGGCAATCCACCGCAACAAGCCTCGACAACCGACGCAATAGCAACGGCGATGCATTGCTGCGACCGGGTCTCGATCGTGGCTGCATCGCGGGTTGGCAAACAAGGATATAACGCGTTGACAGGAGTGTCAGGCGGGCCAGTTAATATCCCTGGCGTCCATCGAAACTGGGGGTAACTCTTGTATAGGAGTTGGGTAAGTATAGCCCAAACAAAGTAGCCTTGCTTGGGGCTGGCCCTCTTAAAAGGCCGTCTCAGTATTCAAGCGGTAGCGTTCTGCGTACTACTACTGAGGCGGTGGCGCGACGTTTTTGCGGCGGGTTTGTTGAGGTGTGCGATTGGGGTTTTGAGCCGCTTTTGAACGAGCGATTGAATCCAGCCGATATGGACACATGTAGGATGTTTGGTCCGGGATTCGATGAACATGACCCACGCTACAAGCGTTGCTACCCCGTCGGCGCCGCAAATCCTGATGATCGACGGCGCCAGCATCCGCGACATTGCCTCGTTTTATGACGAGATCAACCGCGTCTTTATGGTGGGGGAGGATTGGCAGCTTGGCGCCAGCCTGGATGGCCTGGATGACATGCTATACGGTGGCTATGGCGTCTTGCGCGGCAAGGCCCCGGCAATCGTCGTGTGGGACCAGATGGACAACAGCCGTATTGCTCTAGGGGTCGAGGCGACTCGTGCTTACTATCTCGCAAAGCTCGAGCATCCGCAGGTGTTCAAACCTGGTCCGATTCACGCTGCACTCGCGCGCCTTGGGCAGGGTGGGCCGACTTACTTTGATCTGGTGATGCAGGTATTTGCTGATCATCCAAACATTACGTTGCGCGCGGCTGAGTAATTACTGGTACAGCTGCGCCAGGTTTTATTGGTTTGTGGCGCGCTTTATGGGCGCGCCACAACAGTTGTAGGGAAACAATATAGTTTGACACCACCAACTCAATAAAATCAATGGCTTATGAGAAGAAAGAGATCGACTTTGAAATAATATAGTTTGACACTAGCGCATCATAAACGAATGTAACTGAATTCCTTGCAATAATAAAGTTTGACACAAAATCCAACCCAAACGGCATTAAAACAGATGGCAAGAGGCAACGGCCCAGCACTTGGCCGCCAACTACGTGGAGGCCGCCTCCCCCTGTTCTGTTCCTAATAGTGCGTATTTCACCGTTACTGGACAGGCTGCTCGACGACGTGGACAGCTTGTTGTGGACAAACAATAAACCCGGACACGAAACAATAAAGTTCGACACAAAACAATAAAGTTCGACACAAAACAATAAAGTTTGACACAAGACTCTAGAGCGGACGTGCTCTGGCAACTTCCGCTTTCGGCCAAAAGCGGACTGTCGCTGTCCGGCAAGCCCGTAGTAGCGAACCTGTGGGCCAGTTGGTGCCCGTCGGCCGTCGAGAGACGACGGTCTTGGCCAAAGCGCAGGCAGGGCGTGGCGATGTCGTCTTCATCTTTGCTAATCAGGGTGGTTTTGCCCCGGCATTCAAATGCTGTCTTTCCCAAAAAAGCATGGTCCTGCAAAATGTTCTGATCGACCATATTGGCGCCATGGCGCGCTAATCAGGGGCGCGCGGCTTGCCGACAACACTTTTTTTCAATGCCAAGGGGACCAGCCAGTCAAACGCCGCAGGGGCGAGCTATCGCCGGCGACCTTGGCCAAGCATCTCGACAAGCTAGCCGTTCGGCGACAGCGCTGTCGGCCATCAGCATCGCGATGCCGTGGCCAAACGCAACGACCTCGATCCTCACGTTGTCGGCGCCTAGGTCATCCTGCGCATTACAAGTATTGTTGAGCGTCAGATTCCGTTTCATGGGGTTGGCGTCGCTCCCCTGGAAGACGACCCGCCATGCGGTGGCAGTCCCTGCGGCTGCAGCTCCAGAAAGGGTTCCAAGTGCACCGGGCGCTGCCAGGGCAAGCGATTGGGTCACGACCGCCCCGCGCGATGGTGCGTTATTGTCCATTTTGTCTAGGAATCGTTACCGCCGCCGTGCGACGCGCTGCACGCGGTACCTGAATATACTGAAACCCGCCGCAGGCCCACAATCCGGCGCTCATTATTTCTGCCAGCCCCACCTGGCAAAGATCGCGCTGCCTTGCGGCGATTGCAGGAATGCGATGAACTGCTTCGCTTGCGGGTTGGCAGCGCCATGCTCAGTCAACGCCACGCCGGTATCGCGGTAAATCGCATAATCAGGTTCGATTGGCACGACGTCGGCCAGGCGCGGGTTCGACACCTGCCAGATATTCCAGATAAGCCACGCGTCGATGTCGGTGCGCGCGGTCCAGGTACCGCGCGCGCTCGCGCTGTTGGGTGCGTAACTGGCAATATTTGCGCGTACCTTGCGCACCGACTCCATGCTGCCTTTGCGGCCAGCCATGTCTTCCCAGACGCCGTTCTGGCCGGCACCGTTGACCACCAACAGGCGCACGCCGGGCTGCATCAGGTCGGCCACGCCGCGCAGGTGCTTGGGATTGCCGGGACGCACCAGGATCGCCAGGGGACGCATATATAGCGGGGTAATGCTTGCCTCCTGTATCTTGCCGCCCATCGCTAACGTAAAGTCCGTCATCATCGTTTCCGAACCGCTGTAGATGATGTCCGCATCCTGTTTTGCGTGGTCGACCAGCTCGGCGTGGGGCCAGCCGTGACGGTGACTTTGATGCCGTTCGCGTGCTCGAATGCCGCCGCCGCCTCTTTCATCGCAGGAGCCGGTCCACCCGGGCCGTACACCAGCAACGGCTGCTGGGCACACGCGATACCAGCGGTGAGCGAGACTGCAACAACAAGGCTGCAGCGCGCCGCGGTCAAATAGTGATGTGATGTCATGGCGTTTTCTTTCGTTTTTGGAAAATGGATGGCGTACTGCTACGTCCTTAAACACCCAGAAATTTGATCAGGGCGAAACTGATGACACCAAGGCCGAGCAGCGAAAAAATGACAACCCCGGCAACCTTGCCGCCGGCACGCAGGACAGCGCGGGCATCGACGCCGAGGCCGAGCGCGGCCATCGACATAATGGTGAAGAAATTGGCGGCAACGTGCGCTGGCGCCAGCGCTGCCTGCGGAATCCAGCCCAGCGAGCGCAAGCCCAGCAATGCAAGGAAGCCGACGATAAACCACGGCACCAGGTGCGCGACGTTCAGGCGGGCGCCTCCCCGTCCGCGCCCTGTCAAGGACAACACCAGCACGACCGGGCCCAGCATCAACACGCGCACCAGCTTGACCAGGGTGCCAATGTGCACGCTGGCTGCGGACACCGAACTCGTTGCCGCCAGTACCTGTGGCACGGCATACACGGTCAGCCCGGCAAACACGCCGTATTGAACCGGCGTGAATGACAACAGCCCGACTAGCAACGGCAACCCGAGCACCACCACCACACCCAGCACCGCCGTAAAGGCGATGGAGGCGGCCACGTCCTTGCCATCTGCGTCGATCACTGGGGCCACCGCCGCAATCGCCGAGTTGCCGCAAATTGAATTGCCGCAAGCAATCAGGATCGCCATCTTTTTCGGCAGACCGGCGCTGCGGCCCAGGAAATAACTGAACAGAATTGCCAGCACGACTACCCCGGCAATGCCGCCGACCAGTCCCATGCCGTTTTCGAGCAGCGCGCCGGCGCTGACGGATGCGCCCAGCAGCACCACGGCAATTTCAAGCAGCAGCTTGGCGCCCATATGGATGCCTGGCTCGAACCGCTGATCGAGACGGTGCACGGTGCGCAGTCCGGTTCCGAGCAAGATCGCCAGGACCAGGCTTTCAAGCCACGCGCGTCCGAACAGATGGGCTTCTACAGCTTCCAGCCCATACGCGGCCAGCGTGACGGCGCCGCACAGTAACAGGCCGGGTACAAATGGAGCGCATTTTTGATAGTGGGATGTCATGGTCGACTCTCGTTCAGATATTTAGTGCATGCATTATTGAACGGCGATTTCGTTCGGTCCATCGTATAATTAATGACAAATCATTAGATTTGATCGAACGATGACATTGGACCAGCTACGCATTTTTGTTGAAGTCGCACAACGCCAGCACCTTACTCAGGCGGCTTCCGCGCTGTTTCTATCCCCGTCTGCCGTCAGCTCATCGATCAAGGCCCTGGAAGAGCGCTATGGCACGGCACTGTTCCATCGGATAGGACGGCGCATCGAACTCTCCGACGCCGGTTTGATTTTCTTGATAGAAGCGCAACGCACGCTGGCCAGCGCGCGTGCAGCGGAAAACACGTTGTCGGAGCTGGGCCAGATGCGGCGCGGCACGCTGGCAATCCACGCCAGCCAGACCATCGCGAGTTACTGGCTACCGCGCTTGCTCGTGCAATTCAGTCAAACCTACCCGGCCATCGACCTCACCCTGGAAGTGGGCAATACCGACAGCGTGGCGCAGGCCATCCTGCTGGGTGGCGCCGATCTCGGTTTCATCGAAGGCGATATCGACGAACCCTCCCTGGCCATCGAAGCTGTGGGGGAGGATCAGCTCGTTGTCGTGGTAGCACCCGATCATCCATGGTCCGCCGGGGTGCCGCTGGCGGCTGCCGACCTGGTGCAGGCGCAATGGATTTTGCGCGAAACCGGTTCCGGCACGCGTTCGGCGTTTGAGAAAGCGCTGTCGGACATGGGCGTGCCGGTCGCCGCAATGCAGGTTGCTCTCAGCCTGCCGTCCAACGAGGCGGTGCGCAGCGCGGTGATGGCCGGTCCCTTTGCCACCGCGATTTCCGAACTGGTCGTGGCATCGCATGTTCAGGCGGGCCTGCTGGCGCGCGCGGCGCTGGTCCTGCCGGCGCGTGGGTTCTCGATGCTGCGTCATCCTGAACGCCATCGCAGCCGTGCGGCGCTGGCATTTGAAGAATTGATGAACACAAAAAAATAAATACAAATACATGGAATAAAAACAGGGCAATGACGTTTGCACCTGTAGCAAGCCCGTTTTTCAACCTGACCTGTACTGGACCGCACCCATGAAAACCACCCACCTGATGTTCCTGTTGGCCAGCACCATCGGCATCGCCACCACGGCTGTTGCCGGGCCTGCGCTGGATATGGCGCAAGCCCACTTCGCCGCCATTGGCGCCGGTGAACACGCCGCCATCGTGCATGATTACGCCGACAATGCGCGGCTGACCTGGGTTGGTGGACCGCTTGACGGCAGCTACGACGGTGCAGCCGCCATCGGCGCCGTATGGAGCAAGTTCGGCGCGATGGGCCCGCTGCGCGTCACCGTTATGGGCGCGTCCGAGTCGGTCAATCCGAAGGGTGCGACCGTCACGGCGGCAGTGCAATTCGACGGCAAGGCCTCCATCAAGGTGCGCTACGTGCTGACCTACCGCGACGGCAAACTGGTCAATGAAACCTGGCAGATCGATCCGAAGCTGGCCGCCAGCGCGATGTAATCACTGGTTCCATGAGCGTCCTGCCCCTTCTTCCCGGCGCGGAGTTGCTGGCGTGTGTCCCGCGGCTGCGGCGCTACGCGCGCGCGCTCGTGGGCGAGCGCGCCGCGGCCGATGACCTGGTGCAGGACACGCTCGAACGCGGCTGGGCCCAGCGCGCCGCGCTACAACCCGGCACGGACGCGCGCGCCTGGCTGTTTGCGATCATGCACAATATGCGTATCGACCAGATACGGCGCGGCGCACTGGTCACCGAGCCGCTCGACGATGATACGCCGATGCCGGCCCTGGCGGATCGCAGCACGGTCGGCATCCAGGTGCGCGAGATGGATGCCGCGCTGCGCCTGCTGAGCGAAGAACAGCGCGCGATCCTGCTGATGGTCGGGCTGGAAGACATGCGTTATGAAGAAGTGGCGTCGACGCTCGGCATCCCGGTCGGGACCGTCATGTCGCGGCTCGCGCGCGCCCGCGAAAAGCTGCGCAGCCTGATGGACGGCGGCGCCCGCGTGAACTCGTTGAAAGTCGTGAAATGAACCTGCCCGTGACTGAAGCCGATCTGCACGCGTACGTCGACGGCGTGCTGCCGGCAGCACGCGCTGCCGAGGTCGCCGCCTACCTGGCAGAGCGCCCCGAGGAAGCTGCGCGCGTGCGCGCCTACGCGGCCCAGAACGACGCCATGCATCGCCTGTTCGATCCGGTGCTGGGCGAACCGGTCCCGGCGCCCATGGCAGCGGCCACCACGCCGCAGCGCAACCGGCACTGGCAATGGCAGGCGCTGGCGGCGGGCCTGGCAATCGCGTTGGTGAGCGGTGGCGCCGGCTGGGGCTTGCGCGGCGCGGCAACTGGCCAGTCCCTGGCGCGTATGGAGCAGCAAGCGCCCGCGTATCAGCAGGCAGCGTGGTCCGGCCTGGCACACCAGGCCGCAATAGCCCATGCCGTGTACAGCCCGGATGTGCGCCGGCCAGTGGAAATTCGCGCCGACCAGGAAGACCAGTTGGTGACCTGGCTGTCGAAGCGCATGGGCAGCAAGATCCGTCCGCCGCATTTGGGCAAGCTGGGCTATGAACTGATCGGCGGGCGCCTGCTGCCCGGGGCCAGCGGGCCGGTAGCGCAATTCATGTACCACGACGGCGCTGGCCAGCGCCTGACGCTGTACGTGTCGACGGAGCAGGCGCGCAACAAGGACACCGGCTTTCGGTTCGCCAAAGAGGGCGACGTCAACGTGTTTTACTGGATCGACGGGAAGTTCGGCTATGCGCTGTCCGCAGCCGTCGACAAGGGCGAACTGGCACGGGTTGCCAGCGCCGTCTATGAACAACTGGAGGGACCGGTTTGAAATTTTCACTTTTTTTGGGCGCCATGCTCTGGTGCTGCACCGCCACAGTCTCGGCGCAGCATGCTGGCCACCATGGCGCGACTGCGCCGCCTGCCTCGTTTATCGCCAGTAGCGACAGGCCCTATGCGTCTCTCGCGGATGATGCCATGGCGATCATGGATGACGGCATGCGACGCGCGCCGACAACCGGGGACCCCGCGCATGACTTCATGAGCATGATGATTCCTCACCATCAAGGCGCGATCGATATGGCCAAGGCCATCCTGGTGCACAGTAACGACCGCGAACTGCGCAACCTGGCACAAGGCATCATCGTCGAACAACAGAACGAAATCAATGTAATGCGCGCCTGGTTGCAACGCTACCAGGCAGCCCACGGCGCAAGAGCCGATTCCACCAACGCAGACACCAGGAAAGACTCTCATGCAACTCACTGAATTGAATAAGCTCACCTTCGCCATGACGCTTGCGGTCGCTGCCATGGGTACTGCGCAGGCTGCGCCAGGCACACAGGACCGCGTCTATACAGCTGACCAGAACAGCAACACCGTTTCGGTGATCGATCCATCCACCAATCAGTTGCTGGGACAAATCCGGTTGGGTAATCAGCGGCCCGACATCCTGTCTCCTTTGTACAAGGGGCAAGTGAATGTTCATGGACTGGGTTTTTCGCCGGACCATAAAACCTTGATTGCGATATCGAATGGCTCCAATTCGGTGACCTTCATCGACACGGCCACCAATAAGGTCAAGGGCGTTACCTATATCGGGCGGTCGCCTCACGAAGGATTTTTCACCGCGGACGGTCGCGAAGTCTGGGTCGTGGTACGCGGCGAAGATTACGTCTCGGTCATCGATCCTGTCACCTTCAAGGAAAAACGCCGGATCCAGACAACAGGTGGTCCGGGCATGGTGATGTTCCATCCCGATGGCAAACTGGCGTTCGTGGTATCGAGCTTTAATCCTGTCGTCGATGTCATCGACATGAAAACATCCAAAGTGATCAAGCATATTTCTGTCACTAGCCCGTTCTCGCCGTTCTTGCAGTTCACGCCTGATTTCAAGGAAGTCTGGATGACGCACAAGGACGTTGGCAAGGTCACCCGCATCGACGTGGCGACGCTGACAGTCAAAGGCGTCATCGACACCGGTTTTATTACCAACCACCTGGCGTTCGGGAAGAACGCTGGCGGCGCAAGAGCCTACGTGACAGTGGGCGGAGAAAATGTCGTCAAGGTCTATTCCACCGGTGATCAGCCACAACTGATGGCGACGATACCGACCGGGGCCTTGCCGCATGGCGCATGGGCGTCGGACGACGGCAGCAAAGTGTACGTTGGTCTCGAAAACGGCGATGGTGTCGACGTGATCGACACCGCAAGCAACAAGGTCGTCGCGCATGTGGCGGCCGGCCAGGCGCCGCAAGCGCTTGTCTACGTGTCCCATGCCGTGCCCACCGGTGCTGGTACCAGCAACCTGGTGCCGCGTGTGAACGGCGAGTCGAGCAATATCGCTCTCAAGTCCCGCGGCGACGCCAAAGGATTCGTGGTCGTGCGCAGCCTGGGCGTGACCGATGCACTGGAAGTGTTCTTGTACAAACTGAAACCGGAGACTGTTTACAACGTCTACGCCGGTGGTCAGCGCGCGCCGGTGGGTCGCTTCAAGACTGACGGCAAAGGCATGGCGAACGGTACTGCCATTGGGCCCATGCGCGACGTGCGGCCGGGCCTGGCGCAGCAGCCGGCTGGCGCCAGCCGGATCCTGGTGATGGAGGGCGACACGCCAGCCGGAGCGGAGCAGGCAGCGCTGGCGAGCAGCGAGTGACGTCTGGCGTGCCGGTGGCTCCCTTGCTGGACGATGTAGCCGAACTGGCACGCCGCGTCGAACTGCTGTCTCTTCCCCATGTGGTCGCGCTCAACCAGTGGGTCGACACGCACGCAGCCGTCCGCGCGCTGCCGTACTTCGATCCGCTGGACGGCGGCGCCGATGCGTCCATTCTCATCTTGCTGGAAGCGCCGGCGCGCCATGCGATGCGCCCGCGCTTCGTCTCGCGCGACAATCCTGGTCCTGCGCAGCGCAATCTTCAACGTTTCCTGGCGCAAGCCGCCGTCGCGCGTGCGCGTACCGTGCTGTGGAATACCGTGCCCTGGCTGGCCGACGAGCAAGCTCCGCCGGCGCGCCTGGGTGTGGCGGCGGTACGCGCAGGCATCGCCATGCTAGGCGATGTGCTGGACCTCCTGCCATGCCTGCGGGTGGTCGTGCTGGCCGGACGCACGGCCCGCCAGGCCCACGCTGCCATCGAGGCCAGGCGGCCGGGCTTGATCGTACTGGAAATGCCTCATCCGAGTCCGCTATCTGTTTGTACGTCGCCAACTGTGGCCCCGCAAATCGTCGCGACACTGGCGCGCGCGGCGCAACTGGCGCGCTGAACGTTGGCCTTCAGGGCCGGTTCATCGACGCAATACAGGGAGAGACGAACAGGTTGCCACGGTAAGCGCCGAGCGCGGTGCGCCATGCGACAACCAGCCACAGGCTTGCCAGTACCACTACCAGCGCGCTGCCGAAGACCTCGAAGAACAGCGAATCGAGCACCTTCGCCAGACGCAGCGTGGTGACCGCGAATACGCCGAGCGGAAAGGTATAGCCCCACCAGCCCAGGTTGAATGGAACGGCTGCCCTGAAGTAGCGCAGCGTAATCAGGGTTGCCAGCATCATCCACCACAGGCCGAGTCCCCAAAGCAGCAGGCCGCTCACCACGCCCATCCCGTTGGCCACGTGGCCAACCTCGGCCAGGCCAAACGGCGCCAGCGTCGCCGGCGCGGCGGCGCCGAGCACCAGCATGCCGAGCGCGCCGGTGCCCACTGGCCCGAGCGCCAGCCAGCTTGATGCCGCCATGCTTTCGTGCGGCAGTTTGTGCAGGGCCATGCGTAATAACAGAATCGCGAGAATGCTGAGCGCCACTGGCACCGAGTATGCCCACAGCACGTAGCCGGTGATCAGGACTGTGAAGCGCGCGCCACCATCCTGCAGGTGCGGCACAAGCAGCCCGGCGCTCGCCGCTGCAACCTCGGCAGCGACGACCGGCAGCAGCCAGACCGCCGTCATTTGGTCGATGCTGTGCTGCTGGCGCGTGAACATCAGGTAAGGAATGAGGACGCCGCAAGCAAGTGCCATGGCCACATCGATCCACCACAAAGCTTCGGCCACCGCGACGGCGGCGGCGCCCCAGCGCGACACGCCAAAGCTGAGAAATCCATTGATAATTGTAGCTAAGCCCATGGGAATGGTACCGAAGAACATGGAGACGGTCGCATGGCCGAACACCTGTTTCGCTTCGTCGAAAAACATGACCCAGCGCGCGCTGTACAGCGCGGCAAACAATACGAACAGCGCAATGTTAAAAAGCCAAAGTCCCTCGGCCAGGCGGGCCATTCCCGGGAGCGCGCCTGGAAGTTGGGCGAGCGCGAGCGACAAGATGCCGGTGCCCATCGTTGCCGCAAATGTGACTTTCCGAAATAGATGCGACGTTTTGGAAATTACTGCGACGACAGGGCATGAAGTAGCGAAATCCACCGCTTCTTGCTGAGTTACACTGGCGACGACGAACTTCTGCTTTCGGCCAAAAGCGGACCTACGCAATCCTCGTATTTACCCAAGATGAAAATTCGTACAGCTGCGACTGAGGACCTAGAGCGTATCGTTCATTTGTTTGGACAGCTCGGATATTCAACTGAACCGGACCAAGTAGAGAAACAGCTCCATGCGCTGCGCTGCGGTTCCTTGGGACAGGCATTTGTAGCGGAGGACCGCGGCAGCACTGTTGGAGTCGCGATAGTGCACATCATGAAGCCGTTACATGTCGAAGGCTCATGGGCTCTACTATCTGCTTTGGTGGTCGATGACAAATGCAGGAGTTCGGGCGTAGGAGCACATTTATTGACCGCTGCAGAGCGGTTTGCGACGCAGCACGGCTGTTCACAAATCGAATTGTCCAGCAGCACTGCGCGCACTCGAGCGCACATGTTTTATGAGCGAAACGGCTATAAAGAAAAGCGCATGCGTTTCGTTAAATTTTTGTTGTGACTCCAGCGTCCGCTTCGGGTCGTATTCCGCCTTTCGCGTTGGCAGCTAACCAGTCATGCGATAACACGTAGAGCAGTGCCAGCAAACGGGTTTAACCATTAGCAGTCATGAGTTATTGCACAAAGCTGGTGTGCAGCGTTACAGTTATTCGTAAGCTGTAGGTCGTGACTTGATCGTCTGAGTCACATCAAACAGCCTGCTAATTTTCCTGGCGATTTACATTATTACGACCGCAGATCGTGGACTACCTGATTGGCTGGGTTGCCCATCAGCAGCGTAGTGCCGGATGGCGCCGCGCCTATGCGCTTACGCTACCTCGCTGCGGTCGCGACCAGCCGCCTTGGCGCGGTAGAGGGCAGCGTCAGCGCGTGCCATCAGGGCTTCCAGGCTCTCGTCTGGCGCCTGCTGGCTGGCAATGCCGATGCTGACCGTATAGTCTGGCACGTCGCCGCCGCGCGCCGCAAGCAGCGTCGCCTGAATGCGTTGAGCCGTCGCTTTCGCCTGCTCGACCGTGATCCCCGACAGCAGCACGATGAATTCCTCACCACCGAAACGCGCCACGTGGTCGATCTCGCGCAGCGCCGAGATGGTGGTTCGCGCCGCATGCACTAGTACCTGATCGCCGACCGCGTGGCCGTGCTGGTCGTTGATGGCCTTGAAGTAGTCGAGGTCGATACTGAGCAGGGAGATGGGCTCGCCGTGGCGTTTCATGAGCTCCACCTCGCGGCAGTAGGCAGTGGCGAAACCGCGCCGGTTCAGCACCCCGGTCAGTGGATCCGTGCAGGAACGGTGCTCCATCACAACCTGCAGGCGCCGAGTAGCGACGGTCATGAAACCGACCGCCATCATCAGCGTCATGAAGTTGGCGGTTAGCAGGAAAATGCCCTGTACCGCGCCGTTGCTAGCGTTGCTAGTGCCGACCGCGCCATTGAGCGCCGCGACTGACCGCAATAGCAGCACCATTGACTGCACCAGCAACAGGGAGCCAAAGAACCAGCTGGAGAAGTGGCGTTCACCATAGCGAACCAACAGCACCAGTTGTGCCACGTAGAACGACAGCGTCAACAATGAAAATACCGCTACTCGCAACGCGTAGTCCTGAGTGATCACGTACCATCCGACCAGACAGACCATGCCGACTACCCACGTCAGCGCCAACCACCACCAGCTCGGCTTACGGCCATATAATAACTGGGTGCCGATCAGCATTAGCCCGGCTGCGCCTAGCATAGTGCTATTCGCCACGAACAGTAACACCCCTTCCGGAATCAGTGGCCCCGCGCAAAATAGCAATCCGCTCGCCGTCAGCGATAACATGCCGAGCGCTTGATGGCCCAGCCCTTGCACTTCGGCAGGGAAGCTATGGTACGCGGAAAATAACACGATGGTCATCGCCGCCGACATCAGGGTCGACGTAAGAATGACGGTTGCAGGATCGAGCGATGTCACAGTGGCAAATCGGGAGAGGTCGGAATCCGCGAGGATACCAGCAAGCTCTACCATGCTGTAAGGCTAGTCGATTGTCTGGTCGTTTCCCTACCACACTACTGATCTTGCCCTATAGAACCGAGAACAGCCTATCATCCATTGCTGCTAGACGAAGCCCGCCGAGTTCGCGGCCTCTATGAACATGCGAGGCGATTTCCGTTTCAGAGCAAAGCGCGCTTGAGGGGCCGCTTTGGGTCGAAAGCTGCCTGTCGAGACAGTCGGTGATTTTTTTGCCCGGCAACGTGCTACGCTGACGCGAACGGCCGAGTTTGGCCAGATTCGGACATGTAACATGAGAAGACGGGAAATGTGAACAATGAGATTTCAAGAATTCTTGCTTGTGATGTTTTTTCTCGCCGTTCCTGAAGCCGGGGCTACTCCTCCACCATTTCATCCTAACTTTTGTTAGCATGGCATATGCCTTGAAATCAATCAGTTTTTCAGCGAGCGAGTGAAAGTAACCACGGTGACAAGCGGACTGAAGACCGAAGTTACCGTTTATTATCCAAGTGGGATAGCCAAGCTGGCGATCACTAATCGCCCCTCTAATACCTGTAAAACATTCGGTATTCGATTGCAGAAAAGTCATGGCATGTATGTGGGCGAGGGGTGTGTAGCGCTCCCCCAACCGTCTTCGGAATCGAGGCAAGTTACGCTCGAATACGAGCCAACAGAGGATAGGTATTCGACTGACTTCCCGATTCTTCACATTTGGGCCATCGATTCCGCACCGGTTTCTTTCTGGGCATCAGGATACGCATTACGCATTGACGGCGGCCAGGCAGTCCACTTGCCTGAATCCGAAGAGAATTAGCTGGCTGTGGAATTCTTTGGATGCAATCCACGTTCGCCATTGGTCGACACCTACCCGTGTACACAATAGGGACTTTTCCATCCTGCCAACCTGCTAAGCTGAGTCGAACGGCCGAGTTCGGCCAAGAGCAGACCACGGCACTGCCATTCAGCTAACTCGCGGTACTCCACAATAGGGGCTTATGAAAAAGGTACTGCTTTCGTTTGCCCTGGTGGCACTGGTCGTCGTACTAGCCCTATCAGCAATCTTCAACATTTCCGTCTGCATGTGGAGCTGTCCTCAAACTCTTGAGGTGTATTCGATGCAGGCCTCGATTGTGGTCCTAGTCGGCTTGATCGGGTGGGTGGGGTGCAAATTATTCAGGAAGCACGCTTAGAGGCAGGCCACGCCGCACCTCGTCATAGACTCGAGCACCTCAACAGAGTGCCCCATGGCTGAGCTAACACGATAGGATTGACGCATGGAAAATCGAATCGATCGACTGGCCGCAGCTCACGTAGATTTAACTGTTGCAGTTTCCGTTGCATTTGGCTTAGCAGCAGGTATTGAATCTGCACACCAACTAGGCGTAGATTTGCACGTCGCGCAGCGTGTGTTAATAGAGGGTGGGCCACGGCGGCCCGGTGTTGCGGCGGTCACCCAAGATGATCACGCCTAGCATGCCGTCCAACAATTTCAAGTACGTACTCGCACATGCTAATGAAGAGCTGTGTCTCTCCTGGGCTCATCATCCCTTTTAAAAAGGCTTCTTGTATAGCCAAGTCAGCCTTGTTCGGTGGCCCAAGAGCACTATTAAAACGAAATACAAGCTGTTCTCGGATTTGAAGGGACGAGAAGTCAGCACGCGGTTTAAGTCGACGTTCATTCATACGTGCGTTCAGTTCTGCCCTCATTTCAGCCCTACAGCACTGAAGCACTCGCAACATGAAAAATGTAAAAATTCATTATATAAAAATTAATAATAATAAATACTGTGCGCACACACAGTATTTATGCTCATCATGGACGCCCTCAATTTGCTACAAGGTCAGCAAGCTGGTGCCTACACTGATGCCTTTCTTAGGAAGTTTGTCGAACTTGGTCTTTTTGGGGTACAAAATTTTTGCTTCACGCCCCTACGCGTTACCTGCAGCCTTCCGTCCATACTTACGCTTACATGTCGGCCTGCGTACCGGCGCTCTGTCGCGCCATGCAAGTATGTTGGCCGGTTTGCAGCCTCATCTAGCAGCAGGCGCTCGAGAGTGCGTCTTTCGCACGTTTCGAAGCGCCGCTGCTTCACCGGTTTCTAGCGAATTGGTCGGAATCGCGCTGCACCTTGAGCTGTGACTTACCGAAATAGATGCGACGTTTTGAAAATTGCAGCAACAACTGCAGGCGTGAAGTAGAGAAAATCACTATTTCTTGCTTAGTTACACTGAGCGCGATGAACTTCCGCTTTCGGCCAAAACCGGACGTTTGAGAGCTTGCGAGTTTGAAAGGCGCGAATGGATCTTCCAACTGCACAACAGCTTATGTTGGTGTACGAACGAATTGGTAAAGACATCAATGAGGCAGACACCATAATCCGCACATTGTCAGAAACTGAACGCAGCCAGCATTTGCATGCCCTCGCTGGCATGGTCAGTTACATCTGGTTCAATCTCCAGGCTCCCATCGTACGTGAGCACAGAGAGTTAGACCCGGATAAGGAGTACTCCCAGAAAAAATGACAAGTGGAACGTGGAGGTCTGCTTAGGATCGACACCGGCCTCCCGCTATGCAGCCAGAACGCCATATGAACGCGGCTGCGGCTACGCCTGCATTCAGCACTGGGTGACACGCCACCCGGGACCTGTGGTGCCATCAGGCGCAGCCAGTCGGGCGGTGTGTACGGCGTGCCGCTGCCGCAGTCGGGCATAACGCTGTGGATACCGCGCTTCGTGCTCGATCCGCCACTTGGCGCGTCGAAGGGCGCGCTGCTCAATGCGCAGGCGCCGTGGGATCGCCGCTCCGCGCCGGTATGTCGGGCCCTGTGACTGCGCGGGGCGGCGATGGGCGAACGGCCCGCAGCGCCCGCTCGATCTGGCGGTTGTGCCTGGCCGCACCCACGACCATGGCGCAGGCGCCCAGTACCATCAGGCCAAATGTCCCCAGGGCCGCCCACGGGCCGCCCAACACCAGTGCCAGCGCGGGGATTGGAATGAGGACGAAATAAAAATCGAACAGTAGGTCGATTGCAACAGCCCAAGCGCTGCGCTTGAGCCCCACTCTGGCGGTGGAAAGATCGCGCCAGCCAGCTACCGTTTGCCAGTTGCCCGGTTCGTCCAGGACAACGGCAAAGGTCGATCCCGCATCAGGCACACTCTTGTGATCGAAGATGACGCCGAACTCGCGCTTGCCACCCGCTTCGAAACTGAATGTCCCCGACTGGACGTCAAATATCCGCTCGAAGCGGACCGTCTCGATGTGCATCTGCTCTCCCCCATGGTGGCTCGACCCGTGCACCGTAGCGCAGACAGGGTAGCCTGTCCAGCGAGGGGAACGATTCATGCGCCCTGCATCAACCGGGAATCCGGTCGACGAGCGGCTCGCCGCGCTCGAGTGCGCTGATGCTGTCGAGGGTCGTGCGCATGATCTGGCCGATCGTGTGACTTACCGAAATAGATACGGCGTTTTGGAAATTGCTGCGACGACTGCAGGCGTGAAGTAGCGAAGTCCACTGCTTCTTGCTGAGTTACACTGAGCGCGAAGAACTTCCGGTTTCGGCCAAAAGCGGACCTCAGACGCATATTATTTCTACCTCACTGCAAATAACACAGGTAGTTACAGACAGATTTATCCAACAGGAGGCACAGTGCCACTTTTACATGCAATTTCTGGGTTATTTTCGTCATTACTGCCTAAGGACTGGATAACCTTAACGGCGAGTTTAGCGGCATTGGTCGTGTCTATTATTTCATACCGGCAAAAATCGAATGAGGGAAGACTTGCACTTAGGAAGCAGTTGACGGACTTAATCGAGAAACTCATAGAGGTTAATACTAAATATGCAACTTTTCGGCTAAAGCCCACCGACTTCCCTGCTAGCATGGCGGGGCATCTCAATGACCAACGTCGGTTTCTTGTTCGGCAAGCAAACTTCCTGGCCCAACACTTGGAAACGCTCGTTAGTCCGTATGAGCACCTTGTGCTGGCTGGGGCATATGACGAAATCAACGACTTGATTCAAGCGGAAAGCTACTATCAAAGGGCGATAGGATCTTCGGAAGATCCTTTTGATAAAGGCATGGCAACGCGTAGCTTCGCCCGATACCTTTTCAGCCATGCACCTGTCCGACTCGACGAGGCACGATCTCACTACGAAGAGTCTGTCGAGTGTTTCCGAGGAGATACTGACAGACACGTAAATTACGTAGGAGATACCTATGTCAGGTGGGCGAAGCAGGAACTCGAATGGAATAATTTTGGGGAGGGTACCCGTTTGTTGCTTAAGGCTCTCACGGTGTTCGAGCAACTTGCTAACCCCACGCGAAAGCGAGTGGAACTAGAAAAGGTCCACGAACAAATTCGCGACATTCTGGAACAGGACACGCCGGAGTTGGGTCACCTGAGTACCTTCGAAGATGTGGTGTCCTGGGCGCAGGGCGACATGCCGGTCACGACAACAAAAGCCGGACCGATGCCTGACCGGTTGTCTAACAACGACATACAGTAACGTTGCGCTGCGAGTCATTCGCTACAGTAAACGTTTGACGCATTACGCCGCTGCGGCGGTCAATCGCAACTCTAAAAATGTCTGTTGATATATTCGTACGTCCGCTAAGGGTCGGTTCCAGCCTGTCGCGGCACTGCTGAATTTTCAACCTGGCAACCTGCTATGCTTGCCTGAACGGCCGGGCTCTGCCAGAAGCGGTTAGCGTAATACCGGTGATCTAGCCGACTTTCCAATGTGAATACTTAATGACTGAACTATTTGTGAGCCGCAAATGCACAGTGCACTCACCTCAAGGACCTGAGTTTTCGGTCCAAATTGGCGTCTTTGCACCGGGCCCCATTGCTGATCGAGCGTGGCAATGCAAGCTCAGCCTTGAAGGAATTCTAGACGAGGATCGAGTTGCGTACGGCGTGGACCAATGGCACGCGCTCCAGATGGGTATGCAGATGATCTGGATGAAACTAAGTTTAAAAACTGCAGTGGGATGGCGTTTTTCCTGGTTCGATGGCGAGAGCATGGAACCCGACGAACTTCTTCCCCATTGGGGACAGGAAGTAGCACCCAAGCTCTTCACGCGTCCTCAATAGCTGAGAAGCAGTCCTTCTTGCTACGTCCCTGTGGGTCAGGTGACGGCGTCCGACTCCGTCCGTTACAACAGCAACAGTACGCCAAAATAAGGTCCGATTCCTAAGGAGGACCTCATGAAACCGTGCATGCAGACGTCGGCTTCTCAAGCTGCCTGGAATAAGGGGAAGCTTATTGGCCAGAAAAGTCCTTTGAAGTTGAAAGAGATATGGGCCATCCGAATTCGGCTTCAGTTGACTGAACAAGTCAGAGATCTTGCCCTATTCAACTTGGCAATCGATAGCAAATTCCGTGGCTGTGACCTGCTGAGCTTGAAAGTCAGCGACATCGCACAGGGGCGCAGCATCATGCATCGTGCAATAGTCATGCAACGTAAAACGCAGCGTCCAGTACAGTTTGAAGTTACTGAAATGACAAGGCAGTCACTGTTGGCATGGATTGAGCAAGCCAAGCTTTCTAACAACGCGTTCCTCTTCCCAAGCAGAGTCACGCGTTCGCCGCATTTGTCCACGCGCCAGTACGCTCGCATCGTCAGACGGTGGGTCACTTCAATAGGGCTTGATGTCGCAGCATACGATACACACACCATGCGCCGAACGAAAGCGACACTCATCTATCGAAGGACCAAGAACCTTCGTGCGGTTCAACTTCTGCTAGGGCATACCAAGCTCGAAAGCACAGTTCGATACCTTGGCATCGAAGTTGATGACGCACTAGAAATTTCCGAGCAAACTGAAGCTTAGACCTACTGCCCTCGGCTGATGTCGGGGTATTCTGTCGGCCTTATCTTTTGCTCCACGTAGTAGGGCAGATAGCTTAAACTGTCCCGCATTCTTTGCTCAAGCCCTTTAGAAGACCGCTGACGGTGCTTCGTAAGACATGTAAATTGATGAGCGCATAGTAGAATCGGCACCAGAACGTTATAACTCATTGAAAAGGAAACAAAATGACGAAGATTGACCTGTCAAGCTACAACCTTAGCGAACTGAAGGAACTCCAACATGGCATCGACCAAGAGATCAAGAAACGCCAGCAAGGCGACTTAGCAAAAGCACGTCAGCAAATTCTCTCGATTGCACAGGACGTAGGCGTGACCGTCGAGGAATTGCTGGCGGTAAATTCGAAAAAGTCGTCAAAGGGGAAAGGGCAGAAGGTAGAGCCGCAGTACTACAATCCAGCTGATAAAGGTCAAACTTGGAGCGGCCGTGGGCGCCAGCCAAAATGGATAGCAGAAGGCATCGCTGGCGGTAAGCAACTGGCAGATTTCAGAATCTAATTTCAACGGTTCATAGGTGTACTGTCCAAGCCGGCTCAACTGACAGCAGTTGTCGAGTCAGTGGCTTTTCCGGACCGGCAGCTTGCTAAGCTGACGCGTAGCGCAGAGTTCGGCCACAGGCGGACATTCGTGTAGCGTCTGCGCTACGTTAGTACCGTCTGTTAACTAGTGTTTGAGGGAATGAAAAAGTGGCGACATGAAGAAATCCATACTCCTTTTGATGTTCCTAGGCGTCATGTGCTTAGAATCTGCAAACGGGAAAACGCCTTCGGAACTTACTGATGCCGACTGGATGTCTGCGGCCAAAGCCGCTCTGAACGAACGTAGTACTAATGAGCTCACCTTTGTCGTTGACGACAGACTGCCCCTTCGAGCACGAAACGCTTTAGAACGCATTGGCAAAGTAGTACGCCTTGCAGATGTGCCTGATGAATACGGAGAGTTCTCGGGCCCAGAATATATTCGCGTATTTCAGTTCCAGCAACAAGGTGATCGCATCGAATTTTTACAGGGAAGTGTCTATCCTAAAGCGTACCAAGCAGGGGACTGTCGCTTCACCGGGCACCTTTTTGTTGCTCGTACAGCTATGGGAAATTGGAAACAGGATGGACCATCGCGAGTGCAAATCTGTGCCAAATGATGAGCCTGCCAATGCTCGGGGCGAGACTTTAAAATGAGTTCCCTGGGTCCCGACGGTCGTATGCTTGGGCCGATCTTCACCTATACCGGCTACCGCTGGATGTTCAATCCTAGCAACTTACTATGCTGACCTGAACGGCCGGATTCGGCCAAAAGCAGACCTCTGTGGAAGGCTGTGTACAGCGCGTTGGATAGTGGGATTTGGCAGCGAAGTCTATCAACAGTGAAATCGAAGGAGATACAACGATGGTTCGTGGACTATTAAAGGCCTTCATGCTTACTGGAGCCCTGGTCGCGTTGTACGGCATGAAGGCCGAGAACAACAATGACGATTTCAACACTGTTGGACGCCAGACTCTTGCAAAAATTCAAAGTCAGTTCAAGGCGGAAAAACAAGCGCATGGCGCGATGCGCATACTTGATATGACTGAATCGTGCAAAAAACTACCTTTGGT
Organism: Oxalobacteraceae sp. CFBP 8761; assembly: GCA_014841595.1. Lineage (NCBI taxonomy): Bacteria > Pseudomonadati > Pseudomonadota > Betaproteobacteria > Burkholderiales > Oxalobacteraceae > Oxalobacteraceae sp. CFBP 8761. The sequence continues at coordinate 313,510 of JACYUE010000003.1, read as the reverse complement.
CGGAAAATCTGTTGAACAGGCGAATAAAATACTGAGAGCAGCCGGACAAAAATCCGACCTTTTTCCCAACACAGGGCCGGCAAGTAAACCGAATGAACTCGTTGGCGGGCTAGTTCTTGAAAACGACGGTTTTGCTTACAGCGCGGTCTTTAATATCATTTTGCAGACATCAAAACTTAAAGGTGGAACAATCGATTCGGTGATTTACTGCAACGTTTTAACCCGATCCCTTTGAGTCTGCGCTAGTAAATCTTCAACGACCATCCGAATGGCTGCAATGGTTCGAGAGCTGGCGATCGGGATAGCGTGCGAATTTTCCGGCACAGCAACCTGATAAGCCAACGTGAATGGCCGGGCGCTGCTAGGACCGCGCGTTATCTGTGATTGAGTCGCTACTTTTGCTTGGACAAGTTATGGGAAAAATTCCGGGGTTTGCAATGGTAGCGCTCATTGCAGTGCTTACGACCGTTGTCGTGCATTTTACAGTGAGAAATGCAACTGCCGGCGTCGATTTTACCTTTACTAATTCAGGGTCTGATGTGCTCCACTCAGTCACTGTCCAGGTTACCGGGAGATCGTATGCGCTTGGCGACATTCCTTCTGGAGGCAGCAAAACAGTTAAGCTTAAGCCCACTTCTGAATCGCATATAGAGCTTCTCTTCTCAACTGGCCCTAGTCTGGTCATCGATTATTATTTTGAACCTAACTACCGTGGACGCATCATCGCAAGCGTCACGTTAAGGGAGGTTGTCTCGGTTAAAGAGGAAGTTCAGATGGGATCCTTTTTCTAAAGAATTGAACGACTGCTTTGGGTCGAATCCAGCCCGTCGATGCGACACTGATTCGTATGCTGGCAACCTGCATGCTGAGCTGAACGGCTGCGTTCGGTCAAGCGCGGGTTCGACCGGAACCGCGAAATTACCAAGTGCCAACCTTTACGCCGCGCGTCAGATCACGTCGTGGAATCACGGCGCTGAGGTAATTTTTGGCTACGCCGCGCACGAAGTGCTGGCAACGCCGGGAGATCGCCTGTTTATTTTAGATGACCGCGTTACACATATCGCTGAACGCGAAATGCAGATGGCATTGCATGACGACAGCGGGTTCTGTCGCATTAGCGAAGGGGGCGGGCCGGTCGGGTAAACTGCGGTGCCAAATCCAGGACGAATCGACATGCTCAACTTCAAAGGGATGCGCTTTCCGATTGATGTGATCCTGGTCTGCATCGGTTGGTATGCGGCCTACCCACTGAGCTACCGGCACCTCGAGGAGATCATGGAAGAGCGCGGCGTGTCGGTCGACCATTCATCGATCAACCGGCGGGCGATTCGTTTTCTGCCGCTCATCGAGAAGATGGCCCAAAAACACAAGCGCTCGGTCGGCGGCAGCTCGCGTATGGATGAGACGTACATCAAGGTTAAGGGAGCCTGGAAATACCTCTATCGCGCTGTCGACAAGCAGGGCAAGACCGTTGACTTCCTGCTGACGGCAAAGCGCGACATAGCTGCGGCGAAGCGCTTCTTCGACAAGGCCATGGGAGCGAACGGCGATCCAGACAAAGTCGCGATGGACAAGAGCGGCGCCAACAAAGCGGCCATGGATGCGATCAACGCCGGCCGCGCCGTGCCGATCCTTGTACGGCAGGTTAAATACCTCAACAATATTGTCGAGTAGGATCATCGCGCCATCAAGCGGGTGACCAAGTCAATGCTGGGCTTCAAATCATTCCACGCCGCCGGCTCTGTGCTCGCCGGCATCGAGCTGATGCACATGATCCGCAAGGGCCAGTTCGCAATCGACAGCGCCGAGGCCATGTCGTTCGCCGGCCAATTTTCTACGCTGGCAGGAATAGTCCGTTCAATTTGAGCGGTGCAGGCCGGGTCGGGGGAAATTCTGCTGTTGATCAAAGACGCGACGGAACCCGATTTCCTGGTGCAGCTTGACCCACGGTGTAGCCTTATCGATCTCTGCAAGAAAGCGGTCGCGACGCGTCAGCTTCTTTTTGTTGGCGTACTCGAGGTCTGAGAAGCTCTTCTGCATGATCGACAGGCCGGTGTTGGGCGAAGCGAAATTATCTCAGACTGACGGTGTCGCCGCAGCGGTTGGCGGTTAACAAGTCTTCGGCATTGGCGCGCTCTGCGCAAAGAAGCGTGGCGCGCGCATGTGTGTTCGGGCGCTAACTGAACATGGCTGCCGGCCGAGACATGCTGTACGCATGTCGATCATTCCGTTAACCAGGTAATAAGCTGACTAAAGCAAGGCACGCGAAAGGACGAATCGTTGATGAAAGGTTTCGGCACCGCTTTCACAATAATTTTGCATGACTACTTAGTTCACCGGGAAGAAACCATAACGCCCCACATTGTTGTTTCGCGTAAAGTGCTGGTAATTCATTGACGAGAGAAGATCGACCTCCGGCTCTTGGTTATCGAAGATGATGACTTGATTTTCCGTATAGGCATCGCATAGATCTCGATACACAGAGTAGACCATGTTCGGTTCAATCGATTCGTCTTCCTCTCCCTGCTCGATATCTGCCGGTTTATACGTTGTTAGCGGGGAGTCGAGGACAACAAATCCAGGGTGCCTGTTCGAAGGCATCAAAGTTTTCATCAAACCTAGTACAAATGCGGAGAACGCGATTGCACGATAGCCCTTTCCGAAGTCCTTACGAGGTGTTCCACCGATCTCCAGGTCCCGCGACTTGTCCAGGAACTTCGTAGGTGAGTAATCTGGAAAGCCCCAGCGCTTCAGAATGTCTTCAACGTTTTCTACGAAATAGGTAAGCTGTTCAGAGAAATCGTCAATCTCATATGCAGCTCTTTCCTGAGGTTCATAGCTTCGCAACCGATCCAGTTCGACTTGCGCTGCAGTGCGGCCCTCAAGTCGAGCAAGCGACGCAACTAAATCCGTCTTCTTCTGCGAATGTTCGTTCTTAGAAAATACCAGTTGGCTCAACTTTTCGCCGACATCTGCTTGCAATTCAGCGTCCATCTCAGTAATGCGAGTCTTAATTCGCTCGACATTAGAGAGACCGGTGCCAATCGTCTCATCCAGTTGCACGATTGCACGCTGCAGGTCCTTCATCTGTACTTCAATCTTGTGCGCCTCGGCATGCGCACTTTGGAGCAAGGTATCAACGTCCACATCCGTCGTCGCTTCATCAAAATGCGAACCGCAGGTAGGACAACTTACCTGCCCATAGTTCTCGAGTAAAAGAGCAGCTTCAGATAGACCCACGACGCGCGAGCGATCCGATTCGTACTTTTCCATGAGTAAGCTAAAACGCTGTCTCAAAGCCTTGGCGTCGCCGATCTCGTTCTCAACGTTTGCTGCGAGCATGAGCTCATCTTTACGTCGCTGCAGAAATTGCCCCTTGGATAGAACCAACTCCTGAATCCCTGTATCAAGAATTTGGATGGATCGGTCAAGCTTGGAGATTTGATCTTGAATCTCTACTTTAGTCTGCGTCGGAGTTGAAACCTCTGGGAAAATGAGCCGCATCAGTGCCTCTAGCTGCTTAACCCTTCGCTTTATTGATTCGGCGCTCTCGTCAGTATCGCGGGTATCTTTTGCACGGCTCTCGTCAGCTCCGGTGAGCAGCGTTTTTAAAAGTGATTTCTCAAGAGTGGTGTCTGTTCTTTGCCCAGTACCCAATGGCGAGTAACGAGCAACAATGCGGTCTTCGTCCACTACAAAGATCGGCTCAAGAGTACGCAGCGATAATGCACGGGTGGTGTGGTTTTCTTTACTGTAGAGAAGAAGTTTGTTATTGAGTCCAATCTTCGATAGAAAATAGTTGGAGAGATTCTTCAAATCGGGTTTATGACGCCCCTTTAAAACGACTTGCTGGCCGTTAGCTGTCGTTATCGTGGTTGGGGAATTTAAAACAAATTGACGTGAAATTTTAAACGATTCGGTGCCTTCTTCCATCGTCAAAATAACACTATTATAGCCATTAGATTCCTTTATGGATTTCGGAACAGCCGAGGCTCCTAGTGCGAATTTAATGCACTCAATCAAATAAGATTTTCCTGTATTAGAAGGCCCAGCAACCACGTTCAATCCTTTAGAAAAATAAAGGACTGCCGGTCTAACGTTTTCGCCAACTACTTCAATAGACTTAATTATCATTTTTTTGGAAAGACCTGTGAATATAACCAATACGCTGACTATCGATTAGATCAAAATTTTCTTCTAACCAAAACAGATTAGTCCATAAATTTCTAAAATATTCAGATTTAAGACAACCGACGTATTGCGGGGTATTCTCGGATGCCTTAAAGAAAACTCCATCAAAGTTCGCCACAGACGAAATTAGACCCTTGCTAATAAACAATTTTAACGCAGCAGGAAGAATTTCTCTTCTACGAATAATCTCAGCTACTTTGTTTGGTAGATCAGTATGAAGATTTAAGGGGCCACCGAATTCTTTCGAATATAATAAAACATAGTCAAAGAACACTAGCCTATCAAGATCCAATGCTCGTTCAGAGAAGCAGGTCAAAATGAAGCTAGCTCGAGTTGCAAGCTCGATTCTGCTATTGAAAATTGATATAGGAAAATTGTCACTCATCATTTTTCCATACAAATTTATTATCATTAACAATGTGATGCACTAGACCCTTTTTGTCCTGGATCTTCATATAGAATTTTAGGGGGTGGGATTCGTATGATATCTTTGAAGTGGCCTCACATACTTTCAAATACCTAGTATAGCCTTCTGCATAGGTAAGGTTAACTGTAGGTGATATCGCCTCATAACACTCTTCCTTAAGTTCTTGGAAGCTACTTGGCGGCAACCAATCTCTAGAAAATAAATCAAGCGATGTGGCACAAAAGTAATTGTTCCGTGCGCTGTTAAATTCTATGTTCAGTTTCTGATGTCCCGATAAAGAAGCCACGTCCACAGGGAATTTTTTATAATCAGAGAATGCGTCCAAAAGCGCCTGCACATACGTCTGCTCAACCCCCCAGTCAACATCCAGAGGAGCTGCCGCTGGCGTTGGGCGCTTTCGTGAATAAATTCCAAATCGAATCTCGTGATATGGCGTCGATCTATGTAACTCGATCAATCTGATTGGAGGAATATCATCGAATATAGTGAAATCAACGGATTCCTCGATATACTTTCGTAAGTCGGCGGTTAGCTCCACTTCAGTCTTTGACGTGATCTTATTTTTGATCGACTTTTCCCACCGATCTAGAATTTCTAGCTTCAGGCTCTTTCCAGTCCTGTCATTAATAACTTTAATTAGATGAGTACTACTTCCTTTCGGTGAAACAAAATAGTATTCTTCCGGAAGATAATATTCGTTAATATAGCTATAATAGATGAGTTTACCTACCTCTAGAGCGACATCAGCCACACTTAACTTATCGTTATAGTGTTTGCATTGGTAATTTACCCAGCCAGTCGCGGTATAGGCGATTACATCTCGCCCCATATCGCCGCCACCACCGCACCGAACAACCTTCACATACTTGTCTTTAATGCAGGAAACAAATTCAAGGGTAAAGTCCTCCCAAGTATCCTCATCCCAGGTCGTCAATCTAATCAATGGACTAATAGGGGTTCCTGTCGCAACCGCTAGTGCCGTAATCATTTCACTGGGCTGTGAAGGTTCTGGTATGGCCGTCTCGGCACTTGGCACTAGTGAGTTAGGTTTCATAAACCGATAGGTGGGAATGGATCGAAGCAGATAGCAGCGCTCCCGCATAACTCAGGGAATTAAATTTAAGTGATCGCGGCAGTATTGTACTTGTTGACGCTCAGCAAATTCTATCAAAATGTCACAGATCAGCCTGGCATGTATTTGAGCATCGAAACCACGGGGCCTGATAACATCGTGTATGAAACTCCTAGTCAATCGCTGCGATACCATGGCAATGGCGGAAGCGCGTATTTGACGGCGGGCTTCGAGCCCGTTACGGTAGCGTATGCTATCATACCCCTCTGCTACATGAGTCATGCTGTGAATCACAAAGTTTCCAGGCTCCCGTTTTTTCCAGAATCATTTCCCGGTGAGACACTTTACGGAAGAGTCTCTCGCTACCATTTGCTCTCGGCCGAACCCAATCACGAGAAGACATTTATCTCCCTTTTCAGCGTACCGAGCAACGAAATGAACTTCACCGACGCTGCACCTTTCGCCCTAAGTGCGTTGGTACGGCGCCTGCCTGGGCCGCCGCATGTACGGCTGGGTCAGCTTCTTGAATTGAATAGTTTCGTGGCTCTCGTCATGCCAGTACTGACAGCGCCCGATTGGGAGTATCCAGATCCGAAATTTGCCGAAAGTAACGTATGCTTAAGATGCGCTGCTGACGAAAGCGCAGCCGATCAACTGCCTTATCTCCATCGATCGCATCAACTACCAGGCGTCAAAGTCTGCTGGAAGCACGGCACCAGGCTCATTGATACTTGCCCGCGCTGCGAGGAACCTTTCCGAATTGCTGGAAAATTCTGCTCGGTGCCGATGCTCCCATGTCAATGCGGTTGGAAACCATTAGCGTTGGGGACCAGCGGCCACGATAATATACGCGACCAGGAATTTGCAAAAATGGCTCACCGTGTCTTCCAGCGCAGGACTTACGAAACACCGGCATCACGCTTGATCCAGTTTTTTCAAATGCATATCGACCACAGCGTATTTCAACGAAAATCGGGTGGCAGGCTACCAAGCCATAATCTGACCATCGGTATTGCCGAACATCTTGAGAGGAACCACTCCACTCTTGAAGTGGCGTCCGCTGTATCGCGATTTATCCGCTCTGGCAAGAGCCCGAGTGCATGGATCGCCAATCTAAATCCTCACGTTTTGGAGATGAAGGCACGGCATCGACGGGATGGGTAGAAGCACAACTTAAAGGAGCGTGCAGGCCAGTGCTTCGTTAGAGGGATGCAATTTCCGTACTCCAGCAAGCCGCAGCACTTCCCATAGCTGGTGGCGGAAGTCAGGCCGTTTTTTCAACTCGCAATAAGCCCACATAATGCGCCGGCGTTGGTGAGCTTGTGCAGATTCAGCGCACGTTTTAAGCGCTGCTTCGGTCAATGGGAGATTGGGCAAGCTGTGCTCGATTGTGTCAGCCATGGAAGTAAGCCTTTTTAGCTTTGTCTCACTGATATATGTCGGCTTACCCGGCATGCTGCGTAGCTGCGCTTCGATCTCAAAAATCTGGCGAGCAAGTGCTGTATCACGCCGACGCCAATCCACGCAGCTTTTCCTAGCCCGCATGGCTGGGGATGTTTTGAGTTGCTCTGTCAGCCACAGCCCATCATGCCTGCGCAGCCAAGCATAGGCGGCTTTGTCAGATCGTGAATCCATATACCGCAGTCGATATTGCTCTCTTAGCAATGCGAACAGCTTTGCTTCATACTCTTGCGCCAACGCCGCATCCATACGCAAGATCCGATACACCGACACGATAGAAATTGCATGTCTCTGTGCCACCTCTTCGATACATAGCCCAAGCCTCAGGGAGGTTCCGACATCAGTCACACGCTCCGCGGTAAGGTGCTTGGGACGCTTGGAAACCCTGATTCCGGCGCGGGCAGCCTCGACAGCCGCTGTCGTCACGCTGATCCCCATCACGCCAGCAACGCCAGATAAGGTCGCTCCTTGGCAAGACAATTTTTCAGCCAGTACTGACAGATCAATTATCTTGCGTGCACGTGAGGTAAGCGGCATGTCCGGCACTGCTTCAGCACATTGAAGGTTAGGCCGGTCCTCAACACAACGCAAACAGTCCATCAGAACGATATGCAGCATGGGATGGACGATTGCTTCCCGCGGCTTTCTTAACAGCTTGAGCGCGCAGTCAAAAAGCCTGCATCGCACCACACTAAATTCGACATTCATCGGCAAGCAATTGCAATAAAGTCCGATCAATTGATCCAGGTTGTCAATGCGTATTCTGCCATTGGCACGGATGAGGCCATGCGCAGCCGCACTTGAACGATGCAGGCGGTGGATGCCTTCTGGTCCCTTGGTCTGCATACAGCCATGTAACACGTCACCGCTCAGTAGAGCAAGTCGCAAAGCGGTTTCCTGCTGTATGTCGGACAAGCGAATGTCGTCAAAGTGGCCCGCTATGGCTGTATCGTCCGGCAGGAGCAGCTTATGGCTATTGAGCTCAATCGTTTTAGCGGCTAGCGCGCAGAGTGTTTGCTTGTGGACAGGACATACGAGCACTCCAGGCAATTGGTGGACGCGATGCCAGTAAGGCTGGCCAGTGGTGAAGTATTCCTCCTGCGCACAGCTCCGGCAAAATCTCAGTTGGTTATGGCCTCCCAAGCGGCTTGCTATTAAGCCGATGGACATCTTGATGCCAGAGGCGCTGTCACCACGCATGGCTGCATATACCGAATCCGCACGTCGTGCCGGCATAAAGGCCGTATAAAAAGCCAAGAGCGTATTGTTAGAAGCAATGTCGTCCACGCTGACATTGGCCTCGTTCGGGAGCCTGGACACTAATGTGTCCAATTTGCTTGGTAAATCCGAAACGACGACATGCGTGTGTCCACCGATTAACTCATGCAGCGACACCCGGTCAACCTCATAACCGGAAAGACGATGGTAACGGCACAGGCGGCTATATAACGTTTCATCCGGAAATGAGGCAGGAAAGTAACGTAACATAGCCGCTCCATCTTCTATGCGGTCATATACGCAGGCTCAAACTCAAATGGATCACTGACCAGCCAGCCAGCGGCGCTCAGCACATTCGTCGCTTGCGAGGCGGTCGGTATTTTCGTCGACATGGGTATCACACGGGCCACCTTCATTGGTGCGGCAGAGCTAGCCTTTTTTGAAGAATCAGCGTACTTATCACCAACGGAGCTCTGCTGCGCAGCGGCGGTTTTATTGGCAGCTGATTCCGAATCGGCAGTTGTTGCCGTACCCCCGAGCCTTTTCTGCTGCTGTGCGCGTAAGATTGAGATGGCGGTAGGAACGACATAGAGATCGTCCTGCATGATTTTTTCCAATTGATCGTCTAGCGGTAACAAATCCTCGAACTGGCTCATCTTGGCTGGATCTTTACTTCGTAAAGCCTCGATCGCTGGCAACAACAACTTCATCTTGGTGCCAGCTATATGTTTAAAAACGGTCGCATCAAGTTGCTCGATGCCCGATTGGATTGCATATCGTTGTCCCAAGATCATGAACCGGGCCAGAAAGTCAGTGACACCTTGGGTCAAATCATAGATGGTGGCTTTTAACGCATCGGTCAACTCGCACGGATTTTGAACCCATTGATAGTCCCACATTGTCTCAAGCAACAGATTCCACGTCTCATCATGCTCATCCGGTTGTTTGAAATCGTACACGCCTTGACCGGAAACCCTGCGGGCGTTCCTGACAACATCAGCAAAAAGTCTTGCCATAGCGTTGGTTCCCACAAATATGACAGGAATGCCTATGGTGTTGATTAACGTGACGAAGAAATTGAGCATGCTTTCCTTACCCGGCGTTTTTGCCGCGTTAAGGTGCTGTAGCTCATCTATGAAGATGGCGCCGACAAAATACGTGCTCGCCGTCTGCTCCATCGCTTGAATCAAACTCGATACACTGCGCTTAGTTCGATAATGGGTTGCGTGAATATCGTCGCCAAGCGCGGCATCAACAGCACGAAAGAACGCTTGGCACAACCCAACCAATGATCCGTCATTTGGACAATCAAATCGTAACCAAGCAATCTGGGTATGAATAAAATCGCGCCCGTGGTATCGGGTATGCGTGATGACCTGTGGATAAATATTCAGGACCGCCTTCAACGCAGTGGTTTTTCCCATTCCACTCAGTCCAATCAAACTGAACGTTGAGGCTGTAACGTTGGTAATTGAAGAGCCGCTTTGGCCTCTGATGGAATGCAAGTGCCTCCACGTGACTGCATCCATCGGATTCCTCCCGATGTAACCACTACGTAGAACTGAAGAGATGACAGCTTCCAGTTCTAGATGAATCATAAAAGGCTGGATCAGATGCGATATCCGATTTAAGCAATGCATGCGAATATGCTTAGGAAGTGCTCTTTCTTCTCCCGGTAGAGGGGGAATCGAGGCCAAACTTTCCCCCGCATCTTCTTCAGACAAAATAGGTGGCAAGGCCTCAATTAAGGGATTACCGGCGTATTCCAATATTGGAGAGTCCTCATAAAATGCTTGAATTGAAACCACTTATTTGCTCCTATTTCTACCGGCACGGCTCAACAAACTAATCACCTCAGCCCCTCTCGCACCCGCATATTCGCTGGTTACGCTTGACTCCCTTTTGGCTGGAGCTAGAGTAGGCGTAGGTCCGGGCGCAAATGGTTCGCTATTGCCACCCAGCGCTGCTGCGGAAGCATCGGCTCTCTGTATGTCGCGCTCCAGGGCTCGATTGCCCTTAATGCCAGCCACCGCAGCCGCAGCTGATGTAGGCGCCTGCCCTTCTTGCTTCGCTGCGCTCGCCGTTGCAACGGTAGACTCCACGAATCCAGCGAGATCGACCCTGCTATTGAGCGCGGCATATTGGCTCTCTGGAGAAATCGCCCCAGTTATCGCGAGCATATCGACTACCTCTTCAGTGCGCATACCGACACATCGCGCTTCAGTAGAGCGGAGCGGACATTGCACAAAGGCGCCGGATCTATCCTTGATCCAGATGTGGTCAGCCATCGGCTCAGACCAAATGTCGATACTTTCGCGACCATTGGCCCTGGCATTCGCCGAACGCTTTCCAGTCGGATCTAGCACATTGTTGTAATACATTCCGTTAATGTAAATCCCGCCTGCCTGCACCGAGCCTCGGGCCTGAGGCAGCAGATGCAGATAGATCTCTTCGCGGGTTCGCTCATTTGGCTCGATCAAGTCGTTTTGCGCCGCCCAGTTCCAAATCGCGATAGGTGTGGGCTCAACGTTCTGCCCAATCATGACCTTTGAAAGACGTTTAGGGTCACGACTATGATGATTCCAATCCAGCACAGACCTGATCATGATGCTCGTGAATTGATGGAGGTCGAGCGTGGCGTCTAGACGGTAATCTCGTTGTCCCCGCTCCTTCTCCCTGCTTTTGAGGCCACCAGGCATCCAGCGGATCTGGCCACGGCTTTGCAGGAGACGGAACGAGCTTTCTACCGTACCCTTCCAGTCAGCGCGAAACGGTGGAAGAATATCGAGAGTGATAGACAGCTTATGCATCGCCTGCTCCGCAGCCTCACCTAACATTTCACCCCGGTCGCCAACAACCTCATGTGGAAGGTGCTCGCAAGGCCAATCCGCTGGATCAATAACGATCCCGAAGGAAGCACAATATGCTACCTTGTCAGTGAAAGCATTAAATAGCGCGTGCCGCGCTATGTTCCAGCTAGGTCCTTCCAAGCCCACATGCAGACCGACGATCATTCGCGACATCACGTCAATGACAACATATACAACCGGGCGGCCGATAATCCAATTGCGATTGAAGCGACTAACCAGATAAACGTCCGCAATCGTGGCGTCAATTTCAAACCGGTGACACGGACCACGCAAACCGTGATGAGCGTTCCCAACGATAGGCCGGTGGTCCATCGCCCACTTGGTTTCACCCTCTCGGCCTCGCATGACATCCATCGCGTCAAAGGATTTTTTACCCCAATAGGAAAATTGTGTGGGAGAGGGTACTTGGTCCAATTGCTTGAGTGGCGCACCTCCACAACTGCCATCTGGAGATGCAACTTCTACACGATAAAAGTGGTCCAGCATCTTATTGTATGCATCAATGATGAGCCGGGTTCCATTATTTTTGTACAGCGTATAACCGATTTTGATGATCCGCTTATCGTCTTCAGTAAGTTTTTTTGTTGTCTGACTCTCTTCGCCCAAGTAGCGGGCAGGACGCCCCGCCTTCTTCTCGCCCGAGTACTCTCGCTCGACACCAGGTGCCCCGGAGTGAATATACTTCCCGAGGAAAGCGTTTGGCGTCATGCCAAAGGCCCAGTAACGGTAGACAAGGCGATAGATCGTTTTCTTTGGCTTGTTTATCTTGCTGGCGTACGCCGCAATGATGGGCCCAAGTTTGCCTGGCAGATAAATTTGCTTGTCAGCAAAAATAGGGCCGATCAGACCCCATAGTTGAGTTCGCTTAGCTTTGGCGGCATCGCTTAGCTCGTCTTCTGTTTGCAGCATGAATGAAGGCAGGCGCATCGATACCTTGCGCAACTTATCAGCAGCAAGCATTGATTCAACGTCGCTAAGCCGCATCGACGTCGGAACACCATACGGCTCTTTGAGAGCAAACAACATGACCAGGTCAATCTCTCGGTCTGTCCAAAGAACACGCATCGGGTGCTCAAACGGCGGTTCGGCGAAAACCGCCTTCAGAACTGCATTTACAGTTAGCATTATGCGACCCTCCTGTTCGTTTCACGAATGGCCGGTATCGACAGTTTCGGGCATTTCAAAGTGGGGTCCAACGGGGTGCTAGCGATGTCCGTCACAATGCTCTTGTTCCAGAGTAAGTGCTTTAAGAGTTTCATACCTGATCGGTATGGGACGCCGGTCGTCGTTGAGGCGGCACGTACCAAAGACGCCATGGTCCGATCGCCATCCGCCGCTTTTAGAACGAGCTCCGTGAATCGGCTTTGCTGGTCTGGCGAAGCATCCAAGGGTGCTTCCATCCGTGCAGACCTGTGTAACCATTCCAAATTGTCGAAGAGGATTTGGCTACCCACTTTTTCTGTCACAATCTTCCAGTCCGTTGTAGAGCTTTCGGCCCATATTGCCCGCTCCAGATCAAGCTTATCAATAGTCCATAGCCCACTATTGGGATCAACAAAGTCTTTCTCATACTTGCAGGTTCTGATCGCCAATCGTTTTTTTTGTCCGGGTTCCTGAAGTGTGACCACGAAGTCGGACGTCAACACAAATGGAAGTTGCGTACCTACAAAAACCGGATACTGGATGCCCATTTCCGCAGCGATGTCCCGGGCCTTCGATGTCGCAAACAATGGGTACTGTTCGCGGATGTCTACCACCAGGTCAGAAAATTCAAGCAGAAGGAAATAGCGAAATTCCAGGTCGGAAAAAAAATGGTGCATGCGCCCAGATTTTATGCCTGGGGCTTTGCGAGACCGACCTAGTGATGGAATATCTTGCACGCGCAGCCACGGTTTGTAGGATGAGCCTTCCCCTTGCCCGTACCCCTGTTTCACAAAGCGCGCAATATCCGCTTCGGTCTTGAATTGTCTCTTTCCCATAGCGAAATCCTATATATCTTTGTGAAAAATGACATATGGTAATGTTCAGAGATTCAAAGCTCTAGATTCAAACCGAACGTCTTAGAGTTTTGGTGGTGTGATAGTTAGGTTAGCAGTTTTTAAGCTACATTCCAGCTTACCGCCTGTTGTAATGCATCCTGCACGCGCTCAAGGCAACATGGCAGCGTTGCCACGTCCACTTCATCCGCAACGCGCTAGCGCATGCTGGCAAAGGCCAGCGCCAGGCTGTGCTGGCCATGATCAATACCATCTTCGTACAGGAGACGCCGGAGGAGGCCAGTGGCCAATGGTGAACTGTGGCCGACTGGCTGGGGGCCAAATTTCCCAAGCTGTCCAACAAGATGGACGACGCCGAACAAGAAGTGTTGGCCTTTATGGGCCTCCCCCAGGCATGCCGAACCCAGTTCACAGTACGAACTAGCTGAAACGGATCAATGCCGAGGTGAAGCAACGCACCAACGTCATTGGTATCTTCCCCAATGACTAGGTCATTATCCGACTTGTACGCCATGATGTTCGAACAAAACGACGAGTGGTCGCTGAAACCGCGATACATGCAACATGAGGGAGCAAACACACCGGTTGAAAGCCGCTGCCAGGGCCGAAAGCCACGCCAGCCGGCCTTTGTCAGACTTTATTATTTGTTGTCAGACTTTATTATTTTTTGTCAAACTTTATTGTTTGTCCACAACAGTGCTTTTACCAGTGAACGTTTATTCCACCGTCACTGACTTCGCCAGATTACGCGGCTTGTCCACATCGGTCCCACGCGCCAGTGCCGTGTGATACGCCAGCAACTGCAGCGCCGCCACGTGCAGGATCGGTGACAGCAAACCGTAGTGCTCGGGCAAGCGAATCACGTGCAGGCCATCGCCCGACGTGATGCGCGAATCGACGTCGGCAAACACGTACAGCTGACCACCACGCGCGCGCACTTCCTGCATGTTCGACTTCAGCTTTTCCAGCAGCGCATCGTTCGGGGCGATCGTGACCACGGGCATCTCTTCGGTGACCAGCGCAAGCGGGCCGTGCTTGAGTTCGCCGGCTGGATACGCTTCGGCGTGGATGTACGAGATTTCCTTGAGCTTCAGTGCGCCTTCCAGCGCGATCGGGTAGTGGATGCCACGGCCCAGGAACAGGGCGTTTTCCTTGCGGGCGAAGTCGTCGGCCCAAGCGATGATCTGCGGCTCAAGTGCCAGCACGGCGGCCAGCGCGACCGGCAGGTGACGCATCTGCTTGAGGTGTTCGGCTTCTTCGGCATCGGTCAGGCGGCCATTGACCTGGGCCAGCGTCAGCGTCAGCAGGAACAGGGCGGCCAGCTGGGTCGTGAAGGCCTTGGTCGAGGCCACGCCGACTTCGACACCGGCGCGGGTGATGTAGGCCAGCTTGCATTCGCGCACCATGGCGCTCGTCGAGACATTGCAGATGGTCAGCGTGTGTTCCATGCCCAGGCTGCGCGCGTGTTTGAGCGCGGCAAGGGTGTCGGCCGTTTCGCCGCTCTGGGTGATGGTGACGACCAGCGTGTCCGGATGCGGCACGCTGTCGCGGTAACGGTATTCGCTGGCGATCTCGACGCTCACGGGCACCTTGGCCACCGATTCGATCCAGTACTTGGCGGTCAGGCCTGCGTAGTAGCTGGTGCCGCAAGCAAGGATCAGCACGCGGTCGATTTTCTTGAACACCGCGAAGGCGCCGTCGCCGAACAGTTCCGGCATGATGCCGGTGACGCCTTCGAGCGTGTCGCCGATCACGCGTGGCTGCTCGAAGATTTCTTTCTGCATGTAGTGGCGGTATGGGCCGAGTTCGGCAGCGCCAGTGTGAGCGTGCACGGTCTTGACCTCGCGCTCGACCGGGCGGCCGTCGACGTCGACGATCCAGTAGCGCGCCAGTTGCAGGTCAACCACGTCGCCTTCTTCCAGGTAGATGATCTGGTCGGTCGTGCCGGCCAGCGCCATCGCGTCGGAGGCGACGAAGTTCTCGTCCTTGCCCACGCCGACGATCAGCGGCGAACCCTGGCGCGCGGCGATCACGCGGTGCGGTTCTTCGCGGCAGAACACGGCGATGGCGTAGGCGCCGTGCAGGCGCTTGACGGCTTGCTGCACGGTCTCGAACAGGTCGCCGTTGTACATGTGGTCGACCAGGTGAGCGATGACCTCGGTGTCGGTCTGGCTCATGAAGACGTAGCCCAGGGCGGTCAGTTCGGCGCGCAGTTCGTCGTGGTTTTCGATGATGCCGTTGTGAACCAGCGCGATGCGCGCATTGTCTTCGCTTGGCGAGAAGTGCGGGTGGGCGTTGTGCGATGCCGGCGCGCCGTGGGTGGCCCAGCGGGTGTGGGCGATGCCGGTGAAGCCGTCCAGATGCGCTTCCTTGACCTGCGCTTCCAGTTCAGCCACGCGCGATGTCGAGCGCGAACGGGTCAGGCGGCCGTCGAGGTGGACAGCCACACCGCAGGAGTCATAGCCCCGGTACTCGAGGCGCTTGAGGCCCTCGATCAGGACAGGGGTAATGTTGCGTTTTGCGACTGCTCCGACGATACCGCACATGGCTAACCTCACTTCAAAAATATTCAATGAGTATTATCGTAGAGCAAGTACGATGAAATAAGCGTACAGTGTGCAGCTATATTTGTCATATTATTTCACGACTAACACGCCGTGAAATCTTGTTTCATATGGCAGCATTAAATACTCTTAAATTTCATGCCAATCAATGCTCTCCCTGTCCTTGACGACATCGATCGTCGCATTCTGACCATTCTGCAGACTGACGCATCGCAGACGAACGCGCAACTGGCGGAGCAGGTGCATGTGTCGCCGCCCACGTGCCTGCGCCGCGTGAAGACCATGACGGACAACGGCGTCATCCAGCGCCAAGTGGCCATTGTTGCGCCCGACAAGGTGGGGGCAGGCCTGAGCGCCATCGTCGAGATCACGCTCGACGTGCAGGCCGCTGAGCGCATGGCCGAATTCGAGAAATTGGCGGACACGGAAGCTGCAGTGCTGCAGTGCTACCGCGTGTCGCCCGGGCCGGATTTCGTGCTGATCGTGCAAGTGGCCGACATGCCGGCCTACCACGAGCTGGCGCACCGGCTGTTCACGGCGCACGCCAATGTGCGTAACGTGAAGACCTATTTTGCGACCCACCGCAGCAAGTTCGAGACGCGCATCGCCGTGTAAGCGGGCCAGACAAGCACGCCAGCACCTGTGGATAACAATGTGGATGACCACAGGGAAGAACATGGGATAAGCAGGGTATTACCCTGTGTTTATCTTGTTCATTTCCTGTGGTTAGCCTGTGCGCGGCCAGTGGATTACTTCTTGATTTTCACTGGACGCTTCCAGCTGTCGATCGTGACTTGCTTCGATCGCGAGATGGTCAGCTTGCCGGCGGGCGCATCCTTGGTCAGCGTCGTGCCAGCAGCCAGCGTCGCGCCCTTGCCAACCGTGACCGGTGCGATCAGCTGGGTGTCGCTGCCAACAAACACGTCGTCTTCGATCACGGTGCGGAACTTGTTCGCGCCATCGTAGTTGCAGGTAATGACGCCAGCGCCGATGTTGACGCGCGAACCGATCGTGGCGTCGCCCACGTACGCCAGGTGGTTGGCCTTGCTGTGCGCGGCGACCGTGCTGTTCTTGACCTCGACAAAGTTACCGATGTGGACGTCCTCACCGAGCGTGGTACCCGGCCGCAGGCGCGCATACGGGCCAATCTGCGAAGCAGCGCCGATCGTGGCGTCCTCGATATGGCAGAACGGCTTGATATTGGCACCTGCGCCAACGGTGGCATTGACCAGCACGCAGTGCGCGCCGATGCGCACGCCGTCGGCCAACTCGACGCGGCCTTCGAATACGCAACCGACATCGATCGTGACATCGCGGCCACAAATGAGTTCGCCACGCACATCGATGCGGGCCGGATCCATCAAGGTCACGCCCCGCTCCAGCAGTGCGTGCGCAATGTTCAGTTGATGACGACGCTCGAGCTCTGCCAACTGCACCTTGCTGTTCACGCCCGCCACTTCCCATTCGCCGGACGGCTGGCTCGAGACGACCGGCACGCCGTCGGCCACGGCCTGGGCAACGATGTCGGTGAGGTAATACTCGCCCTGGGCATTGTTGTTGGACAGCGCCGCCAGCCACTTTTTAAGGTGGCGGGTCGGAATCGCCATGATGCCGCTGTTGATTTCCTTGATGGCGCGTTCAGCCTCGGTCGCGTCTTTCTCTTCGACGATGCGCACGATCTTGCCGTCCTCACGCACGATGCGGCCCAGCCCGAATGGATTGGCTTGCTCGACGGTGAGAATGCCCAGCTTGTCGCTACCTGCGGCCTCGACCAGGCGGCGCAGCGTATCGACGGTGGTCAGCGGCACGTCGCCGTACAGCACGATCGTCGGCTGGTCATCGTCCAGTTGCGGCACGGCTTGCATGACGGCGTGACCGGTGCCCTGCTGCGGTTCCTGCAGCGCGGTATCGATCGTGCTGCCGGTGGATTCTGCCACTGTTGCGACCATCTCTGGCACCGCTGCGCCTCCATGTCCATAAATCACGCATAATTTCTGCGGATTCAAGCCACGCGCGGTATCGATGACGTGGCGCAAAAGGGGCTTACCAGCCAGTGGATGCAGTACTTTCGGCAAGGCAGACTGCATGCGTTTGCCCATACCGGCGGCGAGGATCACAACGTTCATAAGCCGTTCTCAAAAAGTTGAATATATGAAAAATTTTAGCATGCGCGATGGCGCGTTCCGACGCGTGTTTGCGCTCCTGCTGCTTGCCATGACGGTCATGGCCGCCGGTTGCAGCTCGATTCGCTTCTCGTACAACCAGGGTGACACTCTACTTTACTGGTGGATGAATTCGTATGTCGACTTCGAAGGTCAACAAGCGGATGTGGCCAAGCGCGATATCAAAGCCGTGTTCCAGTGGCACCGCAAGACGGAGTTGCGTGACTATGCTGCATTGCTGGGCACGTTCAAGCGGCAGCTGGCCGGCAACCCGACCCAGGCCGACCTGCTCGGCGACTACCGCGAAATCCGCGTGCGCGCCGATCGCCTGGGCCAGCGCGCCGTGCCGGAACTGACGACGCTGGCCATGTCGATCACACCCGAGCAGATCACCCACATGGAGCGCAAGTTCAAGGACAAGAACGACGAATACCGCCGCAAGTTCATGGACGGCAGCGTCGACAAGCGCCAGCGCGCCCGTTTCAAGAAGTCGATGGAACAGATGGAACTCTGGTTCGGCAACTTCAGCAGCGAACAAGAGGCGACCCTGCGCCGCGCGTCCGATCTGCGTCCGCTGGACAACAACCTGTGGCTGGAAGAGCGCCAGTACCGCCAGCGCCGCGTGCTGGCCGTGCTGACGGAGATCCAGCAAAAGAAACTCAACCGCGAACAGACGTCGGCGCGTGTCGCAGGCTTGATGCGGGAATTGTCTGCCCGCATGGACTCGCCGGAACGCAAGGGTTTCTATGACGCCAGTATCGATCACACCACCAAGTTCATCCTGACGGCGATCCGGATCGCCACGCCCCAGCAGAAAGCCCATGCGCAGGAGCGCATCCAGGGCTGGATTGGCGACCTTGAAGCGCTGGCTGCAGGGAAGTAAGCAAGTAAATAAGTAACTGAAGAAGCACGCAGAGGGCGGCGCACAATCGCATGTAAACCCCATGCTATAGTGCCGCCCATGCACAGAAAGTCCATCAACTCCAAGCCTGCCGGCCCCAAGCCGCACGGCGCGCCGCGCATGGCGCAGCACCAGGTCCGCATCATTGGCGGCGCCTTCAAACGAACCCTGCTCCCTGTTGTCGACGCCCTTGGCCTGCGGCCTACGCCGGACCGCGTACGCGAAACCGTCTTCAACTGGATCAATCACCAGCTCGCCAATGACTGGGATGCTGCTACCGTGCTCGACCTGTACGCAGGTTCCGGGGCGCTGGGCTTCGAGGCGGCCAGCCGCGGCGCGGCGTCGGTGCTGATGGTCGACAACCATAGCCCGGCGGTACGCCAGCTCGAAGCAAACCGCGACAAGCTCAAGGCGACCAACGTCACCATCCTGCGCGCGGACGCGTTGACGCTCGTGCGCGACCTGGCCACCCGCGGCCAGCGCTTCGACGTGATTTTTCTCGATCCGCCCTATCAGCAAGACTTGCTGGCCAAGACGTTGCCGTTGTGCACAGCGCTGCTGAAAGAGGGCGGCATGGTGTACGCGGAAGCCGAATCGCCGCTGCTGGCCGAAGGTGATGAGGTTCCCGAGTGGCTGGCAGGCTGGGAAGCGGTGCGTGCGGACAAGGCCGGCATGGTCTACTATCATCTGCTCAAGCTGCAAGAAAAGCAGGCATGAGTTGTTGAAAGGCTGTGAAAACTGCACAGCCATTGGGCAAACCCCGCCCCAGCGTGGGGCGAATGCCGGGTATTTAAGGCATAATGCGCGTTCTATCACGGTGTATTTTTCACAGGAGCCGCAATGGTTGTAGCTGTTTATCCAGGTACTTTCGATCCGCTCACCCGCGGCCACGAGGATTTGGTACGCCGCGCATCCGGCCTGTTCGACCGTCTGGTGGTCGGCGTTGCCGATAGCCGGAACAAGCGTCCCTTCTTCACGCTTGAAGAGCGCCTCGAAATCGCCAATGAAGTGCTGGGCCATTATCCGAACGTGCAGGTCGAAAGTTTCTCGGGCCTGCTCAAGGATTTCGTGCGCAGGCACGACGCCCGTGTGATCGTGCGCGGCCTGCGCGCGGTATCCGATTTCGAGTACGAGTTTCAGATGGCGGGCATGAACCGCTACCTGCTGCCGGATGTCGAAACCCTGTTCCTGACCCCGTCCGACCAGTACCAGTTCATTTCGGGCACCATCGTGCGCGAGATCGCGATGCTGGGCGGCGACGTGTCCAAATTCGTTTTCCCATCGGTCGACCGCTGGCTGCAAAACAAGATCGCCAGCCTGCCCCCAGCATCGGTCGCCTGATCTACCTGGAAGTACCATGGCCCTCCTGATTACCGACGACTGCATCAACTGCGACGTCTGCGAACCCGAATGTCCCAACGATGCCATTTCGATGGGCGACGAGTATTACCAGATCAATCCGAACAAGTGCACCGAGTGTGTCGGTCACTTTGAAGAACCGCAGTGCCAACTCCTGTGCCCGGTCGCTTGCATCCCGCTTGACCCGGCCTGGCGCGAATCGCGCGAAGAACTCCTCATCAAGTACGAACGTCTGACGGCCGACAAAGCGGCTGCCTGATCGCCTCTCTGGCCGACGCCCCCTGTCGGCTCACTTCTCCCTCGTGACACCCCTACGCCGCCAGCTGACTTGATCCGCTGGCGGCGTTCGCTCGCGTATTGAATTCGCGTCGCATCCTGGTTGCCCCTCCAACGTTCTACATGGTTACCTTTATCTTGTACTTTCAGTAGTAAATTTTGCGCCGCTCAATTTGTTACTTATAGTTTTTATATAAATTATAGAGAATGTGAACTACGTTGAATAGCTGGCATCTTGCTGGTTAGTTTACCTATCATGATCTAACTTCAATTATATTCTTCTACATTACGTATTGAATCTGCGCATGCCAGATATCTACTAAAATCTCTTAAACTGATTAGTTCATAGCAGCTATTTGCAGCAACTGACGCTAAAAATTTATTATGTTCGATTAAAAAATTTTAGATAATGTAATTCTATGTGAACTTTGTCACATTTTGAGCCCGGGTAAAACCGGATAACACCAAGTCACCATCATGAACAAGAGAGTTAAGAGTGGTTTGCCAGAATACGAACCTGCAGGCGAAAAAAAACGCGGCTACCGTGTCCGGTGCCGCGTTCAGCGAAGGGGAGTAAGTCAGCGATGCATAAACGTCAGGCTGATTTCGACTTCAGGCCGATTTGCTCGGACGTGGACATACCGTCAGGTACAGCGCGCGGCCAATACCAACCAGCAGGGGACGGAAAAACAAGGCGATACCGCCGAACAGGGCGAAATAGATGGTCAGGCTGAACAACAGGCTGTATGGCACCGCGCTGGCGGCTTGAACTAGGGTAGCGGTGGAAGACATGATGTACTCGTTCTATAATTGTGGATAACTCTAGTGCATCGCAACATATAAATCTAATTCCCATCGCTGATGGCACTTATACTGTTTGTGAATGAGTTGAGGTACACTTGTATTCACGACAGTTTTATCCTGAATTCCATGAGCTTTCTGACGCTTGACCTGAATTTGCTGCGCGTGTTCGATGCCGTCATGACCGAGCAAAACCTGACGCGCGCTGCCGGCCACCTGGCCATGACCCAGCCTGCGGTCTCGAATGCCATCAAGCGATTGCGCGAAAGCCTGGGCGACGAACTCCTGATCCGCACCGCCTACGGCGTCAAACCGACGCCGCGCGCCGAAGCGCTGTGGCCGGCCGTGCGCCAGGCATTGGCGGCCCTCGAAGCGGCCGTGATGCCGGAAACGTTCGACGTCTCCAAGGCGCAGGCAACGTTCCGGATGGCGATGGCCGACGCGACCGCTGCCCTGTGGCTGCCGTCACTGATGCGCTCGATCGAAGGCGAGGCACCGGGCGTGAATATCCGCATGGTGCCGCTGACCACGCGCGAACCGCGGCCAATGCTGCTGCGCGGCGACATCGATCTGGCGGTGGGCTTTTTCCCGGGGGTGGCAGCCCAGTTGTCGTATGAAACCGGCTCGCCGATTCGCCACGAGCGACTGTATTCAGGCGTGTACGTGTGCGTGATGCGCAAGGATCACCCGCTGGCCAAGGAAAAGCTCGATCTCGACACGTATTGCAAGGCAAACCACCTGCTGGTGAGCTTTTCGGGCCGCGCCCATGGCCTGGTGGACGAGGCACTGGGCCAGATGGGCCGCGAACGGCGCATCCTGCTGACGGTGAACCAGTTCTTCACGGCTGGCCGGGTAGTGGCCAACTCGGATCTGATCACCGTGTTGCCGAAGCACTTGCTGGTCTCGACCGGCATGGCCGATGTCCTGATCTGGAAAGAATTGCCACTCCAGCTGCCGGCCGTCCACCTGGACATGCTGTGGCACGAGCGCGACGGCCGTAGCCCGGCGCACCGCTGGCTGCGCAAGAACCTCGAAGGCATGGCCGAAAGCGCTTCTAAAGGCGGCGTGCGCAAGGTCGTCTGATACGTTGTCACCGGGGATGGCGCAGTCGCGTCTCCCTTCTTACCTGTACGCCAACCTCCTTGCTTGGTGGCTCTGCCTACCATGCAATTCCCAAATCCATTTTGCGCGAGATCCGTCACCGGGTTTGCGCTAGCTCATCCTGAATGATTCGTCACGTTCCAGAATGGGCATGCGCCGTGCATACCGCATACGCGCCTACAGGGAGATAGAGAGATGACAATGCGCCATTTATCGACGGGCCAGTTCGGTGGGTTTGGGATCATTCTGCTGCTCATGCTTGCGGCTTCAGGCCGCGCTACAGCCGCTGCCGAGGATGACACCACTGATGCCGGGCGCAGTGGTGGTGACATCTACAGCATCGTCAATCTCGCCGCACCAACGAGCTACAACGGCTTTGTCAATGCACGTGGGCAGGCGGCATTCGAGTACCCGGGGCCGGACGGTCGCACGCAGGTGGCGTTTTTCAATGGCGATCGCATTGTCGATATCAGTCCTCCAGGTAATGAGCGTACGTTTGTCGGCGGTCTGAACGAACAAGGTGAGGTGATTTTCAACGCACGCTTCCTCGACGCACAGAGTCCCGGCGGCCTGCGTTACCAGCCGCTGCGCTGGTCGGCCACAAGAGGCCGGGTCGTGCTACCGTCGCTCAATGCGCGCGAATACGCCTCCCTGGACGCGATCAACAAACATGGCCAGATCGCGGGTCTGTCTGCCACGTCCAGCGACAACAGCAGCGTGCGTGCAGTGCGCTGGACGTCGGCAAACCGCCTGTCATCACTGCCCGGCGTCAGCGGCTTCGTTCCAGGCGCTGCCTACGGCATCAACGATCTCGATGCCGTCGTCGGCTCGGGCAGCGCTGTCAATGGCGGCACGACCACGCTGGTCTGGAACGCTGACGGCCGTCCCACGAATCTGGGAACGTTCGGGGCACGCAGTACTTATGGTATCCGCATCAATAATCAGGGCGACATTCTCGGTTGGCGGATCGTCGACGCGGCAACCCGTGGCTTCTTCTTGTCGAGCCCAGGAAAACCCGCTGTCAGCATCAATGCTGCCTATCCCACGACACTCAATGAAACGGGCGAGGTCATCGGCGCAGTGCGGGGCCCGACCACGAACGAGTTTCGCGCCTTCCGGTACTCACGCGCGCGCGGTTTTCTCAGCCTGCACCCGGCGGGCATGTTCACGTCCGAGGCCAACGCACTGAACGATGATGGCGTGAGTGTGGGCCTGATCCGCTCCGGCATGTTCGACGAAGGCCGCGCCTATCGCTGGTCGCGCACGGGCGTGGCGACCGATCTCAATCTGCGCCTGCACAACTCGCCAACAGGGTTGGTGGTAACCGAAGGGCTTGGTATTGCAGCCAACGGCGATATCCTTGCCCAATCGAACGCCGGCCTGGTGTTTTTGCGCCGCGGTGGCGGCGGTACCGATGCGCCGGTGCTGGGCCCGCTACAAATCCCGGCGCTGCGCGAGAACGAGCTTGCCAGGCTCACGCTGTCATTTCGCGACCGTAATGTCCGCGACACCCATACGGCCACCATCGACTGGGGCGATGGCAGCGGGCCGCTACCGGCAGTCGTGCGCGAGCGCAATGGCGCGGGTACAGTCTTGGCTGAATACACGTATGGCGTTGCAGGGGATTACCGCGCGACCGTGATCGTCACCGATTCGGCGCGCAGGCGTACGACGATGTCTGCGTTCGTGCGGGTGGGCTTTACCGACGGCGCGCAGCTGGTGGGCGAAGGGATGCTCCAGTCGGCCGTAACTCCCGGCAGCGGCGTCAATTCGCCGGCTGCCAGAACAGCCTTCCGGCTGGCAGCGCCACTCGCGCTCAAGACAGATGCAGGCACGCCGTTCGTGTTTCGTCTGCTGGGCAGCACGTCATTCAAAGGGCACACGCTGGATCGGATCACGCTCGACGGCAACCGGGTCAGGCTGGAAGGCACGGGGCAACTGGACAATCGCCCGGGCTACCGCTTCGTGATCGATGCCGTAGCCGGTGAGGGCGACGCGCTTGCCAGCGCCAGCAGGATGGCGGTGCGCATCGAAGAACCGGATGGGGTGGGCCCGATGCGCAAAGTGACGTTCGAAGCAGGCCGCGGCGCCGCTACGCCGCAGGATCTCACTCAGGCCGCTATTCAGGCCGCTACTCAGGCCACCAGTCAGGCCGCGCAGGCGCCACCTGCCAGCCTTCTGTACCGCGGCGCGCTACGCCTGACTGGCCAGACCAGCAAGACCGGCCTGGCTGGGCAGCCTTAACTCAGCGAATTGGCAGCTTGGTGGAATTTTTCACTTCTTCCATCACCGCATAGGTGTGCGTCTCGCGTACACCTTTCTGCAGCAGCGTCTTGCCCAGAAATTCGCGGTAAGCGGCCATGTCTTTCACGCGCGCCTTGACCAGGTAGTCGAAGCCGCCCGCCACCATATGGCATTCGAGCACTTCGGGAATCATCTGCACACTCTGCTTGAAGGCATCGAACACTTCAGGCGTGGTGCGGTCGAGCACGACTTCGATGAACACCAGCAGCGACACGTCCAGCAACTGCGGATTGAGCTGGGCGGTGTAGCCCATGATGTAACCCGATTCGTGCAGCTTGCGCACACGTTCGAGACAGGCAGCCGGCGACAAGTTGACACGCGCCGCCAGTTCGACGTTGCTGATGCGGCCGTCGTTCTGCAATTCGGCCAGAATCTTTTTGCTAATCTTGTCCAGCATGCTACATCTCCTTGTAAATTTTATTTGGTCAGATTGTCGCATCAAAAACTATCTATTGCCAGTATCGGTTAAATCCAGAATAAATCCAGAAGAAATCCTTCTACAATCGAATCATTTCCACCAAGTTCCAATCTGCGCCGGCTGTTGCTCACAGCACGGCGCTTTTGCTGTGCGGTGGCCCTCGTTGTGTATTTTTCTTTTGACTAGATAGCCATGCAGATTGCTGCTCACCCGGCCTCCACCTTCGTTCCGTTCGACGCTCTTCACGCTGAAATCAAGCGCGACCAAACTCCCCTGCGCGCTGCCATCACGGCCGCCTACCGCCGCGATGAAACCGAGGCGGTGCAGTGGCTGCTGGCCCAGGGGTCGGGCGCCAGCCATGACGCCCAGGCACTGGCGCACCGCCTGGTCGCCGCCGTGCGCGAAAAGCGCACCCGCTCGTCGGGCGTGGACGCCCTGATGCACGAATTCTCGCTGTCATCGGAAGAAGGCGTGGCATTGATGTGCCTGGCAGAAGCACTGCTGCGCATTCCGGACAGCGAAACGGCCGACCGCCTCATCGCCGACAAGATCAGCAAGGGTGACTGGCGCAAGCATCTGGGCGAATCCCCGTCGCTGTTTGTCAACGCGGCTACCTGGGGGCTGCTCATCACCGGCAAGCTGGTGTCGACCAACAGCGAGCAAGGCCTGGGCTCGGCGCTCACGCGCATGATCGCCAAGGGTGGCGAACCGCTGATCCGCAAGGGCGTCGACATGGCGATGCGCATGCTGGGCAACCAGTTCGTCACCGGCCAGACCATCGACGAGGCACTGAAAAACAGCCGCGAGAATGAAACGCGCGGCTACCGCTACTCATACGACATGCTGGGTGAAGCAGCCCTGACCGAACTCGATGCGCAACATTACTATGCGTCGTACGAGCAGGCAATCCATGCGATCGGCAAGGCCTCGAATGGCCGCGGCATCAAGGATGGCCCGGGCATCTCGATCAAGCTCTCGGCACTGCACCCGCGCTACAGCCGCGCGCAGTCGGCGCGCGTGATGGACGAACTGCTGCCGCGTGTGCGCAGCCTCGTGCTGCTGGCCAAGCGCTACGACATCGGCATCAATATCGACGCCGAAGAAGCCGATCGCCTCGAGATCTCGCTCGACATGCTCGAGGTGCTGGCGTTCGACCCCGAGCTGGCCGGCTTCGAAGGCATCGGCCTGGTCGTGCAGGCCTACCAGAAGCGCTGCCCGTACGTGATCGATTATGTGATCGACCTGGCCAAGCGCAGCAACCGCAAGTTCATGGTGCGGCTGGTGAAGGGCGCTTATTGGGACGCCGAGATCAAGCGCGCCCAGGTCGACGGCATGCCAGGCTATCCGGTCTATACGCGCAAGGTGCACACCGATGTGTCTTACCTGATCTGCGCGCGCAAGCTGCTCGGCGCGGCCGACATCCTGTACCCGCAGTTCGCCACCCACAATGCGCATACGCTGTCCGTCATCTATACGTGGGCGCGCCTGGGCAACATCAGCAACTACGAATTCCAGTGCCTGCACGGCATGGGCGAG
Organism: Oxalobacteraceae sp. CFBP 8761; assembly: GCA_014841595.1. Taxonomy (NCBI): domain Bacteria; kingdom Pseudomonadati; phylum Pseudomonadota; class Betaproteobacteria; order Burkholderiales; family Oxalobacteraceae; species Oxalobacteraceae sp. CFBP 8761. The sequence continues at coordinate 286,852 of JACYUE010000003.1, read as the reverse complement.
ACGCTGTACGACCAGGTCGTGGGCAGCAAGAACCTCGATAAACCCTGCCGTATTTACGCGCCGGTCGGTTCCCACGAAACCCTGCTGGCCTACCTCGTGCGCCGCCTGCTGGAAAACGGCGCCAACTCGTCGTTCGTGAACCAGATCGTCGACGAGAGCGTTGCTATCAACACCCTGATCACCGATCCGTTCGAGGCCGCCCGCGCCAGCGGTGGCAAGCCGCATCCGGCGATCGCACTGCCGGTGGACATGTTCGGTGCTGAGCGCAAGAACTCCGCCGGCATGGACCTGGTCAACGAAGACATCCTGAGCGTGCTGGCGAGTGGCCTGTCGCAACAGCGCCGGCACGTCGCCGCGCCCCTGACCGCAGCAAAGGTCGACGCCGGCCCGCTCGCCAACGTGGTCAACCCGGCGCAGTCGGCCGATATCGTCGGCCTGGTGCAGGAAGCCTCGCGCGCCGACGTCGACGCCGCGCTGGCAGCGGCCAGTGCCTTTGCCGGCGAGTGGGCCGCCACCAGCACGGCCGGGCGCGCCGCGATCCTGGAGCGCACCGCCGACCTGTTCGAGCACCATGGCGTCGAGCTGATGGCCCTGGCCGTACGCGAAGCGGGCAAATCGCTGCCGAACGCGATCGCCGAACTGCGCGAAGCAGTCGACTTCCTGCGTTACTACACGGTGCAGATCCGCGCTGCAACAGGAGTCCAGGCAAACGTCCAGGCACTCGGCCCGGTCAGCTGCATCAGCCCATGGAACTTCCCGCTGGCGATCTTCACGGGGCAGGTCGCGGCTGCACTGGCCGCCGGCAACGTGGTGCTGGCCAAGCCGGCCGAGCAAACGCCGCTGATCGCCCACCGCGCGGTGGAGCTGTTCCTCGAGGCCGGCACGCCGCGCGCTGCGCTGCAACTGCTGCCGGGCCGCGGCGAAGTCGTCGGCGCCGCGCTGACGGCCGACAGCCGCATCAAGGGTGTGATCTTCACCGGGTCGACCGAAGTCGCGCAGCTGATCAACCGCACGCTGGCCAAGCGCGCGGAACAGGAAGGCATCGACATTCCGCTGGTGGCCGAAACGGGTGGCCAGAACGCGTTGATCGTCGATTCGTCGGCGCTGCCCGAACAGGTGGTGGGCGACGTGTTGAGTTCGGCCTTCGATTCGGCCGGCCAGCGCTGCTCGGCGCTGCGCGTGTTGTTCCTGCAGGAAGACATCGCCGACAAGACCATCAAGATGCTCAAGGGTGCGATGCAGGAACTGCGCGTGGGCAGCCCGGATCGCCTGGCAACCGATATCGGCCCGGTCATCGATGCGGAAGCGCAGCGCAACCTGCTGGCGCACATCGAACGCACGAAGGCCACGGCGCGCAGCCACTTCGCGCTCGAGCTGCCGAGCGCCATCACCAGCTGCGGCACGTTCGTGCCACCGACGGTGCTGGAAATTGCGTCGCTGTCGGAACTCAAGCAAGAGGTGTTCGGCCCGGTCCTGCACATCGTGCGCTACCGCCGCGCCGATCTGCCGAAGGTGATCGCGTCGATCAATGCCACCGGTTTCGGCCTGACGCTGGGCGTGCACTCGCGCATCGATGAAACGATCGACTACATCGTCAACCATGCGCACGTCGGCAATATCTACGTGAACCGCAATATCGTCGGCGCAGTCGTCGGTGTGCAGCCGTTCGGTGGCGAGGGCAAATCCGGGACTGGTCCGAAGGCCGGCGGCCCGTTGTACATCAAGCGCCTGCAGCGCGGCGCGGCGCCATTGATGGACCATGTCCGTCAGGCTGACGTTGCGCTGGAAGCGCTGATCGGCTGGCTGCGCACGAACGGCCAGCAACCCGTGGTGGCATTGGCCGAAGGCTATGCGCGCACGTCGCTGAATGGCGTGGCGATCGACTTGCCGGGGCCGACCGGCGAGCGCAATCGCCTGTCGTTCACGCCGCGTGGCGTCGTGCTGTGTGCATCGGGCACGCCGGCAGGCCTGCTCAATCAAGTGGCAGCTGCGCTGGCCACCGGCAACCGCGCACTGGTGCTGACCATGTCGCCGGAGGCGATTCCGGCCAACCTGCCGCAGGCGGTCAAGGAGCGCGTGCGCTTCATCGGCAAGGACGAAGTCGATGCGGGCGAATTCGCGATCGCCCTGGTCGAATCGGGCCTGGCCGGCTCGCTGCGCACGCAGCTGGCGGCGCGCAGCGGCGCCATCGTCGGGGTGGTCGATACCGAACCACTGGCCGCGGTCGATCTGTGGCGGCTGGTAGCCGAACGTGCCGTCTGCGTCAATACGACGGCGGCTGGCGGTAACGCCAGCCTGATGACACTGGGCCTGTAATTCACACCACATCGGCGACTTCGGTCGCCGATGTGCTTTCTAACCCGCATTCTCGCCAGGAGCAGTAACAGCAGTTGCAGGAACCACACCAACAACAAGGAGACTCACCATGCTTGTAGGCGTTCCAACCGAAATCAAGAACAACGAATACCGCGTCGGCCTCACGCCGGCATCGGTGCATGAACTGGTGGCGCAAGGCCACCAGGTGCTCGTCCAGCAGGGCGCCGGCAACGAGATCGGCTTGCCCGATGCGCAGTACGTCGCGGCCGGCGCCAGCATCGTGGCCAGCGCCCAGGAGGTGTTTGCGCAGGCTGACATGATCGTCAAGGTCAAGGAGCCGCAGGCGGCTGAATGCGCGATGCTGCGCGAAGACCAGATCCTCTTCACGTACCTGCACCTGGCGCCCGATCCCGATCAGACGGCGGCGCTGGTGCGGTCAAGAGCCATCTGCATCGCCTATGAGACCGTCACCGGGCCTGGCGGCGGCTTGCCGCTGCTCGCGCCGATGAGCGAAGTGGCAGGGCGCATGTCGATCCAGGCGGGCGCCGCGCACCTGGAAAAATCCCGGGGCGGCATGGGCCTGCTGCTGGGCGGTGTACCGGGCGTGGCTGCGGGCCACGTCGTCATCATCGGCGCCGGCGTGGTGGGCGCCAATGCCTTGCAGATGGCGGTGGGCACAGGCGCACGGGTGACGGTGCTCGACAAGAACCTCGACCGCCTGCGCCAGCTCGACCTGGTCTATGGCAACCGCATCGCCACGCTGCATTCCAACGCGCAGGCGCTCGAAGAAGCCGTGCTCTCGGCGGATCTGGTCATCGGCGGGGTGCTGGTACCGGGCGCTGCAGCGCCAAAACTCGTCACGCGCAGCATGGTGTCACGGATGAAGAACGGCGCAGTCATCGTCGATGTGGCGATCGACCAGGGCGGCTGCTTTGAAACGTCCCACGCCACCACCCACGCCGATCCGACCTTCGTCATCGACGGCGTCGTGCACTACTGCGTTGCGAACATGCCTGGCGCAGTCGCGCGCACATCCACCTTTGCGCTGAACAACGCCACGATCGGCCACGTGCTGGCACTGGCCGGCAAGGGCTGGCGGCGCGCGCTGGGAGATGATCCCCATCTGCGCCATGGCCTGAATGTCTGCCAGGGCAAGGTCACGTTCGAGGCCGTGGCGCACGCACTGGGCTACGACTACATGCCGGCCGAGTCGCTGCTGGACTAGAGCGGCGCTGTCGACAGATCCCGGCACAGGCGCCGGGTGATGTGGAATGCGTACTGCGCGGCCACGGTCTTCACGAAGCCCATGAAGTCGTGCGCCGCATGTTCGTTGGCGTTGTCCGAGATCGCGCGGATGACGGCAAACGGCACGTTCAGTTCGTGACACACCTGCGCCACCGCAGCGCCTTCCATCTCCACCGCCACCAGGCCAGGCAGTGCGGCATTCATCGCGTCGATCTTCGCAGACTCATGTACGAACTGGTCGCCGCTGGCAATCAGGCCGCGGTGTACCCGCGGCTGCGTCAGGCCGAATTGTTCACGGTCGGTCTGCGCGATCGCATGCGTCAGTTCCTCGTCCAGGAACGCATGCGCTGCACTGGACACCCGCTGCGACAGCCGGGCGTCCGGCTGAAAATGCGTTTGGCCCGTCAATGGCACCTCGAAACGGGGAAAGAGGGGACTGGCATCCATGTCGTGCTGGACGAGCGATTCAGCCACCACGATGTCGCCAACCCGGATCGACGCGTCCCCTGCACCAGCCACACCCGTGAACAGGATGTGGGTAACTCCGAACTTCTCCACAAGCGTTGTCGCCGTCATGGCAGCAGCAACCTTCCCAATTCGCGACAGGACGCAGACAGCATCGATTTCCCACAGCTGTCCGAGAAAGTACTCACGCTTGCCGTGAATGAGCGTGGAGGGCCCTTGCAAGGCTTCCACGAGCCCTGCCTGTTCTTCGTGCAACGCGCTGATGATGCCTAGACGCATTTTTTTGCTGGGCCGTTGTGCATAAGCGCCGGATTGTACACAGCATTGTCAGCCGTTGGAGACAAATTTGCGGCCCTGGTTTTTCGTTCTGGAAAACGCTTTTTTTTGGCTGCGCTGTTGTTTGCTTATTTAATCAAGAGATCTGTATACAAAATAATAGTAGTAAGTAAACGCACGATTTTCTGTGGATAAGGTTCGTTTACTCAACAGAATCAGCGCGTTAAGTCCTGTTTTTTATGCGGGACAACACCTGCGCGAGTCACGTACGGATCGTGGACAAAAATTTGGTTGTCGGCAAAAGCCGGGGTTCTGCACAGTTGATGCTGTGGATATGCAGGCGCTTGTCCACAGGACGTTGGCGCTTGAAAGCTGGTTGTCAGTGATTAATGCTGATTGGCAATCTCAGATTGCTACCGTTTTTTGCGGCTGCGTTTTTTTTTTTGAAAAACGTCTTTAGAACGATGTTCAGCCGAGCTTCTGGCCGAAGATGCCCAGTGCGCAAGTTATGCAGTTTGTTTACTTAAAAGCTTGTATACAAAATAGTAGTAATAGTAAACGCGGCTGATTGTGTGGATAAGTCCGGATTTTTCCACAACTTCAACGGTTTACCCAGTTTCAAACTGACTGGAGAACCCTTGTGCTCAAAGTGCAGCGAAGGTGAACAGATTTGCGGACGGTTGAAAAAAACGGGCTTTTGCACATTCCATCCTGTGGATATGCATTGGGTTCTCCACAGACCTGAAAGCCGGCTTGCAGTGACCGGGTTGTTGCGATCTGCCACGCACAGAAAATTTTTTTTGAAACAGGCATCTCAGGTTTACAACCAATAACTGTATACAACATTGATAGTAATAAGTAAGGGACACCACCTTCTGTGGACAACCTGGTTAACAAGAACAAAATCATCGACTTACACTACGTATAAGGCAGTGCACTAGTCACACGGCTTCCTGGTGGCAAATCTGGACAAGATTTTTGCTTGTGTACAAAACCCGAGTTCTGCACAAACCGTACCTGTGGATATCCATTTGCTTATCCACAGGTGGGGTCTGGACAGGCGTTTACGTTCTGGTAAGCTGTGTTTCATCGAGTCAGCGCCAAGGGGAGCCGCATGGAATTCGAGTCGCATTACGCCAAGGTCAATGGCCTCAACATGCACTACGTGACAGCTGGCGAAGGTCCGCCGGTGATCCTGCTCCATGGCTTCCCCGATACGCACCAGATCTGGCGCCGTCAGATTCCCGAACTGGCTGCGGCGGGTCTGCGTGTGATTGCACCTGACCTGCGTGGATACGGCAAGACCGATATGCCGCAAGACGTCGGCGCGTATGCCGTGTCGTTTCTCGCCGATGATGTATTGCGACTCATGGACGCGCTGGGTATCGACAAGGCTGTCGTGGTCGGTCATGACTGGGGCGCATTGATTGGCTGGCACTTGGCCATGCATGCGCCGGAGCGCGTCGTGCGTTATGCCGCCCTGTCGGTCGGCCATCCCAAGGCAATCGCTTCTTCAAACCTCGGCCAGAAACTGCGGTTCTGGTACATGCTCGTTTTCAAGACCCCTGTAGTCGCTGAGGCATTGCTGAAAGCAGGGGACTGGGCTGCATTACGAAAAATGATTCGCAGCCGCGAACAGCAAGAGATCTGGATTGCGGCGCTTTCCCCCGAAGGTCGCCTGACGGCAGCGCTGAATTATTATCGCGCCAATTTCAAGCCGTCATCCGCGCGCGCCTGGCTGCCGGTCAATGTGCCGGTGATGGGTGTCTGGAGCGAGCACGATCCAGCATTGGGCGAGCAACAGATGCTCGATTCACGCGAGCAATGTCGTGCAGGTTTTCGCTATGAACGCATCGATGGTGTGGGCCACTGGTTGCAGCTCTCGGGTGCAGATCGGCTGAATGCATTGCTTCTCGACTTCGTAAAATCGCCGATCGCTTGAGCGCCAGGTAAGTACGTACGGCATGCCGTAGAATTGCGGCTTCAGCACTCCTCCCGAATCCTTTCCATGATTGATGTTGTTTGGCTCGGCGGCGCCGCGTTCGCCGCCGGCCTGGTCGATGCCGTTGTCGGCGGCGGCGGCCTGGTCCAGCTTCCCGCGATGTTCTCCTTGTTGCCGAAAGAAGCGCCGGCAACCATCCTCGGTACCAACAAGCTTGCAGCAATCTTCGGCACAGGTTCGGCCGCCGTGGATTACGCGCGGCGCGTGCGGGTAGCGTGGAGTACCGCCGCCCCGGCAGCCGCCGCTGCATTTCTATTGTCGTTCGCTGGCGCCTGGACGGTTACGCGCGTGCCTGCCGATTTCGTCCGCGCCTTGTTGCCGGTCATCCTCGTTGCGGTGGCGGTCTACACCTTCATGAAGAAAGACCTTGGGTCCGTGCACGCTCCGGTGCACAGCGGTCTGGCCGAGCGGTATTGGGCCATCGGGATTGGCGCAGCAATCGGGTTCTACGATGGGTTCTTCGGTCCCGGTACCGGCAGCTTCCTGATCTTCCTGTTCGTGCGTTTCTTCGGCTTTGATTTCCTGAGTGCTTCAGCCGCGGCGAAGATCGTCAACGTGGCGTGCAATTTCTCGGCGCTGATGTGGTTTGGTTACAGTGGCCATATTCTGTGGCAACTCGGACTGATGATGGCGGGTTGCCAAATCGTAGGATCACTGACTGGCACGCGACTCGCAATGAAGTATGGCAGTGGCTTCGTGCGCAAGGTCTTCCTGTTTGTCGTCAGCGCGTTGATTGTCAAGACTGCCTACGATTCCTTCACAAAGTTGGGTTGGTAGTCCCCATTGTTCCACGTGAAACATCGTGAAGCCGGATTAGCCCGGCTTCAATAGTCGCGACGTTCCACGTGAAACAATCGTCAAGCTCATTTGACTGACGTTCCACGTGAAACAAAATTCGTCGTTTTCTGGCGGTCGAAGAATCAGGCGCTGGAAAAGAATCTATAATCGCGCATTAGTCTCCTCGCCTCACATCCCATCATGCTATTTCCAACTGAATTCGACGTCATCGTCGTCGGCGGCGGCCATGCCGGCACCGAAGCTGCACTCGCCTCAGCACGCACGGGTCAAAAGACCCTACTACTGACGCACAATATTGAAACCTTGGGCGCGATGTCCTGCAATCCGTCGATCGGCGGCATTGGCAAAGGACACCTAGTCAAGGAAGTCGATGCCCTCGGCGGCGCGATGGCCATTGCCACCGATGAGGCGGGTATCCAGTTCCGGATCCTGAATTCATCGAAGGGGCCGGCCGTGCGTGCCACCCGCGCCCAAGCCGACCGCGTACTGTACAAGGCAGCGATTCGCTCGCGCCTGGAAAACCAGCCGAACCTGTGGTTGTTCCAGCAGGCCGTCGAAGACCTGATCGTCGAGGGCGACCGTGTCGTCGGCGCCGTCACGCAAGTGGGTCTGAGCTTCCGTGCGCGCGCAGTTGTGCTGACCGCCGGTACTTTCCTCGACGGGAAAATCCACGTCGGCCTGCAAAATTATGCCGGCGGCCGCGCTGGCGATCCACCGGCGACCTCGTTGTCGGCGCGCCTGAAGGAACTCAAGCTGCCGCAAGGCCGCCTGAAAACCGGCACACCGCCGCGCATCGATGGCCGCAGTATCGACTTCTCGCTGCTGACCGAGCAACCGGGCGACCTCGATCCGGTGCCGGTGTTCTCGTACATGGGCAATGTCGCGATGCATCCGAAGCAGGTGCCATGCTGGGTCACGCACACCAACGAGCGCACGCATGACATCATCCGCGCCGGGCTGGACCGCAGCCCGATGTACACCGGCGTGATCGAGGGCGTCGGTCCGCGCTACTGCCCGTCGATCGAAGACAAGATCCATCGATTCGCCAGCAAGGAATCGCACCAGATCTTCCTTGAGCCGGAAGGCTTGACGACCAACGAGTTCTATCCGAACGGTATCTCGACCAGCCTGCCATTCGACGTGCAACTGGCCCTGGTGCGTTCGATGCGCGGCATGGAAAACGCGTTCATCCTGCGGCCCGGCTATGCGATCGAATACGATTACTTCGATCCGCGCGGCCTGAAAGCGTCGCTGGAAACCAAGTCGATCAAGGGTCTGTTCTTCGCCGGCCAGATCAACGGCACGACCGGCTACGAAGAAGCGGCGGCCCAGGGTTTGCTGGCAGGCCTGAACGCCGCGCTGCAAACACAGGGCAAAGATGCCTGGACACCGGGTCGCTCGGAAGCGTACCTTGGCGTGCTGGTCGATGACCTGACGACGCAAGGTGTAGCCGAGCCATACCGCATGTTCACCAGCCGCGCCGAATATCGCCTGTCGCTGCGTGAAGACAATGCCGACATGCGCCTGACCGAAATTGGCCGCAGTCTTGGTCTGGTTGACGATGCGCGCTGGGCGGCGTTCGAGACCAAGCGCGAATCCGTCGCACGCGAACTGGAGCGCTTGCGCTCCGTCTGGGTCAACCCACGCATCCTGGCAGCGGCCGAGTCGGAGCGTATTGTCGGCCAGCCACTTGAGCGCGAATACAATCTGGCCGATCTGCTGCGCAGACCGGGCGTGAACTACGACACCTTGATGACGATGCGTGGTCTCGAAGGGCAGAGCCTGGCCGGTCCCGGCGTTGAGGATCCCGCTGTCAAAGAGCAGGTCGAGATTCAACTTAAATATTCCGGCTACATCGATCGCCAGGCGCGTGAAGTCGAGCGTCACGATCACTACGAAAACATGAAGCTGCCCGAGAACCTGAACTATCTGGATATCGAAGCGCTGTCGTTCGAAGTGCGCCAGAAGCTCGACAAGCAGCGGCCTGAAACCCTGGGCCAGGCCTCGCGCATTTCGGGCGTGACCCCGGCCGCGATTTCGCTGCTCTTGGTGACGCTGAAAAAACGGGGCGCCAAAGGCTTTGCAACTGCCGCAGCCGAGGTGGCCGAATGAAATACAACTTCGATCACGATGCACTGGCGGCCGTGCTGGACCAGGGCATCAAGGACATGACGCTGGCCATCACGCCCGAGCAGCAGACCAAGCTGATGGGCTATCTGGCGCTGATGAACAAGTGGAATGCTGTCTACAACCTGACGTCGCTGCGCGATCCACAGCAGATGGTCACGCACCATCTGCTCGACTCGCTTGCGGCAGTGCCGGCATTTGCCGATGCCCGCAATGTGCTGGATGTAGGAGCAGGGGGCGGATTGCCCGGCATCGTGCTTGCCATCGTGCGACCGGACATGAACGTGTCGATGATCGACACCGTGCACAAGAAAACCGCATTCCTGAACCAGGTGAAGGCAGAGCTGAAGCTGACCAACGTCAGCGTGCACACGATGAAAGTGCAGGACCTGGTCGTGAGCGAACCATTCGACGTGATCACCTCGCGTGCGTTTGCCGATCTGTCCGACTTCGTCAACTGGTCGGGCCATCTGCTGGCCGACGGCGGCAAATTCATCGCGCTCAAAGGCGTGGCGCCGAGCGAGGAGCGCGAGCGCTTGCCACAGGACTGGAAAGTCGTGGATCTGCAACCGTTATGGGTGCCAAGACTGCAGGCAGAGCGACACTTGGTATTCATCGAGCGAGCCGCCTAAAAGCTACCAATAGTACATACCATATAAATTATACTAACTGTACTAATCGTACTATCTGTATTAACCGTATAAACAGTTTATATCGTTTATCTTATATAAACCAATGAAACGGTTTTATCGTATGAACGATATGATGCCTTGTAGTCGCATCCAGGAAAGGAAAAGATGGCGAAGATTTTTTGCGTTGCGAACCAGAAGGGTGGAGTAGGCAAGACCACCACCAGCGTCAACCTGTCCGCAGGCCTGGCCAAACTGGACCAGCGCGTGCTGCTGGTCGACCTCGACCCGCAGGGCAATGCCACGATGGGCGCTGGCATCAACAAGGCCGAGCTGGCAGCGTCGATCTATCAGGTGCTGCTGGGCGAGTCCGATGTGGCCACGGCGCGCGTGCGCTCGGAAGCAGGGCGCTTCGATGTGCTGCCCGCCAACCGCGAGCTGGCTGGCGCCGAAGTCGAGATGGTCGCGCTCGAGAACCGCGAGCGGCGCCTGAAGGAAGCGCTGGCTGCGGTGGCCGATGACTACGACTTCATCCTGGTCGACTGTCCACCCGCGCTGTCGCTGCTGACATTGAACGGCCTGTGCGCCGCAGACGGCGTGATCATCCCGATGCAGTGTGAATACTATGCGCTCGAGGGCTTGTCCGACCTGGTCAACACGATCAAGAAGGTGCACGCCAACCTGAACACCGACCTGAAGATCATCGGTCTGCTGCGCGTGATGTTCGATCCGCGCATGACCCTGTCGCAGCAGGTCTCGGGCCAGCTCGAGCAGCATTTCGGCGACAAGGTGTTCAAGACGATCATTCCGCGCAATGTGCGGCTGGCCGAAGCGCCGTCGTACGGCATCCCCGGCGTGACGTTCGATCCGTCCTCGAAAGGCGCCCAGGCGTATATCGCGTTCGGTGCTGAGATGGTCCAGCGTATCAAGACCATGTAATCAATCACAAAGCTGACAAAGAGATGGCAACCAAAAAACTCAAGGGACTGGGCCGCGGCCTCGACGCCCTGCTTGGCGGCGACCTGGACGCCGCACCGGCCACGCCGAACACGCCGTCCGTGCTTGCCGTGACCCAGATCCAGGCCGGCAAGTACCAGCCCCGCACGCGCATGGACGAAGTGAGCCTGTCGGAACTGGCCGCATCGATCAAAACCCAGGGCATCATGCAACCGGTGCTCGTGCGCCCGTTGCCGCCGGGTAGCAGCACACCTTACGAGATCATCGCCGGCGAACGGCGCTTCCGCGCGGCGCAGATGGCCGGCCTGGATGAAATCCCGGTGCTGGTGCGCGACGTCGACGACCAGGCTGCAGCCGCGATGGCGCTGATCGAGAACATCCAGCGCGAAGACCTGAACCCGCTTGAAGAAGCGCAGGGTATCAACCGCCTGATTTCGGACTTCAATTTCACGCACGAACAGGCGGCCGGCGCGGTAGGCCGCTCACGCAGTGCGGTATCGAACCTGCTGCGCCTGATTAACCTCGCACCGCCGGTGCAGACGATGCTGATGGCCGGCGACATCGACATGGGGCACGCCCGTGCCTTGCTGGCGGTCGACAGCGCCCACCAGATCACGCTGGCCAACCAGGTCATTGCCAAGCGGCTGTCGGTGCGCGAAACGGAAAAACTCGTTACGCGCGCGCTCGATGAACACAACGCCCCCGCGCAAGCCGCCCGTGCGAAAGACAAGTCGGGCGACATCGTGCGGCTCGAAGAAGAGCTGTCGGACAAGCTTGCCACCCCGGTCGTGTTCAAGATGGGCCCGAAGGGCAGGGGCCAGATGATCATCGATTTCGCCGACCTCGACATCCTAGATGGGGTGCTGGCGCGCCTGCGCGGCTGACCGGCAGGGGGTTGCAGGCAGGGTAGCCGGTGACCCGGCTACCCTGCAATGTGACAACCACTGCCTACACCATCTGGCGTTAAGTTGTTGAAAATAATGCGCTATCCACCAGCAACGTGTCACATTTTCGTCATCTTTACAGAGCAGTTATAAGTAGGGAATCGTTTGACTCACATCCGTATAACCACTTATAATTCCGGCGATTCATGTAATTACCACCACGTAGTACGTCCATAGCGGCAGCGAGAAGACCAAAAAATATGCTGCGCATCGTTTCCCTGCAATTGATTGCAACAGTCGTCGCCGGAATCATTGCCGCGCTTCTGGGGGGATGGCCTGCGATGGTGTCGGCTGTGCTGGGTGGTTTGTGTTGTGTCGTACCCAACGGGATCATGGCAGTGCGCTTGTTTGCGGCGTCCGCGAGTGGACGAGCAAGTCCCGCGACATTTTTCATCTGGGAATTCGTAAAGATTGCATTGACGCTGGCGCTTCTGGGCGCGACGGCGTGGCTGTACCGCGATCTGAACTGGCTGGCATTGATCGTCGGGTTCATCGTGGCGCTGAAAAGTTACATCATCTTATTATTTAGGCATTGACGACATGGCGACTCCAATTGACGGCGCAGCGCACGCGCCCACCGCATCAGAATATATCAAGCACCACCTTGGTCACCTGTCGAACGGTCACCAGGTAGGTCCGGTTGATTTTTCGATCATCAACTACGACACCATGTTCTGGTCGATCGCCATGGGCATCACCGGTTGCCTGGTGATGTGGTCTGCCGCGCGCAAAGCCACCGCTGGCGTGCCAGGTCGTTTCCAGGCTTTCGTCGAAATGCTGTTTGAAATGGTCGATGACCAGGCCAAGTCGATCGTCCATGGCGATCGCAGCTTCATCGCCCCTGCTGCTCTGACGGTATTCGTCTGGGTTGCGCTGATGAACTCGCTGGACTTGCTGCCAGTCGACATGTTCTCGTGGGCATTTGCTTTCTTTGGTGTGGAACATATCTTCCCGTATCATCGCGTGGTACCGACCGCTGACCTGAATGGCCCGATGGGCATCGCTCTGGGTGTGCTGGCGCTGATGTTCTACTACAGCATCAAGATCAAGGGCCTGGGCGGCTGGATCCACGAGTTGTTCGCAGCACCGTTCGGTATCTGGATGGCGCCGTTCAACCTGCTCCTGAACATCATTGAATACGCAGCAAAACTGGTGTCGCTCGGTATGCGACTGTTCGGCAACATGTTTGCCGGTGAGCTGCTGTTCCTCTTGATCGCACTGCTGGGCGGATCGGCCACCATCTTTGGTTTTGTTGGCCACGTCATTGCCGGTTCCATCTGGGCGATCTTCCACATCCTGATCGTACTCCTGCAGGCATTCATCTTCATGATGCTGACGCTGGTGTACCTCGGTCAGGCTCACGATAGCCACTGATCGGCGCCGCAAGCATCGAACAAGATAGTGGTTGTAAAGAAGTTGTAGTTTTTAATCTAGTTTTCAATTTAACTTTTGGAGTTACACATGACTGACCTTTCTTTTGTTGCACTGGCTTGCGGTTTGATCATCGGCCTGGGCGCTATCGGTGCTTGTATCGGTATCGCGATCATGGGCGGTAAGTACCTGGAAGCCAGCGCACGTCAGCCAGAACTGATGAACACCCTGCAGACTAAGATGTTCCTGCTGGCTGGTCTGATCGACGCTGCATTCCTGATCGGTGTTGGTATCGCTATGCTGTTCGCGTACACCAACCCATTCGTCGCACCAGTCGTCTAAGCCATCGGCTCTCGATGTCTTGAAGGGCCGAACCATTCCTGGTTCGGCATCCGTGTTTCTGTAAGAAGGAAAAAACCGTGAACATTAATGCAACCCTGTTTGCTCAGTTCGTGGTCTTCTTCATCCTGGCACTGTTCACGATGAAATTCGTGTGGCCGCCACTGATGAAGGCGCTCGATGAGCGCGCCGCGAAGATTGCAAGTGGCCTGGCTGCTGCTGACCGTGGCAAGGCCGATCTGGCTGCTGCTGAGAAGCGTGTCCAGACCGAACTGGCTGGCGCCCGTGACGAAGTCCAGAAACGCATCACCGACGCTGAAAAGCGCGCTGCTGTGATTATCGAAGAAGCCAAGCGTACTGCCGCCGATGAAGGCGCGCGTATCGTTGCCGCCGCCAAGGCTGACGCCGAGCAGCAAGTCAACAGCGCACGCGAAGCACTGCGTGGCCAGGTTGCCGCCCTCGCGGTCGCCGGCGCCGAGCAGATCCTGAAGCGTGAAGTGAACGCAGCGGCCCACGCCGACCTGCTGTCGCAACTGTCGACCGAGCTCTGATCATGGCAGAACTCGCAACCGTCGCCCGCCCCTACGCCGAAGCGCTGTTCCGTGTCGCCCAAACCGGCGACATGAACGCGTACTCGGCCATCGCGTCGGAACTGGGCCAGATTGGCGCCAGTGCCGACGTGCAGACCTTCGCCAGCAACCCGATCGTCACGCACGCACAACTGGCGGACACGATTGCGTCCCTGGTCAAGTCGCCGCTGAATGCTGAAGCGAAGAACTTTATCGCGATGCTGGCCCAGAACGGCCGCATCAACCTGCTGCCCGAGATCAGCACCCAGTTTGCGCTCCTGAAAAACGCGAACGAGGGCGCTGCCGATGCGATGATCCATAGCGCGTTCGAGATCTCGGCCGACCAGCTGGCGCAGCTGGTCGCCACGCTGGAAAAGAAATTTGGCCGCAAGCTCAACCCAACGGTAACAGTGGATCCTTCGCTGATCGGTGGTGTGCGCGTGGTCGTCGGTGACGAAGTGCTCGATACCTCGGTTCGCGCCAAGCTGCAACGGATGCACGTTGCGCTGGCCAACTAAATACGACGTATCGACTGGCACGCGCCGGCGTTCCCGCCCTTGCCCTACGCATCAAGAAACTATAATTGGAGTTAGCAAGCATGCAACTTAACCCATCTGAAATCAGCGAACTGATCAAGAGCCGGATCCAGGGCCTCGAAAGTTCGGCTGACGTTCGCAATCAAGGCACGGTGATTTCGGTCGCCGACGGTATCTGCCGCATCCATGGTCTGTCGGACGTGATGCAGGGCGAGATGCTGGAATTCCCAGGCAACACCTTCGGCCTGGCCATGAACCTCGAGCGCGACTCGGTCGGCTCGGTCATCCTGGGTGCTTACGAGCACATCTCGGAAGGCGACATCGTCAAGACCACCGGTCGCATTCTCGAAGTGCCGATCGGTCCTGAACTGTGCGGCCGCGTCGTCAATGCACTGGGCCAGCCGATCGACGGCAAGGGTCCTGTCAACGCCAAGCTGACCTCGCCAATCGAAAAGATTGCGCCAGGCGTTATCGCGCGTGAATCGGTCTCGCAGCCAATGCAGACCGGTATCAAATCGATCGACGCAATGGTGCCGATCGGCCGTGGCCAGCGTGAGCTGATCATTGGTGACCGCCAGACCGGTAAATCGGCTGTTGCAGTCGACGCGATCATCAACCAAAAAGGTCAGGGCGTGACCTGCGTGTACGTCGCGATCGGTCAGAAAGCATCGACCATCAAGAACATCGTGCGCTCGCTGGAAACGCACGGCGCGATGGAGTACACCATCGTTGTGGCTGCATCGGCGTCGGAATCGGCCGCCATGCAATACATCTCGGCCTACTCGGGCTGCGCGATGGGCGAATACTTCCGCGACCGCGGCGAAGACGCACTGATCGTGTACGACGATCTGTCGAAGCAGGCAGTTGCCTACCGCCAGATCTCGCTGCTGCTGCGCCGTCCACCAGGCCGCGAAGCGTACCCAGGCGACGTGTTCTATCTCCACAGCCGTCTGCTCGAGCGCGCAGCACGCGTGAACGCCGACTACGTGTCGAAGTTCACCAACGGCGCCGTGACCGGCAAGACCGGTTCGCTGACCGCACTGCCGATCATCGAAACGCAAGCTGGCGACGTCTCGGCATTCGTGCCGACCAACGTGATCTCGATTACTGACGGCCAGATCTTCCTGGAAACGTCGCTGTTCAACGCCGGTGTCCGTCCTGCGATCAACGCCGGTATCTCGGTGTCGCGCGTCGGTGGTGCTGCTCAGACCAAAGTCATCAAGAACCTGTCCGGCGGTATCCGTACCGACCTGGCCCAGTACCGTGAACTGGCTGCGTTCGCGCAGTTCGCATCGGACCTGGACGAATCGACCCGCAAGCAGCTGGACCGCGGTGCGCGCGTGACCGAACTGCTCAAGCAGCCACAGTTCTCGCCACTGTCGACCTCGCTGATGGCCGCATCGCTGTTCGCCGTCAACAAGGGCTACCTGGACGATATCGAAGTCAAGAAAGTGCTGCCATTCGAGCACGGCCTGCACGCCTTCCTGAAGTCGGGCCATGCAGCGCTGCTGGCGAAGATCGACGAAACCAAGCAACTGGACAAAGACGGCGAAGCAGCATTGGCCGCGGCCGTTGCTGATTTCAAGAAATCCGGCGCATATTAATCTGTGGGCCGGCGTCGCCTGACGGCGATGCCGGTGCCTGGAAGGAGTAAGGACTCATGGCAGCAGGCAAAGAGATTCGTGGCAAGATCAAGAGCGTAGAGAATACGAAGAAGATCACCAAGGCGATGGAAATGGTCGCCGCATCGAAAATGCGCAAGGCGCAGGAACGTATGCGCGCCGCCCGTCCCTACAGTGACAAGGTTCGTAACATCACCGCCAATCTGGCCACTGCAAACCCGGAGTACACGCACGCATTCATGGCGCAAGCCAAGGACGTGCAGGCAAAGGCAGTTGGTTTCATCGTCGTCACGACCGACAAGGGTCTGTGCGGCGGCATGAACACCAACATCCTGCGCCAGGTAACCGTCAAGGCGCGCGAACAGGAACAGGCGGGCAACCGCGTCGAGGCAGTTGCCATTGGCAACAAGGGCCTGAGCTTCCTGAACCGTGTCGGCATGAAGCTGGTGTCGCAAGCCACGCAGCTGGGCGATGCACCGCAACTGGACAAGCTGATCGGACCGGTCAAAGTGATGCTGGACGCGTACCAGGAAGGCAAGCTCGATGCTGTCTATCTGTGCTACACCAAGTTCATCAACACGATGAAACAGGAAACCGTGGTCGAGCAACTGCTTCCGCTGTCAGCCAATTCGCTGAAAGCCGATGCAGGCGCCACCAGCTGGGACTACATCTACGAACCGGAAGCACAGGTCGTCATCGACGAGCTGCTGGTGCGTTACGTGGAAGCGCTGGTTTACCAGGCAGTGGCAGAAAACCTGGCGTCCGAGCAATCGGCACGCATGGTTGCAATGAAGGCCGCGAGCGATAACGCCGGCAGTGTCATCAGCGACCTCAAGCTGGTCTACAACAAGACCCGCCAGGCGGCGATTACCAAAGAACTCTCCGAGATCGTGTCGGGCGCAGCAGCAGTCTAACAGCGCCGCCCGTGGGGATGGCGTCAAGCGGGCCTGGCTCGCACGCTGTCCCCGACCGATCAAAGCAAAAAAGAATTTAACTAAATATCTGAAGGAACGAACATGGCTGATGGCAAAATCGTTCAGTGTATCGGCGCAGTGGTTGACGTGGAATTCCCACGTAATGCCATGCCGAAAGTGTACGACGCACTGAAAATGGAAGGCTCGGATCTGACCCTGGAAGTCCAGCAACAGCTGGGCGACGGCGTGGTCCGTACCATTGCTCTGGGCAGCTCGGACGGCATGCGCCGTGGCATGATCATCCAGAACACCGGCAAGCCAATCATGGTCCCGGTCGGCACCCCGACCCTGGGCCGCATCATGGACGTGCTGGGCAACCCGATCGACGAATGCGGTCCGGTCAGCCACGAGCGCATGGCGTCGATCCACCGTGACGCGCCAGCCTACGACGAACTGTCGCCATCGACCGACCTGCTGGAAACCGGCATCAAGGTCATCGATCTGGTCTGCCCGTTCGCCAAAGGCGGTAAAGTTGGCCTGTTCGGCGGCGCCGGCGTCGGCAAGACCGTCAACATGATGGAACTGATCAACAACATCGCCAAGGCACACTCGGGTCTGTCCGTGTTCGCCGGCGTGGGTGAGCGTACCCGTGAAGGTAACGACTTCTACCACGAGATGGCCGATGCAAAAGTCGTCGACCTGGAAAACCCTGCCAACTCGAAAGTGGCAATGGTCTACGGTCAGATGAACGAACCACCAGGCAACCGTCTGCGCGTCGCGCTGACCGGTCTGACCATGGCGGAAGCGTTCCGTGATGAAGGCAAGGACGTTCTGTTCTTCGTCGACAACATCTACCGTTACACTCTGGCCGGTACCGAAGTTTCGGCACTGCTGGGCCGTATGCCATCGGCAGTGGGCTACCAGCCTACGCTGGCCGAAGAGATGGGCCGTCTGCAAGAGCGCATCACCTCGACCAAGACCGGTTCGATCACGTCGATCCAGGCCGTCTACGTCCCTGCGGATGACTTGACCGACCCATCGCCAGCAACCACCTTTGCTCACCTGGATTCGACCGTCGTTCTGTCCCGTGACATCGCCTCGCTGGGTATCTACCCTGCAGTCGACCCACTCGATTCGACCTCGCGCCAGCTGGACCCGCTCGTCGTCGGTGAAGAGCACTACGCCACCGCGCGCGCTGTGCAGAACACCCTGCAGCGCTACAAGGAACTGCGTGACATCATCGCGATTCTGGGCATGGACGAGCTGGCACCGGAAGACAAACTGGTCGTGGCACGCGCTCGCAAGATGCAGCGTTTCCTGTCGCAGCCATTCCACGTCGCTGAAGTGTTCACCGGCGCGCCAGGCAAGTACGTTTCGCTGAAAGACACGATCAAGGGCTTCAAGATGATCGCATCGGGCGAACTGGATCACCTGCCGGAGCAAGCGTTCTACATGGTCGGCACGATCGAGGAAGCTATCGAGAAAGCCAAGAAACTGGCTGCTGGTTAAGTCGCTTTCTTCCACTGAAAGACACACATGGCAAACACATTTCAAGTCGACGTCGTCTCGGCCGAAGAGCAGATCTTCTCCGGCCAGGCCGAATTCGTCGCGTTGCCGGGTGAAGCGGGTGAGCTGGGTATCTACCCGAAGCACACCCCGTTGATCACGCGCATCCGCCCGGGCGCCGTGCGCATCCAGGTTGCCGGTGGTGGTGAAGAGTTCGTCTTCGTCGCTGGCGGTATCCTCGAAGTGCAGCCGAACGGCGTGACCGTGCTGGCCGACACCGCAATCCGCGGCGCCGACCTGGACGAAGCGAAGGCAACGTCCGCGAAGAAGCAGGCTGAAGACCTGATGTTGAATCAGGAATCGAAGATCGACTACGCAAAAGCCCAGGCCGAAATGGCCGCGGCAATTGCGCAGTTGGCTGCGATCCAGCGTCTGCGTTCGAAAGGCCGTTGAGCTTAGTACAAGCTCTGCAACAAGAAAGGCAGCCTGCGGGCTGCCTTTTTTTTCGTCAGTGCACATGGCAGCCGCGCACCGTCCGGCACGTACCAGGCCAGGTAAAGCAAACCTGCTAAGCTGATCGCCATCCCAACGACCTGCCTGCCACCATGCGCACCATCGCCCAGATCCTCGAAGAAAGCACCACCATCGCCATCGTCGGCCTGTCAAACAAGCCAGACCGCGCCAGCCACGGAGTGGGCGCCTACCTGCAGCAGCACGGCTACCGCATCCTGCCAGTCAATCCCCAGTACGCCGGCGAGACGATCCTTGGCGAAGCCGTGTTCGCTACGCTGCAGGACGCTGCCGCCTCGCTCGCAGACAGCGGCCAGCGCATCGACATCGTCGATTGCTTTCGCAAGTCGGAAGACATCGGCCCGATCGCGCGCGATGCGATCGCCGTGGGGGCAGGGTGCCTGTGGATGCAGCTCGAGATCGAAAACCAGATTGCCGCCGATATGGCGCGCGCCGCCGGTCTGGATGTGGTGATGAACCACTGCATCAAGATCGAGCACCGCAGCCTTCACGCAAGTGCCTGAAAAGCGGCGCGTGGCGTCGCTGCCCGCGCTACAATCGCTGCTACTTCCACCTCGTCAATACCACGCCATGATCAAGACCATTGCCCTGCTGCTCGCCGCCACCGCTGCCGCCAGCGTCATCCCGCCCGCAAGCGCGCAGGCAGCGCCTGCTGCACCAGCGCCGGCATTGAGCAAAACGCCGGCTGCCTGCCCGGCAGTGCTCAAGCACAGCTTCAAGCGCCTGCAGGATGAAGCGCCGCAAGACCTCTGCCAGTACAGCGGCAAGGTGGTCCTGGTGGTCAACACGGCCAGCTACTGCGGCTTTACCAAGCAGTACGAAGGCCTGGAAAAGATCTACGCGAAGTATGGCAGCCGCGGCCTGGTGATCCTGGGTTTCCCGTCGAACGACTTCGGCCAGCAGGAACCGGGCAACGCGAAAGAGATCGCGGACCTCTGCTACAACACTTACGGCGTGAAGTTCCCGATGTTCGCCAAGACGTCGGTCAAGGGACCCGACGCCAACCCGCTGCACGCGCAGCTGATCAAGGCGACCGGCAAGGAACCGAAGTGGAACTTCACCAAGTACCTGATCGGTCGTGACGGCAAGGTGCTCGAATACTTCCCGAGCAAGGTCACGCCGGAAGACCCGCAATTGGTCGGTATGATCGAAAAAGCGCTGTAACCTTACTGACAGCATGGTCATTTTGATGTGGATCAACGTTTTTTTGGGTCCACATCAATAAGCTTACCTTCGTCGACAGTGACATGACAACGAAAGGTAAGAACAATGAAAACGATGTTGAAATCCGTAGTAGTGGCCCTGATTGCCGTGGCGTCCGCGCAGGCG
The DNA here is from genome assembly GCA_014841595.1 of Oxalobacteraceae sp. CFBP 8761. Classification (NCBI taxonomy): domain Bacteria; kingdom Pseudomonadati; phylum Pseudomonadota; class Betaproteobacteria; order Burkholderiales; family Oxalobacteraceae; species Oxalobacteraceae sp. CFBP 8761. The sequence goes on along the minus strand of JACYUE010000003.1, from coordinate 266,376 downwards.
TTGGCACAGGAATCGCCATGGCTGGTGCGTGCACGCGCCATCCAGATGGAGCCAGATAACAAATCGAGCCCGGTTGGCGGTGTGGGCGCGGCAGACACGATCAAGGTCAGCAACAAGACCATCCCCGAGCTGGACATCAGCTACTTCTTCACGCCAAACTTCGCCGCAGAACTGATCCTGACCTATCCGCAGAAGCACAACGTCACGCTGGCCGGCACAAAGATCGGCAGCTTCAAGCACCTGCCGCCGACCTTGAGCGCGCAATACCACTTCGCACCGGGCGCCACCTTCAATCCGTACCTGGGCGTGGGCGTGAACTATACGCGTATCTCGAGCGTCAAGCTGCTCAATGGCGCGGCTGATCTGGAGAACGACAGCGTCGGGCTGGCGCTGCAGGCTGGCGTTGATTTCCGCCTGGACGAGCACTGGTCGCTTAACGCCGATATCAAGCGCGTCAATATCCGCAGCGACGTCATCGTCGGTGGCGCCAACATCAGCCATCTGAAAGTCGATCCGATGCTGTTTGCCCTGGGTGTCGGTTACCGCTTCTGAAGAAGCACGGCGCGCAGCGGCCCACGCAGCGCGTTGCAGACGACGATGTCGTCGGCCGCTTCGAGCATCGCGCGCGTGATCACGCCTTCGCGCGCATGCCATGCGGGCGCTGCCAGCAGCACGCCCCGCATGACGCCCGGCAGCACGCCACAGGCCAACGGCGGCGTGATCCACGCGTCACCCATGCGCACGAACACATTGCTGCGCCCACCTTCCGTCAATTCACCGCGCTCGTTGAAGAACAGCGCATCGAACGCGCCGCGCGCTTCGGCCGCCTGCCAGGCCGCGTCGTAGCGGTCGCGCCGGCTCGTCTTGTGACGCAGGAAGATGTCGCCACTGGCCGTCGGTTCGTCGGCCAGCAGCACCAGCACCGGCTCCTGCATGGGCGCCAGCACGCCCGATGTGATGGTCAGCGCGCCGGCCGCATCGATGGCCAGGCGCATGCGGTACGTGCTGTCGATCGGCAGCGCCAGGCAGGCGGCGTCCAGGGCGGCGTGCGCGGCGCCGGGGTCAAACGGGACACCGAAATAGGTACATGAAGCGCGCAAGCGTGCGAGGTGTTGTTCGACGTGGCCGCAGCCCTGCTCGCGTGAGGCGCGCAGCGTTTCGAAGATCGTGACATCGTTGGCCAGCCCGGTCAAAAAGCCTGCTTTCAACTGGCACTCCGCGAATTCGTCATGCGCTTCGCTGTCGTGGACGATGCCGGCGCCGACACCCAGTTCGCCGCGCCTTATGTCGTTCTCTGGCGCCGCCAGTGCCAAAGTACGGATCGGCACCGACAGACAAAAGTCGCCGAACGCGCGGCCTTGTGGCGCCGGATCGAACCAGCCGATCGTGCCGGTGTAGACGCCGCGTGCATCGGGCTCGAGATCGTGGATGATTTCCATCGCGCGGCGCTTGGGCGCGCCCGTGATCGAGCCGCACGGGTACAGGGCGTCAAAGATATCCACCAGCGCCGCATCGGCTTTCAGGCGTGCCTGCACCGTGGACGTCATCTGCAGCACGGCGCCGTAACGCTGCACGTCAAACAGCACGGGCGTCTGCACGCTGCCCGTGACGGCCACGCGGCCCAGATCATTGCGCAGCAGGTCGACGATCATCAGGTTTTCGGCGCGGTTCTTGGTGTCCTGCGCCAGGTCGCGCGCACGCGCGGCATCGATGGTGGCGTCACCGCTGGCGCGCGCCGTGCCCTTCATTGGCCGCGCCTGCAGCACGCCATCGGCGTGGCGCACGAACAGCTCGGGCGAGAACGACAGCAGCGCGCGGCCATCCGGCAGCGCCACCAGCGCGCCATACGGCACCGGCTGACGCGCACGCAGGCGGGCATACAGCGCGACGAGCGGGCCGAAGGCGTCGAAGCGCAAGCGATACGTGTAGTTGACCTGGTAGGTGTCGCCCGCCTCAATGAGCGCGCGGATGCGGGTGATGGCCTCGACAAACAGCGCCTCGTCGACATTGGCCCTGATGCCGGCCACGCCGGCAATCTGGTCCGGGCCTGCGCTGCGCGTGGCGAGCCACGATGCGACCTGCTCGCCCGTCAAATGGTCGCACCGCGAAAACAGCAGCACCTGCGCCAGCGGTCCATCCACGGCGCGCGCCGGCAGGTTCTGCAGGTGCGCGCCAAGTTCGTAGGTCAGCAGCGGCACCGCATACAAACCCTGCTGCAGCGCAGTTTGCAGGGCCGCCAGCAGCGGCGCCCAGCCGCTGGCATCATCACAGGTCAGCGTGCCGGCATGGCCGCTGTAGAGCCGCGAACGGGCTTCGTGCGTGGCGCGCGCATCGTCGAGCAGTGCAAAGACTTCACCAGTATCCATCCCGGGATTTTACGCTGCCAGCAGCAACGACAGGTGCAGCGCCGTGCCTTCCACGGGATTGACCTTGAAGCCGGTCTTGGCAAAGCGGTGCCAGCGGCCGGTGACGTAATTCATCAACAGGCTCGCGCGGCCGGCGACATCGGCTTCCTGGCCATGGCCCTGCGTGACGGCCACGCGCAACGCCCCCTTGAACGCCAGCTCGACCTTGTCGTGAAACGCGTTCATGCGGTGCTGCAGGCGCTCGTCTTCGTTCACCAGCGCGTCGCCGATCAGCACGCGCGTCATGCCCGGATTGTTCGCTGCAAAACCCAGCAACATCTGCACGATTGCGCGCGTCTGATCCAGGCCGCCTTCTTCGTGTTCAGTAATCTGATTGATGACGCCAAACACCGAGGTCTCGATGAACTCGATCAACCCCTCGTACATTTGCGCCTTGCTGGCAAAGTGGCGGTACAACGCTGCTTCAGAGACGCCCAGGCGCGCGGCCAGGGCGGCGGTGGTGATTTTCTCGCCCTTGGGCTGCTCGAGCATCGCGGCCAGGGCCTGAAGGATTTGCAGCTTGCGCTGGCCGGGCTTCGTGCTTGCCATGGGATCCCTAGGAGTGTTGATCGATTAACGCAGCCTCGACAGCCGCGCAGGAAGTTGCCGCACGGATTTTACTTTGACATTGACGTAACCGGGGCATTTCAATGTCCTCGGCAGGGGGGCGGTGCCAATCGGATCGGCCATGCGCAGGTATTGCGTGACCCAGACGGTACGCAGGCCCAGCTGGCGCGCGGTGCGCAGATTGGCCAGCGTGTCTTCGACCAGGATGCAGCGCTGCGCGGCCACGCCATGCTTGCGCAAGAGGCGGCGCAGCATCAGCTTGGACGGCTTGGGCCGCAACTGGCGGTGCACGTGCATGTGCTCGATCGCCACATGGTGCGAGAAATGGTTGTGCAGCTTCAGGCGGCGCACGATCTCGGTCGAGTACGAGTTGGGCGCATTGGTCAGCAGGATCTTGCGGCCCGGCAGGCGGCGCAGCAGGCGGCCCAGGCCGCGCTCGAAGCGCAGCAGGTCGGCCAGCGGCCCGATATCGTGCGTCTCGCGCAGGAAGTCGGTCGGGCACACCTGGTGATGGCGCATCATGCCGAGCAGGGTCGCGCCGTAGCGCTTCCAGTACCCGACGCGCGCGGCATTGATCATCGCTTGCGTGGCAGTTTCGCCATTCTGGCTGAGCACGCGCGCGATATAGGTGTTCATGTTGGCGCTGATCGCCGGAAAAATCGCATGCGATGCGTCGTGCAGGGTGTTGTCGAGGTCAAATAACCAGACAGGTGCGCGGGGTAGGGAAGTGGCCACGGTACGAGGCGTTGGTAAAGCAGAGGGGAGGTGAAGCGATGGTGCCCTTTACGTGGATTGAACACGTGGCCTCTCCCTTACCAAGGGAGTGCTCTACCACTGAGCTAAAAGGGCGGTACTGGTTTTTCTGTGGCGATTGTTTCCGCCACAAAAAATTTAATGAGACCGGATCATAGTGCCAAAAGCCTGTTCGGTCAAGACTTCGAGCAGCAATGAGTGTTCGATGCGGCCGTCGATGATGTGCACGGTGTTCACACCCGATTTGGCAGCGTCGAGGGCCGATGAAATCTTGGGCAGCATGCCGCCCGAGATCGTGCCGTCAGCGAACATCTCGTCGATCTCGCGCGCCGACAGGTCGGTGACGAGGTTGCCCGATTTATCTTGCACACCAGCGATGTTGGTCATCATGATCAGCTTTTCGGCCTTCAGGATTTCGGCGATCTTGCCGGCGACGACGTCGGCATTAATGTTGTAGGCCTGGCCGTCCTGGCCGAAGCCGATCGGCGAAATGATCGGGATGAACGCGTCGTCCTGCAGCGCCTTGACGACGGCCGGGTTGATGGCGTCGATCTCGCCAACAAAGCCGATGTCGAGGAACTCGCCCGGTTTTTCCTTGTCGGGCATGGCCATGCGGCGCGCGCGGATCAGGCCACCATCCTTGCCGGTCAGGCCCACGGCCTGGCCACCGTAGTGGTTGATCAGCATGACGATGTCTTGCTGGACTTCGCCGCCCAGCACCCACTCCACCACTTCCATGGTTTCTTCGTCAGTGATGCGCATGCCCTGCACGAACGTGCCTTGCTTGCCGATTTTCTTCAGCGCGTTGTCGATCTGCGGGCCGCCGCCGTGCACCACGACCGGGTTCATGCCCACCAGCTTGAGCAGAATGACGTCGCGCGCGAAGCCGTGCTTCAGGCGCTCGTCGGTCATGGCGTTGCCACCGTATTTGATGACGATGGTCTTGCCGTGGAAATTACGGATGTACGGAAGCGCTTCGGCCAGGATCTGCGCCTTGATCGCCGGGGAGACGCCCGCGAGGTCGTTAGGTTGGTCGTCGGTGGTCAGGCTGGTCACTTGAGCGTTCATGGAGAGTCCGAAATAATTGTCGCGAGATTTTACAGCCAAATGCCATAAAAACAGCGTAAACCTTGTGGGGAGTGGGCGGTGTTATGTTGTATTTTATAGCAGCACCCACCACTCTACTCCTGCCATGCCATTCCCGCCGTTCGCCATCCATCTTCAAGGCTGTTCAGACCATGAATAGTTGCACGCGCTGCGGCGCTTCGTTCAGCTGCGCGATGGCCGATGGCGACAGCGCGCCGTGCTGGTGCACGGCATTGCCGCCGGCGGTGGCGGTGCCGCAGGAAGCGGCTGGCTGCTGGTGTCCGGCATGTCTGCGCGCCCACATTGCCGCGCAAAGCCAGCCCCCATCTGCCACGCCGCCCTGACGCCTCAGCGCTGGGTACGGAAAAAGCGCATCATTTCGCGGCTGGCGTCAGGCCCCTTGCCGTCGGTGTAGCTGCCGTTTACCTGCCCGCCCGACCACGCATGGCCCGCGCCATGCACCAGCCAGTGCTCGGCCTGCACGGTGCCATCGGTGGCCGGATACAGCGTGCGCGTATAGGCATGGCCGTCCGGCACATTGCCCGGTTCGGTCGTGCCCGGCTGTGGCAAATGGCGTGCGCCTTGCGCCACCACTTCTTCGCCATTGGCCGGGTGCACTGTCGTATCGCGGTCGCCATGGAACACGATGACCGGCAGGGGCTGGTTCTCGAGCTGACTGCGCCGGAAGTCGCCCTTCATCGCCGCCAGGGCCGACGACAAATCGTTGGCCGATGCAAATGGCAAGCCGGAATGCACGCCGACGGCGGCGTACAGGTCGGGATACAGCGTGCCCATGATGGTGGCCATCGCGCCGCCGGCGGACAGGCCTGCCACATACACCTGGCTCGCATCGACGCTGTAGGTGTCCATGATCGTCTGCGTCATGCCTGCAATCAGCGACGGCTCGCCTTCATCGCGGCGCTGATCGACGGCGTTGAACCAGTTCCAGCAGCGCGACGGGTTGGCGCTTTTACTTTGCGCCGGGTACAGCACCAGGCAGCCGACCTCTTCGGCCAGCACGTTCATCCCGGTGCCAGCGGCGAAGTCGTCCGGGTCCTGCGTGCAGCCGTGCAGCATCACCACCAGCGGCGCGGGGCCGTCCGTGTAGCTCGCTGGGACGTAGAGCTTGTAGTCACGCGTGCCGGCGGCATTGGTGTGACTGCCGGCGATGAAGGTGCCGGTCAGCGGCGCGCTGGCCGTTGCTGCGGGCGCGGCAGCAGGCGTGGCGGAGGGCGCAGGCGTGACGGCGGGCGCAGGGGCCGGCGCGGATTCCGGCGCAGATTCCGTCGGCGTCACCGTCATCGTGAAGTCACGCATCTGTTGTCGGGCGACCCGGTGCAACGCGTTGACGTTGCTCATCGCTTGCCGTACTGCTGCGCCAGGGGTCACCGGACCCGAGCGCCAGAGCGTTCGGGTAGCGCTGCGCATTTGCGCCAGCATGAGTCGGTTGAGTTTCATGGCATTCCTTTTTTGTGCAGTGCACCAATTTCAGGCCATGAGCTTACACGAACCTTGCCAGCGTTGCCGAACGGCCCTTATATATGCTGCTGCGTTAGATACGGAACATTGATCTATGTGATCACATCAAGCGCCAACGCATGCTCAACCGCAGGTTTCCACGTACTCCACGGCCGGTTTAAGGCCCGCGCGCATGCGCTGCAGCTTGCCTTTGCTCGCTTCGAAGATCAGCGCCTTGTCCTTGCCCTGCGCGAGCGTTAGGTACTGGCCGTTCTCGTCGTATTTGTGTGGCCCGACCTGCAACGCCGGGCGATGGCGCTGTGCCTCCTTCACCGACATGCGCGCCGTAATCCCGGCGCTGTTGCGCACGATCCGGCTGGCATCCGCGCGCGTGATCACGCCATTTTCAACCATGAAGCGGACATCGGGATACCGTTTGAAGGCCACCATCGAGCAGGCCGGGTCGGCCGGGCGGGGCGAGGCGCGCTGGCCCAACTGGCGCTCGACGGCGCCCAGCTGCTGGCCAAACCCGATCTTGCCGTAACCATCGGGAGAGAGCGTTTGGCCAGAGGCGGCCGTGGACAGGCCGAACAGGCCAGCCAGGAGAACATCGTGCAATTTCATGGGCACCTCGTGCAAAGTGGCGTTGCCCCAGTATAGTAAAAGACGGGCAACGCGCGGCGCTGGACTGCCAGCCGCGCGATAATGCCACTTTATTTTCCACCACTGCGAACGATGGCTCCCGAACTGCAAATCCCCGTACCGTCGCCCTGTATCAATATCTGCCAGATGGTCCCCGAGACGGGCCTGTGCCAGGGTTGCCTGCGCACCATCGATGAAATCGTCGCCTGGGGCACGGCCACGGACGAGACCAAACGCGCGATCTGGGCCGAGATCCGGCGCCGCGAGGGCGAGATCGACTGGCAATAACGGTCGTTTAGAGGCAGGAATCTAGCACGGTCGTACTTTTTTCAGGGCTATAATCAGGCCCATCTTCCATCCACCACCGAGAGCTTCCATGACGATGCCCGCCGCGCTGCAAGACCTGTCCCTTCCTGTCATCGCTTCGCCGATGTTCATTGCCAGCGGACCCGCGCTGGTGGCAGCCCAGTGCAAGGCCGGCATCGTGGGCTCGTTCCCGGCATTGAATGCCCGGCCGGCCGAGATGCTCGACGCCTGGCTGACCGACCTGCAGCGTGAACTGGCCGACTACGCAGCGGCCAATCCGGGCAAGAAGGTCGGCCCGATCGCCGTCAACCAGATCGTCCACCAGTCGAACGACCGCCTGGCGCATGACGTCGAAGTCTGCGTCAAGCACCAGATACCGATCATCATTTCGTCGCTGCGCGCGCCGCCGCGCGAGATGATGGACGCCGTGCATTCATACGGTGGCATCGTGCTGCACGATATCGTCTCGATCCGCCACGCCGAAAAAGCGCTGGAAGCGGGCGTCGATGGCCTGATCCTGGTGGCCGCTGGCGCCGGCGGCCATGCGGGCGCGCTGTCGCCATTCGCGCTGGTGGGCGAAATCCGCAAGATGTTCAAGGGACCGATCGCGCTGTCCGGCTCGATTGCCACCGGCGACGCGATCCTGGCCGCGCAGGCGATGGGCGCCGACTTTGCCTACATCGGTTCGCGCTGGCTGGCGACGAAGGAATCGAACGTCAGCGACGACTACCGCAATGCGATCGTCGAATCGACGGCAGCCGACGTGGTCTACACGAACCTGTTTACGGGCGTGCACGGCAACTACCTGAAAAAATCGATCGTCGCGGCCGGGCTGGACCCGGACAACCTGCCCGAATCGGACAAGAGCAAGATGAGCTTTGGTTCGGGCAGCGCCAAGGCCTGGCGCGACATCTGGGGCGCGGGGCAGGGCGTTGGCCTGATGGATGACGTGCCGACGGTGGCCGACATGGTCGCACGGCTCACGGCCGAATACATGGCGGCGCGCGCCCGCCTGGCGCTTTAAAAAACGCTCAGGCTGCTGGCGCGTCGGGCTGCTTCAAATCCTCGGGCCGGATCGTCCACAGGCCCGGCAGGTTGCGCCAGTAGCCATACACGTCCATTCCGAAGCCGACGACGAACTTGTTCGGCAGGCTCAAACCGACCAGGTCGGCCGTGATCGGCTTGGCGCGGCCCAGGTCCTTGTCGGCAAACACCACGACCATCACTTCGGCCGCGCCCATGTCAAGCAGGCGCTGCTTGACGTGGGCCAGCGTCTCGCCTTCGTCGAGGATGTCATCGACCAGCAGGATCGTGCGACCCGCCACGTTCTGGCGCGGGATCACTTTCCACACCAGTTCGCCGCCACGATCATCGTCGCCGTAGCGGCTGACGTGGATGTAGTCGAAGTCGAGCGGGAAGGCCAGTTGCGGCAGCAGCGTGCCGGTGAACACGACCGCGCCGCCCATCACGCCCAGCACGAGCGGGAACTCGGTGGCGCCCGGCGCGGCAAAGCGCGCATTGAGCTGGTCGGCGACGCTGGTGACAGCGGCCTGGACTTCAGTCGGCGTGACGATCTGCGTGGCGTTCGCCAACAGCGCGCGGGCGCGCTCATGATGAAAATCGAGCATGGGTCTCTATGTCTGGTGGATGCCGCGCCATTATGCGTGATCCCCGGGCTGGAGGGTGTTCCGGTTGGGGCGCCCCGCGTATGTCGGCGGCGCCAAATGGGGCGTATCATACGCAGCTTGGAAAACAAATCGACGCCTCCGCCCATGTCCGACGCCACCGAACAAGCCCGCACTTCCACTGACTCTTCCGCCGACTCGCATGCCCTTCGCGCCGACCGGCTCGCGCAACTGCGCGCAGCCATGGCGCGCCACGGTATCGACGCCGTCATCGTGCCGTCGAGCGACCCGCACCTGTCGGAATACCTGCCCGGTCACTGGAAGGGCCGCGAATGGCTGTCCGGCTTCACGGGCTCGGTCGGCACCTTCATCGCCACCGCGAAATTTGCCGGCGTCTGGACCGATGGCCGCTACTTCACGCAGGCTGAAACCGAACTGGCCGGCACCGAGATCGCGCTGATGAAGATCCCGGGCGCGGCCAGCCAGCTGCACGTCGATTGGCTCGCCGCCAACCTTGCCGCCGGCCAGACTGCCGCCGTCGATGCGCGCGTGCTGGGCCTGGCCGGTGCACGCCTGCTGGCTGACGCGCTGCAGGCCAAAGGCGTCGTGCTGCGCACCGATCTCGATCTGCTGGACGATGTCTGGCGTGAGCGCCCGGCGCTGCCGGCCGACGCTGTATTCGAACACCTGCCACCGTTTGCCACCGCCACCCGCGCCGACAAGCTGCAGGCCACGCGCGCCGCGATGGAAGCGCATGGCGCTGGTTTTCACTTCGTCTCGACGCTCGACGACATCGCCTACCTGTTCAACCTGCGCGGCGCCGACGTCAGCTTCAATCCCGTGTTCCTGGCCCATGCGCTGATCGGCCGTGGCGACGCCACGCTGTTCGTTGGCGACGGCAAGGTGCCGGCTGACGTACGTGCGCGTCTGGAAGCCGACGACGTGCACCTGGCGCCGTACGAGAACGCCGTGCATGCGCTCGAAGCGCTGCCCGAAGGTGCAACGCTGCTGCTCGATCCGCGCCGCGTCACGGCCGGCATGCGCGCGAGCGTGGCCAGCGGCGTGAACGTGGTCGAGGCGATCAACCCGACCACATTTGCCAAGTCGCGCAAGCTCGATAGCGAAGCCGTCAACGTGCGCGCCGCGATGGAGCAGGATGGCGCCGCGCTGTGCGAATTCTTCGCCGCGCTCGAGCCGCTGCTGGCGGACGCAGACCGCAGTGCAATCAACGAAGTCGACATCGACACGCGCATCACCGCTGCCCGCGCGCGCCGCCCGAACTTCGTCAGCGCGAGTTTCTCGACCATCGCGGGCTTCAACAGCAATGGCGCGATCATGCATTACCGCGCTGAAGCCGCCACCTGCGCCACCATCGAAGGCGACGGCCTGCTGCTGATCGACTCGGGCGGCCAGTACCTGGGCGGCACCACCGACATCACGCGCGTGATCCCGGTCGGCACGCCGAGCGCCGATCAACGGCGCGACTACACGCTGGTGCTGAAAGGCCTGATCGCGCTGTCGGGCGCCCACTTCCCGCGCGGCACCCGCGCGCCAATGCTCGACGCGATTGCACGCGCTCCGATCTGGGCCGCCGGCATCGACTACGGTCACGGCACCGGCCATGGCGTCGGCTACTTCCTGAATGTGCACGAAGGCCCGCAGACGATCTCGCCGGCCGTGCCGCCGGACCCGCATACCGCGATGGAGCCGGGCATGATCACGTCGATCGAGCCGGGCATTTATCGCCCGGGGCGCTGGGGCATCCGCATCGAAAACCTGGTACTCAATGTCGCCGCGAACAAGACCGAATTCGGCGAATACCTGGCCTTCGAGACGCTCACCTTGTGCCCGATCGACACCCGCTGCCTCGATCGTTCGCTGCTGCGGCCCGATGAAATCGTCTGGCTCAACGACTACCACGCCACCGTGCGTGCGCGCCTGACGCCCCACGTTGAAGGCGCCGCGTTCGAGTGGCTCATGCTGCGCACGGAGGCAATCTGACATGGCAAGTTCCCGTTCCACGCGCGCCAGCAGCGCGGTCGACCGTCTCAAGCAGCGCACCGGTAATCCGCTGTACTCGATGGCGCGCACCGGCGATGGCCACTTCTACCTGTCCGAAGCGCCCGGCAGCCCGCCGCTGTGCGCACCGATGGAGCTCGACGATTTCGTCACCTTCGTCAAGGGCCTGGGGCCGCAAGAGCAGCCGCGCATGAGCAAGAACGACATCGCGTTCGAAAAGCAGCTGGTGCGCAAGAAGCCGCCCGCCTGAGCGCGGCGTACCGGCCTGCTTCACCTCACAATATCAACGGAATTCATCCATGGACGCACAAGAAGTTCTCGATTTCTGGTTCCTGCCAGCTTCCCATCCTGACCATGGCAAGGCGCGCGCCGAGTGGTACCGCAAGGACCCCGCGTTCGACGCCATCATCCGCGAACGCTTCGGCACGACGATCACGCACGCGATTGCGGGCGGCCTGCGCGAGTGGGACGAGCAGGGCGCGCGCGGCGTACTGGCGCGCATCCTGGTGCTCGACCAGTTCACGCGCAACGTCCATCGCGGCGCGCCGGAATCGTTCGCCGGCGATGTGCTGGCATTGAGTGCGGCGCGCCAGATGGTCGACGCCGGTGAGCACATGGCGCTTGCACCCATCGAGCGCCAGTTCGTCTACATGCCGTTCGAGCATGCCGAGGACGCCGGCATGCAGCAGCTCGCGGTCGACCAGTTCACCGCGCTGGCCGCCGACCACGAGGGCTTCGACGAAGCGCTTGACTATGCGCACCGCCACCGCGGTGTGATCGCGCGCTTCGGCCGCTTCCCGCACCGTAATCCGATCCTCGGCCGCGCCTCGACACCCGAAGAACTCGACTACCTGAGCCAGCCTGGCGCCGGCTTCTGACGTGCTATCGACGCTGACCCCGACGCTCAACCTGGTCGGCGCAGGCCACGTCGGTCGCGTGCTGGGGCGCCTGTTCGCCACCAGCGGCGCGTTCGCGCTGCAGGATGTGCTGACCCGTTCGTCCGCAAGCGCGCAGGCGGCGGTGGCGTTCATGGGCGCCGGCCATGCCTGCGCCGATGGCGCGCAGCTACGCCCGGCGCACGCCTGGCTGCTGGCGGTGAGCGACGATCAGATCGAGCCGGTCGCCGCGCAACTGGCGCAGACGCACGACCTGACTGGCACCGTGGTGTTTCACTGCAGCGGCGCGAAAGCATCGACTGCGCTGCAGGCGGTCCGTGCAGGTGGTGCGCTGGTGGCCAGCGTGCATCCGATCCGCAGTTTCGCCGACCCGGAGCAGGTGGCGCGTGAATTCGCGGGCACCTTCTGCGGCGTCGAGGGTGATGCGGCGGCGCTGGCGCTGCTTGACCCCGCATTCGAGACCATCGGCGCGCGCCTCGTGCCGATCGATGGCGCGGCCAAGACGGTTTATCACGCGGCCGCCGTGTTCGCGTCGAACTACCTGACCACGGTGCTCGACGCAGCGCTGCGCGCCTATCAGGCCGCCGGGATTCCCGAAGCGGTGGCGCGCGAACTGGCGCAACCGCTGGCCACCGAGACGCTGGCCAATGTGTTTCGCCTTGGTCCGGCCGCAGCGCTCAGCGGCCCCATCGCGCGGGGCGACCTGGCCACCGTCGCGCGGCAAGAGCAGGCATTGCTGGACTGGGACGAGGCCACGGGCCGCCTGTACGGCGCGCTGGTGCCGCCCACGACCGACCTGGCGCGGCGCAAGCACGGTGGCAACTGAGCCACGACGACCTTCTTTCACTCACGCCAATCACAAGGGACCACGATGTTCTTCACTGCCTGGGCCACGCTGGCCGTTCTTGGTGTCTATTTCTGGACCTGGGGCAATGCTGCACGCGCCCGCATCCAGTTCAAGGTACCGGCCCCATCAATGGACGGCCCTGAAGGCTTTTTGCGCGCTCATCGCGTCCAGATGAATACGCTGGAAATGCTGCCACTGGTGCTCGTGCCCCTGTGGCTGTGCGCCATGTTCCTGGGTGACGTGTGGGCGGCTGCCGGGGGCGTGTTGTGGTGCGTGGGCCGGATTCTGTATGCGCTGGGTTACTACCGCGATCCGGCCAAGCGTGAAATCGGCTTCATCGTGAGCATGCTCGCCAGCGCCGCGTTGATTGGCGCCACAGTTTTCGGCCTGGTCATGCGGTAAACCGGATAAAGCGAAAACTTCGGTCGACAAAGTTCCTGTATGGAAATATGCTGGCAGACTGATTAACTGAAAAGCGATCTGCGAACTATCTCGTGGGTCACTAGCGCGCCAGGAGCACCGTGATGCTGTTTTTGAAAAGTACGACCGCCACCAAGGCGCCTGGGATTTACGAAGTGGATGTCGCGGCCAAGCCCCCGGGCAAGACCTTCGGCGTGTTCCTGGCCACCGATCCGGACAATCCGCCACACACCGTGCTTGCCGGCCTGGCAGAGTTGGGTTTTCAGAGCGTTCATCAGCAAAACTATATCCACCGCGACAAGGGCAAGGTGCTGGAGCTGCATTTCCAGAAAGATGGCACCGACCTGTTCAAGGGCTGGAAAACGGACGAGTGCAGCGCCAATCTGACGGCGCTCGACGCTTTGTTCGGTAATGTTGGCATCAAGATCGAGCCACGCGTCATGAGCCTGGCAGAAGCTTACGCATAAGCCATGCGAGAATGACGCCATGGTGGTCTTCACCATGCCTGGCGTGATGATTGTCGATGGATTTATTTGCACCGCAAGCGGGCCTGCTCCCGCTGCCGCTCGAAGATGGTGAACTGGGCTGGATGGCCCAGCTGCCACTACCCTGGTCCAATGCCGAAGTTTTCGCACGCCTGTTGGCCGAAACCGACTGGCGCGAAGAAACCGTCGTTGTCTACGGCAAGCAGCACCTGCAACCCCGGTTGAGTGCCTGGTATGGCGACAAAGCCTACGCCTATTCCGGCCTGCGCCTGCAGGCGACGCCGTTCACACCATTGCTCACGGTCCTGCGCGACGCGATAGAAGCCGCGACCGGGCATACCTTCAACAGCGTCCTGCTGAACTACTACCGTAACGAGCGCGACAGCATGGGTATGCATAGCGACGATGAGCCCGAATTGGGGCCGCGACCTGCGATCGCATCACTCAGTTTTGGCGCGGAACGTACATTTGTTTTGAAACACAAACACAACAAACAGACAGTTCGGATACCGTTGACCGATGGCAGTCTGCTGCTGATGGCAGGCGACACGCAACAATATTGGTTGCATGGGATCAATAAGATGACAAAATCATTACAAGCTAGAATCAATCTAACTTTCAGGAACATCGTCTAAATACTAAGTAATATCGCTTAAAGGATGGCAAATATTACTTACTATTGGGTCATTTAGTTACACTTTCTTACAGTTCTTACGGAATCGCGACGGACTTGATCTTTCGACAGTGTTATCTTGACCCTATCGCGATTCATTGTGAATCACGAACTAGATGAACAAAAAGAGGAATTTAGAGATGAAAAAGCTGATCGTTGCCCTGCTCGCCACCACCGCCGCTGTGTCGGCTGTTCAGGCCCAAGAATTCACCCCGCGCGCCTACGTCGGCGCCGGTGCAGTCGCTACCGACTATGAGTCGCGCGTTCCAGGCGCAAGCCGCGCTGACATCGACACCATCAAGGCGTCGGCCAAGCTGTTTGGTGGCTACGAGTTCACCCCGAACTGGGCAGTGGAAGTCGGTCACACCGACTACCGCAGCGCTGACATCTACTACAGCCTGGGCGCAATCAACGCCAGTGGCCAAGTCGATGGCCGTTCGACCTACGTCGCAGCAAAGTTCAGCTCGCCGCTGACCGAAAAGCTGGTTGGTTACGCCAAGCTGGGCGTGTCGCATGACGTGAACGAACTGTCGGCAATCAACTCGTCGCTGAGCCGTCGCGACAGCGACAACAACGCCTACGGCGCCCTGGGTGTTCAGTACAACATCAACCAGGACGTGGCTGTGATCGCTGAATACGAGCGTTTCGGCGGCACCCGTGACTTCGGCGTGCGTCCAAACGCACTGACCATCGGCGCGAAATACTCGTTCTAAGCAGAACGTAGTTTGAAAAAAAAGGCCCTTCGGGGCCTTTTTTCATGGGTGCTACCATTGCGTAGGTTGGATGGCTGCGCCGTCCACGCGTTCGAATGCACGTGATCTGGTGGCGGATCAAGGATCGTTGAACGCGTGGACGGGAAACCCGTCCACCCTACGTGCGACCGACGATCAGGTCGTGAGCGGCTTGTAGCGAATCCGCTTCGGCTTGGCGCCTTCTTCACCCAGACGCTTCTTCTTGTCGGCTTCGTATTCCTGATAGTTACCGTCAAAGAAGGTCACTTGGGAATCGCCTTCAAAGGCCAGGATGTGGGTCGCGATGCGATCCAGGAACCAGCGATCGTGGGAAATGACCATCACGCTACCAGCGAACTCGAGCAGGGCGTCTTCCAGCGCGCGCAGGGTTTCGACGTCCAGATCGTTTGACGGTTCATCGAGCAGCAGCACGTTGCCGCCTTGCAGCAGCGTCTTTGCCAGGTGCAGGCGACCACGCTCACCACCGGACAGGTTGCCAACGATCTTTTGCTGGTCCGAGCCCTTGAAGTTGAAGCGGCCCAGGTAGGCGCGCGACGGCATTTCGAAACGGCCGACGCTGAGCATGTCGGCGCCGCCCGAGACGTCCTCGAACACGCTCTTGGCATTCGCCAGTTCGTCGCGGTGCTGGTCGACGATCGACACGCGCGCGGTCTGGCCGATCTTGACCTCGCCGCTGTCCGGCTGCTCTTTGCCCGTGATCATCTTGAACAGCGTCGACTTACCGGCGCCGTTCGGGCCGATGATGCCGACGATCGCGCCTGGCGGCACGGTGAACGACAGGTTGTCGATCAGGAGGCGGTCGCCAAAGGCTTTCGAGACGTTCTTGAATTCGATGACTTCATTGCCCAGGCGCTCGGCCACGGGAATGAAGATCTCCTGCGTCTCGTTGCGCTGCTGGTATTCGTACTCGGACAGTTCGTTGAAGCGCGCGAGGCGGGCTTTCGACTTGGCCTGGCGTGCCTTTGGATTCTGGCGCGACCATTCGAGTTCTTTCGCCAGGGCTTTCTGACGGGCCGATTCGGTCGATTCTTCCTGCTTCAGGCGTGCCTGCTTCTGGTCCAGCCACGACGAGTAATTGCCCTTCCATGGAATGCCGCTGCCGCGGTCCAGTTCCAGGATCCATTCGGCGGCATTGTCGAGGAAGTAGCGATCGTGGGTGATGCCGACCACGGTGCCCGGGAAGCGCAGCAGGAATTGCTCGAGCCACTCGACCGATTCCGCATCCAGGTGGTTGGTCGGTTCATCGAGCAGCAGCATGTCGGGCTTGGAGAGCAACAGCTTGCACAGCGCCACGCGGCGCTTTTCACCGCCCGACAGCACGCCGATCTTGGCATCCCACGGCGGCAGGCGCAGCGCGTCGGCGGCCATTTCCAGCTGCAGGTTCAGGTTGCCGCCATCGGACGACGAGATGATCGCTTCCAGGCGTTCCTGCTCCTTGGCCAGCGCGTCGAAATCGGCGTCCTCTTCGGCGTATGCTGCATAGACCGCTTCGAGCTTGGCTTGCGCTTCGAACGCTTCGCCCAGGCCCGACTCGACCTCTTGGCGCACGGTTTTTTCGGGGTCGAGCTGCGGTTCCTGCGGCAGATAGCCGATGTTCAGGCCCGGCATCGGGCGGGCTTCGCCCTGGATGTCGGTGTCGATGCCGGCCATGATTTTCAGCAGGGTCGATTTGCCCGAGCCGTTCAGGCCCAGCACGCCGATTTTGGCGCCCGGGAAGAAGGACAGGGAAATGTCCTTCAGAATCTGGCGTTTCGGTGGGACGATTTTGCCCACGCGGTTCATGGTATAGACGTAATTGGCCATGCTTGTACTCTGGTGTTGTTCGAGGTGCACAGGATACGACAGAACCCGCAGCCAACACAGGATTTCTTGGCGAATCTGCCCCGCATGGGCCCCAGATACGCCCCTTCAAGCCTTGGCGGCAGCGGGCTGCCGGCGCAGCAATCCTTCTCCGGCGAACAGCGCCAGCGCGCTCCAGATCAGCACGAAGCCGACGAGGCGATCGGCCGAGAATGCTTCTTTGAACAACCACACGCCGAGCAGAAATTGCAGCGTCGGCGACAGGTATTGCAACAGGCCCAGGATCGACAGCGGGATCTTGCGCGCGCCGGTGGCAAACAGCAGCAGCGGGATCGCGGTGAGCGGGCCGGCCATGATCAACAGCCAGCGCGTGGTGTCCGATGCCGTATTGATGAACACGTTCTGGCCGTGCACCGTCAGCCAGATCACGTAGCCGGCCGCCAGTGGAAACAGCACGATGGTTTCGAACGACAATCCCTCGAGCGGACCGAGCGCAGCCGTCTTGCGCAGCAAGCCATAGCCGCCGAACGACAGCGCCAGGAACAGCGCGATCCACGGTACCGTGCCGGCCTGCCAGGTCAGCCAGGCCACGCCCAGCGCGGCCACGCCGATGGCAGCCCACTGCAGCGGGCGCATGCGTTCCTTCAGGATCAGATAACCCAGCACGATATTGACCAGGGGATTGATGAAATAGCCGAGGCTGGCCTCGATCACATGGTGGTTCATCACCGACCAGATATACACGAGCCAATTGGCGCTGAGCAGTAGGGCGGACAGCACGAAACTGAAGAACACGCGCGGCTGGCGCACGACCTGCAGCCACTTCCAGTCGCGCCGCAGCAACAGCAGGATCAGGAGAAAAGCGAGTGACCACAGCATGCGGTGCGCCAGGATCTGCAGCGGCGGCACCTCGCCCAGGGCATGGAAATAAATGGGGAACAGGCCCCAGCAGAAGAAGGCCAGGGCCGCGTAAATAATGCCGGAACGCATGGAGAGGAGGGGCGAGGTTGCAGGGCCGACATTATCACTGAATACCTGGCACGCTGCTGGCGTGCCACCAGTTTTACACAGGTGTATGATGCACAACCGAATCTTCTTGCAATTCCAACCACTTCATTTTTTGGTGCGCCGCACCAATACTACAGCGATGGTGACTCTTGACCTCAGATAACAAGAAAAGCAGCCTGGCAGCCCTGACCCTGGCAGCTGTCGGGATCGTCTATGGCGACATTGGCACGAGCCCTCTGTACACGCTGCGCGCGGTGTTCGACGAAGACCACGGCCTGCCGCTCAATACGCCGAATATCCTCGGCATCATCTCGCTGATTTTCTGGGCCCTGACGCTGATTGTCTCGCTCAAGTACGTGATCCTGGTGCTGCGCGCGCACAATCGCGGCGAGGGCGGCATCATGGCCCTGATGGCGCTGGCCACCAGTTCGATACCGCGTACGTCCAAATGGAGCTTCCCGCTGCTGGCCATCGGCGTCATCGGCGCCACGATGTTCTATGGCGACAGCGTGATTACGCCAGCGATCTCGGTGCTGGGCGCCATCGAAGGGATCGAGGTTGCGGCGCCCGGCATGTCGCAATACGTCGTGCCGCTGGCGGTGGTGGTGCTGGTGGCCCTGTACAGCGTGCAGCGCCATGGCACAGCCGGCATCGGCCGCTTCTTCGGTCCCGTGATGGCGGTCTGGTTCCTGGTGCTGGCCGCAATGGGCATCGTCAATATCATCGAAGCACCGGTGATCCTGAATGCCCTCAATCCGTGGCATGCACTGCGCTTCATGCTGGAAAATAAAATGCTGGCATTTATCGCGCTGGGCGCGGTGGTGCTGGCCATCACTGGCGCCGAGGCGCTGTACGCCGACATGGGCCACTTCGGCGCCAAGCCGATCCGCTGGGCCTGGTTCCTGATCGCGTATCCGGCGCTGACCCTGAACTACCTGGGCCAGGGCGGCCTGTTGATCATGCAGCCGGCTGCAGTGGAAAACCCGTTCTATTACCAGCTCGGCGCGTGGAGCGTGATTCCACTGGTGATCCTGTCGACGATGGCCGCCGTGATCGCCTCGCAGGCAACGATCTCGGGCACCTATTCGATGACCAAGCAAGCCATTGCGCTGGGCCTGTTGCCGCGCATGCGCATCATGCACACGTCCGAAAGCGAGATCGGCCAGATCTATATCCCGGCCGTCAACTGGCTGCAACTGGTGGTAGTGCTGATCGCCGTGATCGGCTTCGGCTCATCCGACGAGCTGGCCGGCGCCTACGGCATTGCGGTGACCGCCACGATGATGGCCACGACGATCCTGACGTTCTTCGTCACGCGTTACCGCTGGCACTTGCCGCTGTGGATGTGCTTGCTGGCGACCGGCTTCTTCCTGACGATCGACATCATGCTGTTTGCCGCCACCACGACGAAACTGTTCCACGGCGGCTGGTTCCCGCTGCTGATGGGCGCCGTGCTGCTGACCCTGATGCTGACCTGGAAACGGGGCCGCGAACTGGTGTTCTCGAACCTGCAAAAGCACGCGATTCCACTGGAAGCGTTCATGGAGTCGCTGTTCGTGGCGCCACCGACGCGCGTGCCCGGCACGGCCATCTTCCTGCGTGGCGAAAGCGATGGCGTGCCGCACGCGATGCTGCACAACCTGTCGCACAACAAGGTGCTGCACGAGCGCGTCGTGTTCCTCACCGTGCACATGCGCGAAGAGCCGTGGGTGCCGGCGGACGAACAGATCGTCATCAATGATCTGGGCCACAACTGCTACCAGCTCAATATCCATTACGGCTTCAAGGATGAGGCCGATATTCCGGACATCCTGCAGCGCAGCGCCGCACTGGGCCTGGAATTCGAAATGATGGAAACGTCGTTCTTCATCGCGCGCCAGACCGTGATCTCGGCGCCGGGCGGCGGCATGGCGCCATGGCGCGAGCACCTGTACGTGGCGATGTCGCGCAACGCCCGCAGCGCGGCCGACTACTATCAGATCCGGACCAACCGCGTGATCGAGCTGGGCACGCAGATCGAAATTTGATACGCGGAAATTTGCTTAACTACAATTTTTAGACAAAGTCGGGACAGTTTCATGTGGCTGATTCGATAAGGTAAGAGGTTTCGTGATACCCGGTTCTTCGTACCTACTTCGTGTAATTTTTCAGTCAAGGATGTCCCATGATGAAGCTCCCCCTGATCGCCGCCTTTGCCGCCATGCTCGCCCTGAGCGCCTGCGGCGGTGGCAGCGATGATTCGCCCGCCCAGCCAGCCGTGAGCAGCCCTGCTGCCCTGACCAAGACCGACAACGTCGTTGGCACCGGCGCCGAAGCCGTCGCCGGCAAGCGCGCCACCGTTGCCTATACGCTGTGGTTGTACAGCGCGACGGCGAGCGACTTCAAGGGCACGCGCCAGGAAGCCAGCGAATTTGCGTTCACCGTGGGCAGCCGCGATACCATCACCGGCTTCGACCAGGGCGTGACGGGCATGAAGGTCGGCGGCAAGCGTACGCTCCTGATCCCGGCGGCACTGGCCTACGGCGCGGCCGGCCGCGGACCGATCCCGTCGAATGCGGGCCTGGTGTTTGAAGTGACCCTGAACAAGGTCGAGTAAGCCCATACGGGTGCTCGCCGCCATGGCCAGAGCCGCGTGCTCTGGCTTTTTTTTTCGCCGCAACGTTGGTGGTTTGTCGACTGGCCAAGCCGCAGTCGTCGTGTGTGTGGCGTGCAGGCCAGAGGCGGTGCGCACGGATGATCCGGCGCACGGGTCGGCGTTGACCCATCGGCGATGCTCGGGACTTTATTGCTGCGAGACCGCCATGCCCCACTTCCTGCCGATCTTCGGTGCGGTATTGTTTTTTATCCTCGGCCCATCAAGGGCTGCGGCACCGACGCCGGGCGTGGTCGATCCCGAGTGTGTCGTTGCCACCGCCAACCCGGTTGCGGAGCATGAACCACCCGCCTGGCTGCTGCTGGCCGGCGCGGTCATCCTGCTCGGCGCCGGCCGGGTGGCTGCATCCTGACACGTATAAAAGCGCTTAACGCAGCATGTCGATATGCATGATGCCGTCTTCGTCGTACGGCGCCGACACCGTCTGGAAGCCGAAGCTCGCATAGAAGCGCTCCAGGTATTGCTGGGCGCCGATGCGGATGCGGTGGCCGGGGTGCAGCGCTTCGGCATGCGCGATGCCCTGGCCGAGCAGCGCGCGGCCGGCGCCGCTGCCACGCGCGGCCGGCGTGGTGATGACGCGGCCAATCGACATCTCGTCGTACTTCGCGCCCGGCGCCAGCACGCGCAGGTAGGCGGCCAGCTGGCGCTTGCCGTCCACGTCGTGCCAGCCGAGCAGGTGATGCGCCTCGAGGTCATAACCGTCGATATCCGGGTACAGGCACGTCTGCTCCAGAATGAAGACGTTCTGGCGCGCGGCCAGCACGTCATACAGGTCGAACGGGGTCAGGTCGGCGAAGCGGGAGAAGTGCCAGTCGATGGTGCTGGGGGAGGTCATGGGCAGATACAGGTGAATGAAAAAATGGGGCGGGAGCGCGCTATTCGGCCGCGGTCTCGAAGCCTTCGAGCACGTTGACGGTATGGATGCCCAGCTCCGGGCTGATGGCGCCGCCTTCGAAAATGAACACGGTCGGCAACCCCAGGTGCGCAATGCGCTCGCCGATGCGCAGGAAGTCGCCGCCCTGCAGATAAAAGCGCGGGTCGTTGCCATGGGCGAAGGTGTTGACGCCCAGCGAGACCACGAGCGCCTGCGGACGTGTCATCGCGATCTTCACGCACGCCGTTTCGAGCGCCGCGAACCAGGTGGCGCTGCTGCTGCCCGGTGCGAGCGGCAGGTTCATCGTGTGGCCGAGCCCTGCGCCGCTGCCGGTTTCGTCGGCGTGGCCCAGGTAGAACGGGTACGCGACGCGCGGATCGGCGTGGATCGAAATGAACAGCACGTCGCTGCGGCCATAGAAGATGCTCTGGGTGCCGTTGCCGTGGTGGTAATCGAGGTCGAGGATGGCGATGCGCTCGCGCCCGTCGTCCAGCAGATGCTGGGCTGCCAGCGCCGCGTTATTCAGAAAGCACGAACCGCCGAAGAAATCGCTGCCCGCGTGGTGACCGGGCGGGCGCGTCAGCGCAAAAGTGCCGCGCTCGCCGCGCTGCAAGGCGTGGGCGGCATTGACGGCGCAGTCGGCGCCCGTCTTGGCCGCGATCCAGGTGCCGGCGGTGAGCGGCGTGCTGCAATCCATCGAGTACAGGCCCAGGCGGGCGCAGAAGTTCTCGGGTTCGATGTCGCTGCGCAGCGTGCGCACGGGCCACACGGCCGGAAAGGCATCCTTGCCGGCGTTGGCCGGATCGAGTGCCAGCCACTCGCTCCAGGCCGTGCGCAGGAAGTGCAGGTAGCGCGGGCTGTGCACGCGCTCGAGCGTCATCAGGGGCACGCCGTGCGGCGTGACGATGGCGCCCAGGCCGCGCCGCTCGCACTCTTTCAACACCATCGCCACACGCTCGGGTTTTTCGGAACACGGCGCCAGCTCGCCGCGCCCGATTGCGGCGCGGCCCTCATGCTGGGCATGGTGTTCGTTATAAAACGTGAGCAAGTGGTCCTCGTGCGTTGGTGCAGGTGAGGCGGGCGCTGCAGCCTCAGTTATTGCCGCACAGTGTACTGCTGTTGTACGCCGCGACGAAGGCGTCGAAGTTGCCGGTATCGGTTTGCTCGATGATCATCTGGTCGGCGATCGAGACGGCAGCTATCTCATCGAACAGCATTTCTTCGGCCGGCATCAAGGGGCTGTCGCGGAACGATGCTGCGTGCAGCGTGCTTTGTTGCAGGCCGAATGCCGCGGCCGAGCCGAGCGCGCGGATCTCGTCGAGCACGCGTGCCGATGGCGTCTGCGCAGGATCTTCGATCTTGGCTTTCTGACGGCCAAGTGAGGCGGTGTGCACGTCGCCCTCGTTGTGCCCGTCGTCCAGCAATGCCGCCACGGGCCGGATGCGCTCGATCAGCTCGAGCGCCCAGGTCGCAAGCGGCACTTCCAGGCCGTCGCGCGTGAGCGTCAGGCCCGGCCGGCGGCCTTCCTTGACCGTGCGCGCGAAATTGCGGGCGTGCATGGCGCTGTCATGGTCGCTGATCAAAGGGCTTTCTTCGAGGGCGCAGAACAGCAGGAACGCGTCCAGGAAGCGGCCCGTCTCGAGCGAGATGCCGACCGGCTCGTATGGATCGACGTCCATGCAGCGCACCTCGATGTACTGCACGCCGCGGTTGCACAGCGCCTGCACCGGACGCTCCCCGGTGCGGATCACGCGCTTGGGGCGAATCGTCGAGTAGTACTCGTTCTCGATCTGCAGCACGTTGGTCGACAGCTGGATCCACTCGCCGTCTTTCTTGGTGCCCAGCTCCTGGTACGGCGGATACGGGCGATTGACCGCGTCCATCAGGCTGGTGACGTAGCTTTCCAGGCTGTTCTCGTGCGGGCGCAGGCCCGACTGCGCATCGTTCTGGTAACCGAGGTCGCTCATGCGCAGGCTGGTCGCGTATGGCAGGTACAGCGTGTCATCGGACAGCGTCTCGAGCGCGTGCGGACGGCCGCGCAGGAAGCTCGTGGTCAAGGCCGGCGTGGCGCCGAACAGATACATCAGCAGCCACGAATAGCGGCGGAAGTTGCGCACCATCGCGATATAGCTTTCGGACTGGAAGTCGCGCAGCGCGTGACGGCGTTCTTCGACGATGCCTTCGTCCTGGGCGAACACTTGCCACAGCTTTTCCGGCAGCGAGTAATTGTAGTGAATGCCCGCGATGCACTGCATCGCCTTGCCATAGCGCAGCGCCAGGCCGCGCCGGTACACGTGCTTGAGCTGGCCGATATTCGAGGTGCCGTAGTAGGCGATCTCGATGTCTTCTTCGGGCGGCAATTCGCCCGGCATCGACATACCCCACAGCATTTCGTTGCCCAGCTTGGTGTACGCATGGCGGTGGATCGCATCGAGGCGGTGCAGCGCCAGCGAGATATCGTGCTCGACCGGGGTGATGAACTCCATCAGCGCCTCGGCGTAGTCGGTGGTGATGCTGGGGTGCGTCAGTGCCGAACCGAGGGCAGGGGGATGCGGGGTGCGCGCGAGCTGGCCGGCAGCATCCACGCGCAGCGTTTCGCGCTCGATGCCGCGCAGGCCCTGGCCCAGCAAGGCGCGGTGTTCGTCGTCGCCCAGCAGGGCCAGACGGCGGTTGAATTGGTTCGACACGGTGTTTCCTTTCTTATACTGCCTGTTTCGGTTGGTGCAGAGATTAACCGAAAATCGGACTCCACGTTCGGGCTCTCATCATTCGCGCCAGGGCGGTGCCCGGTACGACGGCGCGGCGGGCGGCGGGGCGGGTCTGGCAGGCGGTACGAAATCGGGCGCCGGGCCGGGTTCAAGACCGGGCGGGACTTCGCCGTCGAACGTGAAGTCGAATTCGAACACCGGTTCAGGCACCGGGACAACCGATTCGAATTCGGCATTGAACGTGTCGTCCGGCGCGACTTCCAGCGTGGGCGCCGAGACCGGCGTGTCCGGGGCCGCGATCCAGCGGTCGACCTGGCGTTCCAGTTCTCTCAAAGGCAGCGCGCCGTTGCCCAGCACCGCATCATGGAAACGCCGCGCATCGAACCTGGCGCCCAGGGCCGCGCGCGCCTTGTTGCGCAGCGCGAGGATGCGCAGCTGGCCGATCTTGTAGCTCAGTGCCTGCGCCGGGCGGGCGATGTAGCGATCGACCTCGGCCTCGTTGTCCGCCGGCGGATTGGCCGTATTCGCGGTCAGGTAATCGATCGCCTGCTGGCGCGACCAGCCAAGCGTGTGGATGCCAGTGTCGACCACCAGCCGCGCAGCGCGGAACATCTCTTCGTTCAGGTGCCCGAACAGCGAGAACGGGTCCTTGAACAGGCCGAGCTCCGGCCCCAGGCCTTCGGCGTAGGTGGCCCAGCCTTCGCCGAACGCGTCGTACCAGCCATGACGGCGAAACGCCGGCAGCGCGAGTTCCTGCGCGCGTGCTACCTGCAGGTGGTGGCCGGGCACCGCTTCGTGCAGCGCGATGGTGTCGACCTGCCACATCGGCCGCGCGTCCAGCCGCACATTGTCGACCACCAGCGCGGCGCTGCGCTGCGCGCTGCCAGCCTCGTAGTACGCAGCCGGCTGGCCGCTGCTGTTGGCGCTCATCGGTTTGACGACGATGCCGGCCGCCGGCACGCTGCTGACCACGCGGCCCAGACGCGCCTGGGCCAGCGCCAGCGTGCGCCGGTAGCGGTCGAGCAGGGCGTTTGGGTCCGTGAAATACAGGCGCCGGTCGCTCCGCGCGAACACGATGAATTCCGCAAAACCACCGCGAAAACCGGTACGCGGAATCACGGCCTCGATCGCGGCGCGCAGGCGCGCGACTTCCTGCAAGCCCAGCGCATGCACCTGGGCCGGCGTGAGCGCCGTACTGGTGCTGGTGCGCACCAGCTGGGCGTACCAGTCGGCGCCGCCGGCTTGCTGGCTCGCGCCGATCGTTGCGCGCGCGCCCGGCAGATAATCCTGGCGCAGGAACGTTTCGAGCGTGCGCAGGCTGGGCGCGACGGTATTGGCCAGCGCGGCCGCGCCGGCAGCGCGCAATGCCTCGCGCGTTTCGGGCGCGATCGATGCAGGGATGCGCTTGAACGGCGCGCCCAGCGGGCCGTCCTGCAGGCCTTCGCGCAGCACGCGCAAGGCGTCCGGTACCGGCGCCAGCGCCGCCTTCGGCGTGGTCCAGCCGGCCTGGCGGCCGGCGCGCAGCTGCTCGATCAGGCCATCGACGTGGGCCGGCAGCGCCTGCAGGCGCGCCAGATACGTTTGGTAATCGGCGTCGGTCATGAACGGCATCTGCGCCACCAGGCGCGGCAGTTGCACGTGCAGGCCGTCGTAGGCGGTCAGCGGTTGCGGATCGAACGGCGTCAGGGCAGCGCCCGCCAGCACGCGCTGCTTGTCGGCGCTGAACAGGTCGAGCGACAGCTGGTCTTGAAGCGAAAGTGTACTGCGGTCGATCGCGCGCGCCGCGGCCAGCATGGCGCGCTCGTGTTCGATCGCCTGCGCGCGCGCGGCGAGCGAGGTGTCGGTCAGATAAGCGTTGTAGCGCTGCTCGCCCAGGGCCGTGGCGCGTTCGGGCGCTCGGCGCAGTTGCCAATGCCAGTCGCGCTCGAACAGCTGGGCCGCCTGCGCAGCCGGTGTTTCGGTCGCGCTGGCAGGCTGCACGGCGACGGGAATAACGACAGGTGGAACGGCGGGCGTGGCCGCAGCGACGCAGGCAGGCGGCACGAGCAAAGCAAGTGAGGCAAACAGGATGCGCATGCGGGCTCCGTTGACGGGACTGGTCATTTTAACAAGTCCATCTACGGGCGGGCGCGCCTTACGCGCCGCGCCGGCCACCGCTGACGCGTTCGATGCCGGCCAGGTCGCACCAGCTTTGCACGTCGCCGTAACCGCGCGCCGTCAGCAATGCGCGCACGGCGCCGGCCTGGTCGTAGCCATGTTCGAGCAGCAGCCAGCCGCCGGCGTCCAGATGCGTACCGGCGCCATCGACGATCTGGCGCAGGTCGGACAGGCCGTCGGCGTGGTCGGTCAGCGCATCCACCGGCTCGAAGCGCAGATCGCCTTCGCTGAGGTGCACGTCGCCGGCCACGATGTACGGGGGATTCGAGGCAATTAAATCGAAACGCGCGTCGCCCAATCCGGCAAACCAGTCACTGCGCACGAAGTGCACGCGCGCGCCGTTGGCGGCGGCGTTCATGCGCGCAATCGCCAGGGCGTCGTCGCTGACGTCGAGGGCGGTGACGGCCAGGTCGGGCCGGGTGTGGGCAGCCGCGACCGCAATGGCGCCGCTGCCGGTGCCCATGTCGAGCAGGCGTGCCTGCGGCGCCAGGCGCTCGAGCGCGAGTTCGACCAGCAGTTCGGTATCGGGCCGCGGAATCAGCACGGCCGGCGTGACCTTGAATGGCAGCCCGAAGAATTCGCGTTCGCCGACAATGTAGGCGATCGGCTCGCCAGCCAGGCGCCGTGCGACGAGGCCATTGAGCAGCGTGGCTTCGTCGGTGCTCAGGACACGCTCGGATTGCGTGATCAGCGCCACGCGCGGCAGGTGCAATGCATGGCACAGCAGGATGCGGTTTTCCAGCGCATCGAGCGGCAGCGCCAGGCGCGCTTGGGCCAGGGTGACGCCGGCCTCGATCATGCGTTGGTGCGGCGCAGCTGGCGCATCAGCACCCAGCCCAGCAGCACGGTGAGGATCACGAACCAGACAGCCGACCATTGCGGAATGGCCAGGCCCAGCACCTTGTCGGTCGCGCCTTCGCACAGCCCATCGGCGCGGAACAGCCACGGCAGGTATTCGGCGGTCGGGATCTTGTTGAGCATGGTTTCCATCGGATCGATGCCGCACGAGAAACCGGGGTTGGCGATCACGTACAGGTGCTTGCCGACCGTGATCAGGCCGCCGACGGCAGCCACCAGCCCGACCACGACGCTCCCGCTGATCTTGCCGCTGAAGGCGCCGACCAGGGCGGCCAGGCCGATACCGAGGAAGAAATACCGCTGGATCACGCACAGCGGGCAAGGCCGCATTTCCAGGCTGTGTTGCAGATAGAGGGCAAAGCCGACCAGTGCAAAACTGATGAAGGAGATGATGAACAGGGCCTGGCGGTTGGTAGGTTGCATGATCGGTGGTTTTGTTGGCATGGGCACGGTAGCGGCCATTTTCTCACAAACCTTATGGCCGGCCGCCAGCCATTTTCAATCAGGCAACTTAGCGGGCCTTTAATCGCCCAGCGCCGCCAGTTGCTCTGCCTGGTGCTCCGACGCCAGCGCATTGGTCAGATCGCTCAGGTCGCCATCCATGATGAAGTCGAGCTTGTACAGCGTCAGGTTGATGCGGTGGTCGGTCAGCCGGCCCTGCGGGAAGTTATAGGTGCGGATGCGTTCGCTGCGGTCACCCGAACCGATCAGGCTCTTGCGCGTGGCCGCTTCCTTCGACTGCTGTTCGCGCAGCTGGGCATCCTTCAGGCGCGCGGCCAGCACCTTCATGGCCTGCGCCTTGTTCTTGTGCTGGCTGCGGTCATCCTGGCATTCCACCACCAGGCCAGTCGGCAGGTGGGTGATGCGCACGGCCGAATCGGTCTTGTTGATGTGCTGTCCGCCGGCGCCCGAGGCGCGGTAGGTATCGATGCGCAGGTCGGCCGGGTTGATGTCGATGTCTTCGACTTCATCGGCCTCGGGCATCACCGCGACCGTGCAGGCCGACGTGTGGATGCGGCCCTGCGTCTCGGTGGCCGGCACGCGCTGCACGCGGTGGCCACCCGACTCGAATTTCAGCTTCGAATAGGCGCCGTTGCCGACGATGCGCACGATCACCTCGCGGTAGCCGCCCAGGTCCGACGTCGACTCGGACACCATCTCGACCTGCCAGCGATTGCGCTCGGCAAAGCGCGTGTACATGCGCAGCAGGTCGCCCGCGAACAGCGCCGATTCGTCGCCGCCCGTGCCAGCGCGGATCTCCAGGAAGATATTGCGCTCATCGTTGGCGTCCTTCGGCAGCAGCATCTTTTGCAGGTCCTGCTCCAGTGCGGTCATGCGCACCTTGGCCGCTTCGATTTCTTCCTGCGCGAACTCCTTCATTTCCGGGTCCTGCAGCATCTCTTGCGCTTCGGCGGTATTGGCCAGCGCGCTTTCGTACTGGCGGTACACGGCCACCAGCGGCGAGAGCTCGGCGTGCTCGCGCGTCATCTTGCGGTAGTTGTCCATATCGGCGGTGACGCCTTCGGTCATCAACAGTTCGTCCAGCTCGACCAGGCGGTTGGCAAGTTGGTCCAGCTTGGAGAGCATGGAAGGTTTCATGGGCGGTATCAGGGAAAAAGGAATCGGGCAGGCCGGGGGGTGCAGCCAGGATGCGCCAGGCATGGCGCGGGCGGGCAGGCCGCCAGAGAACAGGTGCGCTAACGGCGACTGCGGAACAGCTGCGGCAGCAGGCTGGCCAGGCGCGCGCGTTCGTCGCCCTGGGCATGGTGCAGCGCCTGTTGCGGGCCATGCAGAAACTTGGCGGTCAGGCCACGGGACAAGGCTTCGAGCACGGCATCGGCATTGTCGCCACGCGCCAGCATGCGCCGTGCGCGTTCGAGTTCGGCCAGGCGCAGCACCTCGCTCGACTCGTGCAGGTCGCGGATCACCGGCACCACGGCGCGGTCGCCCACCCAGTGCATGAACGATTCGACGCGCGTTTCGATGATGGCTTCGGCCTGGCGCACGGCCGCCTGGCGGCTTTCCATGCCGGTCTGCACCACCTGGGCCAGGTCGTCGACCGTGTACAGGAACACATCGTCCAGGCGCGCGACTTCGGGTTCGATATCGCGCGGCACGGCCAGGTCGACCATGAACATCGGGCGATGGCGGCGCGCCTTGACGGCCCGTTCGACCATGCCCAGACCGATCAGCGGCAGCGTCGAGGCAGTGCACGAGATCACGATGTCGAACTGGTGCAGGCAGTCGGGCAGCTCGGCCAGGCCGACCGCGCGGCCGTTGTAGCGGCTGGCGAGCAGCGCGCCGCGCTCCATGCTGCGGTTGGCGATGGTGACCGATTTCGGGTTCTGCGCCGAGAAGTGCGCCGCGCACAGTTCGATCATTTCACCGGCGCCGATGAACAGCACGTGCTGGTCGGCGATGCGGTCGAAGATGCGGTGCGCCAGGCGCACGGCAGCCGCGGCCATCGACACGCTGTGCGCGCCGATCTCGGTACTCGAACGCACTTCCTTGGCCACGGCGAAGGTGCGCTGGAACATCTGGTGCAGATAGGTGCCCAGGCCGCCGGCCTCGTCGGCGGTGCGCACGGCGTCCTTCATCTGGCCCAGGATCTGCGGCTCGCCCAGTACCATTGAATCGAGCCCCGAGGCGACGCGAAACGCGTGGCGTACAGCGTCGTCCTGCGGCAGCAGGTACAGGTGGGGGCGCAGCTCGGCGTAGTTCAGCGCGTGGTAGTGGGCCAGAAATTGCGCCGATGCGTCGAGCGGGTCGGGCAGGCTGGTGGCCGCATACAGCTCGCTGCGGTTGCAGGTCGACAGGATCGCCGCTTCCTCGTTGCCCGTAGAACCATTGCGCGCGAACCAGCCGCGCGCTGACTGCACCGCCGTGCCGATCTGGTCGGGCGCGAGCGCCAGCTGCTCGCGCAGCGAGACCGGTGCGGTCGTGTGGTTCAGGCCAACGGCGAGAAGTTGCATTCTGGGGAGGGTAGAGGGTGAATGACTGCGGTCATTATACCCTCATGGGGGCAGGGCTTCAGAAGCAGGGTCAGGCGCCTAGTTTTTCCAGGCGGTAACCATAGCTGTAGACGGGCACCAGCCGAAAGCCATTCTCGGGCCGCAGGTGCAGTTTATTGCGTACCCGCGACACATGCGTGTCCATGGTGCGCGACGGCACGTCATTGTCGCGAACCCAGACCGACTCGTGGATATAGGCACGGGACAGCGGCCGGCCAATATTACGGAAGAACAGCAGGGCCAGCGAAAATTCCTTTTGCGTCACGTCGATGACGGAACCATCCTTGAGCAGGCGCCCCGGACGGGTTTCGAAGGTGTACGGGCCGAACTGCAGCTGCTCGGCGCTGTTTTGCGACGGGTAGGCACGGCGCAGCAGGGCCGACACACGCGAGACCAGTTCGCCGCGGCGCAGCGGCTTGATCAGGTAGTCGTCGGCGCCGGCGTTGACGCCGGCGATGATGTCGTCTTCCGCGTTATTGCCGACCAAGAACATCGTCGGCGCCTGCGACGCCAGCTTTTCCTTGGCGCGGCGCAGCACTTCGGCGCCATCCATATCCGGGACGTTCCAGTCCATCACGAGCATGTCGGCACTATCTTTGCGCAGTTGCGCAAGCAGGTCGCGGGCGCTGTCAAACGATTGGCAGTTGTGGCCGGCAGCACTGAGGACCTGGCAAATCAGGTCGGCTTGCGGGCGGTCTTGCTCCAGAACAGCGATCTTCATGATAGGACAAGTGTGAAAGTTTGCACTGTAGGAAGACTCCTACAAAGTTAAAAATGAATATATCAGACTTTTACAAAATAGTGCTAAAGGTAAATACTGTTTTTTCGCTTATCGTTGCGACTGTTGTGTTAAAGGGACCACGTACGGCGTCATGTCATAGGGGTACACTGGATTTCAAATGAAATCTGAATAACGAAAAGGGTGAGATTATGTTGTTTCGACGCAAAGATGTGACTGTTCCGGAAGACCGCGTGCCCGTCAGTGGCCCGCAAGTCGAGGCCACGCGCCTACGCTGCCTGGCGTTGGTCAAGAAGCGCGCCGCGATGTCGGCAGCGGTGGCGGCGGTGCCCATTCCCGGCCTGGATCTTTTGGCCGATATTACCGGTTTTGCGTCCCTGGTCGATGAAGTCAACGCCGAGTTCGGCCTGACGCAGAAACAGATCGAGCGCCTGAATCCGCGTCTGCGCATCATTGCCTATAAGGCAGCGGCGTCGGTCGGTGGCATGCTGGTGGGTAAACTGGTCACGCGTGGCGTGGTACTGCGCCTGTTCCAGCGCGTGGCGGGCCGGGTGGCCGTCAAGTCGAGCGCGAAGATGGTGCCGATCGCCGGCCAGATCGCGTCGGCCGCCATCGGCTACACGCTGTTCAAGCGGATGGGCACGCAGCACGTGGAAGCGTGCGTGGCCGTGGCGCGCGAACTGGAAAATGCCGGGATCGACCACAACGTGGCCGAGGATGACGATGCCGTGGGCGCGACCAGCGGCACGGCGAAGGCGCCGCTGCTGGTGATGTAACGCTGGCTGGGCGGGTAAAACAACCGCCCAAAACAAAGCCCGCTCGAAGCGGGCTTTGTCGGTCACGGGTGCGCACGTTCAATTATCCGGCAGCACCACATTCACATCGAGCACTTCCAGGTTGCCCTGGCGGTCGAGCGACACCTTGATGTCGTCCGGATTGACCTTGACGTACTTCGAGATCACCGCGATCAGCTCCTGGTGCAAGGCGGGCAGGAAGTCCGGCCCGGCACGGTTGGTGCGTTCGCGCGCGATGATGATCTGCAGGCGTTCCTTGGCAGCTGTCGCGCTCTTCTTTTTTTCGGGGAAGAGAAAGGATAGCAGTGCCATCTCACTTGGCTCCGAAGATACGCTGGAACAGTCCCGGCTTTTCGTAGCTGGTAAAGCGCAGCGGGCGTTCTTCGCCCAGGAAGCGCGCGACCACGTCTTCATAGGCTTCGGCCACGTCGGTTCCCTTGAAGTGAATCGCCGGGTTGCCCTGGTTCGATGCGTGCAGCACCGATTCGGATTCCGGGATGATGCCGATCAGCGGAATGCGCAGGATTTCCTGGACGTCCTGGTACGACAGCATTTCGTCGGCGTCGACGCGCTTTGGCGAATAGCGGGTGATGAGCAGGTGTTCCTTGACCGGCTCCGAGCCGCTCTGGGCACGGCGCGATTTGGCCTGCAGGATGCCCAGGATGCGGTCCGAGTCGCGCACCGACGAGACTTCGGGGTTCGTCACGACAATGGCTTCGTCGGCGAAGGTCAGCGCCATCAGCGCGCCGTGCTCGATGCCGGCCGGCGAATCGCAGATGATGAATTCGAATTCCATCTTGACGAGGTCGTTGATCACGCGCTCGACGCCTTCTTCGGACAGGGCGTCCTTGTCGCGCGTCTGCGATGCCGGCAGGATGAACAGGTTGTCGCAGTGCTTGTCCTTGATCAGCGCCTGGTTCAGGGTCGCTTCGCCATTGACGACGTTGATCAGGTCATACACCACGCGGCGTTCGCAACCCATGATCAGGTCAAGGTTGCGCAGGCCGACGTCGAAGTCGATGACGGCGGTCTTGTGGCCACGCATGGCCAGCCCGGAGGCGAAGCTGGCGCTCGAGGTCGTCTTGCCAACACCGCCCTTGCCGGACGTCACAACAATAATTCGTGCCACAAATAAGTCCTTTTCAGTATCTGTTCAATTCGAAAGATCAGGCGCGCGACGGCGTCGCGAGCGACTGGATATCGATCCGGTCGCCGACAAGCCGGATCTGCGTCGGCTGACGCGCCAGGTCGGTCGGGAAGCCTTCGTCGAACGTGCGGTAGACGCCGGCGATCGAAACCAGCTCGGGCTGCATCGACAGCGCGAAGATCCGCGCATCGGCATTGCCCGAGGCGCCGGCCAGCGCGCGGCCATTGAGCGGCGCGTAGACATGGATGCTGCCATCGGCGATCAGTTCGGCGCCATTGTTGACGACCGCAGTCACGATCAGGTCGGTGCCGCGTGCATAGATGCGCTGGCCGGCGCGCACCGGGGTGTCGATCACCATTGGCGCCAGGGCGGGCGAGCCCGGCTGGCTGGCGGCCGGGGCCGGGGCCGGTTCTGGGGCGGGCGCAGGTGCGGCTAGCGCCGGGGCCGGCTCGGGTGCAGGCGTGGCTGCTGCATGCACGACGAGCGGCGGCGGCGTGGCGTGGCCGCCGGCGTGCACGCCGCCCGAGCCATCGTCCAGCGCCAGGCCCTGGGCCCGGATTGCATCAATCATCAACGGACTGGCGCCGCGTACGGCAACAGCGTTGAGGCGATATTTCTTGAGCAGCGCCACGATGGCGGCCCAGTCGATCGTCCAGGCGCTCGAGGTGAAGGCGCTCACGTCGATCACCGCAAACTCATCCTCGAAAAAGTCCGACACGCCGCCCGTCATCGAGGCCAGTGCGGAATCGATCGCCTCGAGGTCTGCCGAGTGCAGGATCGTCGAAATGGCGACGACCGTGGAAATCTTGATCTCGATGGGAAGCGTGGTCTTGGGCATAAAACAGAGTGGTTGGCATTGCGCTTGTGCATTCTACTGTGAAAATTGTAGAAAAGGACAGAAGCGCACGCATCATTCCTAGTGGCAATTGAACATGCATCGAGTTGGAAATTAAGTTCTGTTCTACATCAAGCTCAGGCGCTTGCAACCTTGTTTTTGATGAATAAACTGCTAAGATTGCCAGTGCTTAAAGATCAGCATGGGTTCCTCGACCCTCGATCACCGCTGCTATTTTTTATGGCAGTCCGGGCGGTCGGGGCTTCACTATTCCCATGCGCATGGGCACCGCACCCGACAAAGCTGCGCCCCGTCCCAGGGAAGTCCTGAATAATGCCGGCCCCAGGCCGGTTGAACGGAGAATGAAATGGAAGACGTCGTCATCGTGGCCGCTGGCCGCACCGCAGTTGGTAAATTCGGCGGTACGCTCGCCAAAATCCCCGCCGCCGAACTCGGCGCACAAGTCATCAAGCACCTGCTGGACAAGACCGGCATCGATCCTGCCGCTGTCAGCGAAGTCATCATGGGGCAGGTGCTTACCGCCGGTGTCGGACAAAATCCGGCGCGCCAGGCTCTCATCAAGGCCGGCCTGCCCGAAATGGTTCCCGGCTACACCATCAACAAGGTCTGCGGCAGCGGCCTCAAGGCCACCCACCTGGCCACGCAGGCGATCCGCTGCGGCGATGCCGACATCGTCATCGCCGGCGGGCAAGAGAACATGAGCGCCTCGCCGCACGTGCTGTCCGGTTCGCGCGACGGCTTCCGCATGGGCGACGCCAAGCTGGTCGACACCATGATCAACGATGGCCTGTGGGATTCGTTCAACGGGTACCACATGGGCGTGACGGCGGAAAACGTCGCCCGCAAGTACGAGATTTCGCGCGCCGAGCAGGATGAATTCGCACTGCAGTCGCAGCTCAAGGCCGAGGCGGCCCAGAAAGAAGGCCGCTTCAAGGACGAAATCATCCCGATCGAGATCGTCTCCAAAAAAGGCACCACGGTCTTCGACACCGACGAGTATCCAAAGCAGGGCAGCACCATCGAAGCGCTGGCCAGCCTGCGACCCGCCTTCAATAAAGAAGGCAGCGTCACCGCCGGCAATGCATCGGGCCTGAACGACGGCGCCGCCGCCGTGATCATGATGAGCGCATCGAAAGCACGCGAGCTGGGCCTGACCCCGCTGGCGCGCATCAAGGCTTACTCGTCGTCCGGGCTGGACCCGGCGATCATGGGCATGGGCCCGGTGTCGGCCTCCAAGCTGTGCCTCAAAAAGGCCGGCTGGACCCACGAAGACCTCGACCTCATGGAAATCAACGAAGCCTTCGCTGCCCAGGCCGTTGCCGTGAACAAGGAAATGGGCTGGGACACGTCCAAGATCAACGTCAATGGCGGCGCCATCGCGCTGGGCCACCCGATCGGCGCCTCCGGCGCGCGCGTCCTGGTCACGTTGCTGCACGAAATGATCCGCCGTGACGCCAAGAAAGGTCTCGCCAGTCTGTGCATCGGCGGCGGCATGGGTGTGGCGCTGGCGATCGAACGCGACTGACGCTTTCAGTATCCAACGCGGTGACGTGCGGGGGCGGCCAGGACGGGCGCCGGCGCCGTCGCCGGTTTCGACGTAGCAACCAACAATAAAACTGGAGAAGACAATGGCTAGAGTAGCGTTAGTAACCGGCGGCATGGGCGGCCTGGGCGAAGCGGTGTGCATCAAGCTGGCCGCGCTGGGGTACCAGGTCGTCACCACTTTTTCGCCGGGCAATACGAAGGTCGAGGGCTGGCTTGGCGCCATGCGCGAGCAGGGCTTCGATTTCAAGGCCTATGCCTGCGACGTTTCCGACTACGATGCAGCCCAGGAATGCGTGCGCCAGGTAATCGCCGACGTCGGCCCGGTCGATGTGCTGGTCAATAACGCCGGCATCACGCGCGACATGACGTTCAAGAAAATGGACAAGGTCAACTGGGACGCCGTGATCAAGACCAACCTCGACTCCGTCTTCAATATGACCAAGCCGGTCTGCGATGGCATGGTCGAGCGGGGCTGGGGCCGCATCATCAATATTTCGTCGGTCAACGGCCAGAAGGGCGCGTTCGGCCAGACCAACTACTCGGCGGCCAAGGCCGGCATGCACGGCTTCACCAAGGCGCTGGCGCTCGAAGTGGCGCGCAAGGGCGTGACCGTCAACACCATTTCGCCAGGCTATATCGGCACCAAGATGGTGATGGACATCCCGAGCGAAGTGCTGGAAACCAAGATCATCCCGCAGATTCCGATGGGCCGCCTCGGCAAGCCCGAAGAAGTCGCCGGTCTGGTTGCGTATCTGTCGTCGGACGAAGCAGCCTTCGTCACGGGCGCGAATATCGCGATCAATGGCGGCCAGCACATGTCTTGATCGTGCCAGATAGCATTCTGAAGCCGTGGCGACACGGCTTTTTTCTTTTGGGGACGACGTGAAGCACGCATTGCCATTGCCGCGCGTGATTGCGCACTGCGACTGGAGCATCCATCCCGGCAAGCGCTGGATGGCGGTGGCGCTGCGCGATGCCGACGGCGCCGGCTGGCAGATTGGCCTGCCCGAGCCGGTCGGCGTGACCGCCACGTTCCTGGAGCGGCTGGCGGCGCGTTCAGAGGCGCCAGGCCCGGTGCTGGTGGGCGTCGATTTTCCCATTGGCGTGCCGGCAGCGTACGGCGCGGCGACGGGGCTGGAGAATTTTGCCGCGCTGCTGGCCACTGTCGGCAGCGGTGCCTGGGAGCGCTGGTTCGATGTTTGCGATGACCGCGCCGACATCGGCATCCACCGCCCGTTCTATCCGGTCCGGCCCGGTGGCCGCCGGCGTGAGCACTTGCTGACGGGTCTGGGCCACGCCGATGCCGCCGACCTGCTGCGCGCCTGTGAGCGCAAGACCAACCAGCGACCCGCCGCGTGCAGCCTGTTCTGGACACTGGGCGGCAATCAGGTCGGCAAGGCGGCGCTGGCCGGCTGGCGCGAAGTGCTGCAACCGCAGGGCGCGCGCATCGCGCTGTGGCCGTTCGACGGCGCGCTGCACGACCTGCTCGGTGGCGAGCGCACGATCGTGGCCGAGACCTACCCGGGCGATACTTACCACCGGCTCGGCATCGGCCGCCGGCCTGTGTGGAGCAAGCGCAGCCAGGCCGGGCGCGCATCCGTTGCGCCCCCATTGCTCGACTGGCTGGCGCAGCGCGGGCACGCACAGGCGCCGGGCCTCGCGGATGCGATCCGCGACGGCTTCGGTACCCATGCCAGCGGCGAAGACCAGTTCGATGCGCTGGTCGGCCTGTGCGGCATGCTCGACGTGGTCGACGGCCACCGCGCCGAAGGCCTGCCGCTTGACGCGCAGGTGGGGCGCTGGGAAGGCTGGGTGCTTGGCCAGGCGGCGTGACCATGCCGTCTGCTTCTGCATCGCATGCCCGTACGTTACAATCGATTTTCCCATTCACTGACCGTCAAAGCCCCCAATGCCAGCTACGCCGCCGTCGCTGTTCCCGCCGCTCCAGCCGCTTCGCAGCGGGATGCTGGCGGTCGACGAACTGCACACGATCTACTGGGAAGAAGTCGGTAACCCGGATGGCATTCCCGTGCTGTTCCTGCACGGCGGCCCCGGCGCCGGGCTGTCGCCGCAGCACCGCCGCTTTTTCGATCCCGCGGCCTACCGCGTGATCCTGTTCGATCAGCGCGGCGCCGGCAAATCCACGCCGCTGGGCGAGTGGCGCAACAACACGACGCAGCTGCTGATCGACGACATCGAGCGCCTGCGCGTGCTGTTCGGCATCAAGACCTGGCTGGTGTTCGGCGGTTCGTGGGGCTCGACGCTGGCGCTGGCCTACGGGCAGGCGCATCCGGAGCGCTGCCTGGGCTTCGTGCTGCGCGGGATCTTCCTGTGCACACGCGCCGAAGTCGACTGGTTCATCAACGACATGCGCTGGTTCTATCCCGAGCTGTACGACGAATTCGTCGCGCCGATCCCGCTGGCAGAACGCGATGATTTACTGGGCGCCTACGCGCGCCGCCTGCTGTGCCACGATCCCGATGTGTTCTGGCCGGCCGCGCGCGCCTGGAGCCGCTTTGAAGGCCGCCGCGTCTTTCTGCTGCCGCAGCCCGAAGAAGCCGCCAGCGACACGCTTGACCTGGGCGTGGGCCGGCTCGAGGCGCACTACATGGTCAACGGCGCGTTCCTGGACGAAGACCAGCTGGTGCGCGACGTCGGGCGCATTGCGCATCTGCCGGCCGTGATCGTGCAGGGCCGCTACGACGTGATCTGCCCGCCGCTGTCGGCCTGGCGCCTGCACCGGGCCTGGCCGGGTTCGACCTTGCAGATGATTCCCGACGCCGGCCATGGCGCACTCGAAACCGGCATCGCGCGCGCACTGGTCACGGCCACCGAACAGTTCAAGCACCACCGGTGCTTTGAATGAGCGGCGGCTGTTAAACTACGCCAGACACACAACATCAAGACCAACGCGTTCTCATGAATATCCAGATCAGCGATATCGGCCACGTCATCCAGCTGGCCATCGCACCCGTATTTTTGCTCACCGGCGTGGCCACCAAGCTGACCGTGCTGACCAACCGGCTGGCCCGCATCATCGACCGCACGCGCGTGCTCGAAGACCGGCTCAAGGTCAGCCCGAACACCGAGTTTTCCAGCGAGCTCGAACTGCTGTACCAGCGTTCGCACCTGATCAACTTCGCGATTGCTTCCAGCACCGCCTGCGGCCTGCTGGTGTGCGTCGTCATCGCGATGCTGTTCGCGGGCGACACCACCGGCATCCCGCTCGACCAGTACATCGCCGCGAGCTTCGTGCTGGCGATGCTGGCCCTGATCAGCAGCTTCGTCTATTTTTTGCGCGAGATTTTCATCTCGTCGCGTTTCATGCGCATGCAGCACCAGCAAATCATGATGCAGCAACCGCCGGCACCGCTGCCGTAAGGCGGGTGCGGCCAGAAAGAATCCCATGCACGACTACCAACGCCCCCCGACCCTGCACCGCTACGCACTGCGCACCGAACTTGAAAATTCGCTGCGCCTTGGCCAGTTCCGCCTCGAGCCCAGCGGCGGCTTTCTGAACCTGTCGTTTTCCACCGCCTGGGACAAGGCACTGTTCGACATCATCACGCCGAGCGACGCGTGCCTCGTGATCCACAATAGCGAAGAATTCGGCGAGCGCCTGCACCGCGCCGTGCAGCGCATGCTGCCCAACTGGGCCGGCATCGACGGCGCCATCGAATACGGCAGCCGTTCGCCGCTGGGGGCCGCCTTCACCAAGAGCGCGGGCCAGGCGCGCGAAAAGGAATGGCAGTTCGCATGGCGCTCGATGTCGCCGGGCGCGAGCCTGAACCCGATCGTCGTCAAGATCGGCAGCATCGAGAGCTTCGCCGAGCTGCGCGACCGCGACAGCCACCTCGCGTAACACCCGTCAGCCGTGTTTAGACGCACGGCTCGACAAAATCGCGGTGTAATGCCGCGATGACTATCTCTTCTGCCTACGCGCACCTGCTCGCGCCGCTCGACCTGGGTTTTACCACGCTGAAGAACCGCGTGATCATGGGCTCGATGCACACCGGGCTCGAAGACCGCTTCTACAACTACGGCAAGCTCGCCGCGTTCTACCGCGAACGCGCGCGCGGCGGCGTCGGTCTGATCGTCACCGGCGGCATTTCGCCCAACCGCCAGGGCTGGCTGCTGCCGTTCGGCGGCACGCTCAATTTTATTGGTGACGTGCCGAATCACCGGCGCGTCACGCGCGCCGTGCACGAAGAGGGCGGCAAGATCGTGCTGCAGATCCTGCACGCGGGGCGCTACGGCTACCAGCCGTTCGTCGTGTCGGCGTCGAACCTGAAGTCGCCGATCTCGCGCTTCAAGCCCAAGGCGCTTTCCGAATCCGGCATCGAGTCGACGATTGCCGCCTACGTGCGCTGCGCGCGGCTGGCACAAAAGGCCGGTTACGACGGCGTGGAAATCATGGGCAGCGAAGGTTACCTGCTCAACCAGTTCCTGTGCGCGCGCGCCAACCGCCGTACGGACGGGTGGGGCGGCCCGATCGAACACCGCATGCGCCTGGCCGTCGAGATCGTGCGTCGTATCCGCGCCGCGGTCGGGCCGGACTTCATTCTGATGTACCGCCATTCGGTGCTTGACCTGGTCGACGGTGGCAACACGTGGGACGAGGTGGTGCTCGTGGCCAAAGCCCTGGAGGCTGCAGGTGTGACGATCCTGAATACCGGCTACGGCTGGCACGAGGCGCGCATTCCGACCATCGTCACGTCGGTGCCGCGTGCCGCGTTCGCGCAGGTGGCAAGTCGCTTGCGCGCCGCCGTCAGCATCCCGGTGGTGGCCTCGAACCGCATCAATATGCCGCACGAGGCCGAAGCCCTGCTGGCGCGCGGCGACGCCGACCTGGTGTCGATGGCGCGGCCGTTCTTGGCCGATCCCGAATTCGTGAACAAGGCGGCGGGCGGCCGCGCGGACGAGATCAATACCTGCATCGCCTGCAACCAGGCGTGCCTGGACCACACCTTTTCGAACAAGCGCGCCACGTGCCTCGTCAATCCGCGCGCCTGTTACGAGACCGAACTGGTGATCCGACCGGCCGCGCAGCCGCGCCGGATCGCCGTGGTAGGCGCCGGCCCCGCCGGTTTGTCGGCCGCGACGGTGGCCGCTGAACGGGGGCACCGTGTGACGCTGTTCGATGGACTGGACCGCATCGGCGGCCAGTTCAATGTCGCGATGCGCGTGCCGGGCAAGGAAGAATTCGCCGAGACGATCCGTTATTTCGGGCGCCGCCTGGCGTTACTTGGCGTCGACGTGCGCCTGAATACGGTGGTCACGCGCGAAGCCTTGCTGGCTGAAGGCTTCGACGACGTCATCGTCGCCACTGGCATCCGCACCCGCAAGCCGGCCATTCCCGGCATCGACCATCCGATGGTGCTCAGTTACCTGGACGTGCTGCGCGACGGTCACCCGGTCGGCGCACGCGTGGCGATCATCGGCGCCGGCGGCATCGGGTTCGACATGGGGGAATTCCTCGTGCACGACCCGCAGGTGCCGCTGCCGATGACGCCCGCGCACTGGATGGGCGAGTGGGGCGTCGATCCGCTGGTGGCCACGGCCGGTGGTTTGACGGCACCCGTGGCGCCGCATTCGCCGCGTCAGGTCTGGCTGTTGCAGCGCAAGAGCACGCGCCCGGGCGCGGGGCTGGGCAAGACGTCGGGCTGGGTGCATCGCGCAACGCTGGTGCGCAACGGCGTGACGATGCTGGCAGGTGTGCAGTACGACCGTATCGATGATGCGGGCCTGCACATCACCGTCGGTGGGCAGGCGCGCGTGCTGGCGGTGGATAACGTTATTGTCTGCGCGGGGCAGGAGAGCCTGGCCGAGCTGATGCCGGCCGAGGCAACCGGCAGCAGCGGGCCCGGTTTCCACAAGATCGGCGGCGCCGCGCTGGCGGCGGAGCTCGATGCCAAGCGCGCGATTCGCGAAGGGTTCGTGCTGGCCGCGCGCCTGTAAGGCTGGCGCTTACAGCTTGCGCACCACCACGCAGCCGATCGAATAGCCGGCGCCGAACGAGCAGATCACGCCATTGGTGCCCGCCGC
The DNA here is from genome assembly GCA_014841595.1 of Oxalobacteraceae sp. CFBP 8761. Classification (NCBI taxonomy): domain Bacteria; kingdom Pseudomonadati; phylum Pseudomonadota; class Betaproteobacteria; order Burkholderiales; family Oxalobacteraceae; species Oxalobacteraceae sp. CFBP 8761. The sequence continues at coordinate 225,247 of JACYUE010000003.1, read as the reverse complement.
CAGATCGTCCTGGTACTTGTGGAACGCGATGATCGAGCCGGCCGACGACGTGTTGGCGTAGCTGTCCAGGATCACCGGCGCTTCGCCGGGTTCGGCGTCGCGGCCCAGCAGCATGCGCACGATCAGCAGGTTCATGTTCAGGTTCGCCTGGTGCAGCCAGTAGCGCGCGACGTCGTCGGTGCCCAGGCCGGCGGCGCTCAGGGTGTCCTTGATCGTCTCGGCCGCCATCGGGCAGACTTCCTTGAACACCTTGCGGCCCTGCTGGCGGAACAGTTTGTCCGGCAGGCCTACGCCGGCTTCGTCGAAGCGGTTCATGAAGCCGAAGTTGTTGCGGATATTGTTCGAGAAGCTGGTCTTGAGACGGCTGTCGAGGATTTCCCACTGGTGCGCGCCGGTGGCCGTGGCTTGCGCCTCGATGATGATCGCGGTGCAGGCGTCGCCAAAAATAAAATGGCTGTCGCGGTCACGGAAATTCAGGTGGCCGCTGGTGATTTCGGGGTTCAGCACCAGCACTGCGCGGGCGCGCCCGCCGCGCACCGCATCCACCGCGGTGGCGATGCCGAACGTGGCCGACGAACAGGCCACGTTCATGTCGAAGCCAAAGCCGTCGATGCCGAGCGCTTCTTGCACTTCAACGGCCATTGCCGGGTAGGCGCGCTGCATGTTGCTGCAGGCGACCAGCACCATGTCGATGTCGTGTGCCTGTTTGCCGGCGCGCTCCAGCGCTTCGCGCGCAGCAGCCACGCACATCTCGGCCTGCAGCGAAATCTGGTCGTCCGGGCGGTCGGCAATGCGCGCCGTCATGTGGGCCGGGTCGAGAATGCCGCTCTTTTCCATCACGTAGCGCGACTGGATGCCGGACGCTTTTTCGATGAAGCCGCTGCTCGACGGCTCGAGCGCCGTCACCTCGCCGGCGGCGATGGCAGTCGCGTGTTCGGCGTTGTGCAGGTCGACGTAGGCGTTGAAGGCGGTCACCAGCTCGTCGTTCGAGATGGAATGCGGTGGGGTAAACAGGCCGGTGCCGCTGATGACGACAGGTATCATGTTCGGGAAACTTTCAAGGAAAATAAGGCCGCTTGGCCGCAAGATGCGCCGATTCTACACGCTCGGCGCGAGCGTGGGAATCGGGTAGAAAGCCGGGTAGAAAGCCGGGCAGAAAGCCGGCTGCGCTGCGCTGGCGTCAGCGCCCCTGGCGCGCCAGCGTCGTACCCTTGGCGCGGCCGGACAGCACCACCGGCTGGCCCTTCAGGTGGCGCAGCGCCTGGACCAGCTGGAAGTCGTCGGCGCTGCCGTAATCGAGCGGTTTACGCTGGCGCGCTGCGTTCAGGAGGCGCATCTGCTCTTCGATGTCGTCGTCGCGCGTGGCGACTTCGGCCCCGCCGCCATTGGACAGGTGGTGCTGCAGGTCGGCTTCGCGCATGCGCAGGGCGTTCAGGCCATCGCCGTCGGGATATTCATCGACCGGGACATCGGGCAGGATGCCGCGCGCCTGGATCGAGCGCCCGGCCGGCGTGTAGTAGCGGGCCGTGGTCAGCTTGACGGCGGCATTGCCGCCGATCGGGCGGATCGTCTGCACCGAGCCTTTGCCGAAGGTCTGGCTACCGAGGATGGCCGCGCGCTTGTAATCCTGTAGTGCGCCGGCGACGATTTCGGAGGCCGAGGCTGAACCGGTATTGACCAGCACGACCATCGGCAGCTTCTTGAATGCCGATGGCAGGCTTGCCAGCGGATCGGCGCCGCTGCGCAGCATGTAGAACTCGGGCCGGCCATAGAAGCGCTGGCGCGAGTCGGCCAGCTGGCCGTTGGTCGAAACGATTTCGGCGTTGTTCGGCAAGAACGCAGCGGCCACGCCGATCGCGCCCTGCAGCAGGCCGCCGGGATCGTTGCGCAGGTCGAGCACCAGGCCTTTCAGGTCGGGGTCTTCGCGGTACAGCGCCTGCAGCTTGGCGGCCATGTCGTCCACGGTCGGCTCCTGGAACTGCGCCACGCGCAGCCAGGCGTAACCCGGTTCGACCATCCTGGCCTTGACACTTTTCTGGACGATCTCGCGCCGCTCGACGGTGACGGTGAGTGGCGCCGGCGCCGACTTGCGCACGATGGTCAGCGTCACGCGCGTGCCTGGTTCGCCGCGCATGCGCTTGATGGCGTCGTCGATCGGCGTGCCCTGCACAGGGTGACCGTCGATGCGCGTGATCAGGTCGCCCTCCTTGATGCCGGCATGGTAGGCCGGTGAATCTTCCATCGGGCTGATGATCTCGATGTAGCCGTCTTCGCTGACGCTGATCTCGATGCCCAGGCCGACGAAGCGGCCTTCGGTGCCTTCGCGCAGTTCGCGAAATGCGCGCGCGTCGAGGTAGGCCGAGTGCGGATCGAGCGACGCCACCATGCCGGTGATTGCCTGCGACAGCAGGGCCTTGTCCTGAACCGGCTCGACGTAGCTGGTCTTGATGATGCCGACGACGTCGGCCAGTTCGCGCAACTCGGCCACCGGCATGCTCGATTCGAGCGACGGTTTGAAGGAGAGGGCGGAAAACTGCATCGTCAGGCCAACGCCGGCAACGATGCCCAGGCCGATCAGGCAGCCATTCTTGAAGGTGGAACCCATGTGATCCATTGTGGCAGCGCGCGCCGATCGTGGAACCCGCGGCGCTGTGGTATGCCTGAGGTTGCGCAAGCGGAGTATAAACCGGTTCGCAGGCTGTTGTTGGCAGTCCCCTGGTCCCCGCCATATCGCATACCGTTATCCAAATACGGAACATCGAATGAATTGGCACGAATAACGATTTGTTACACGCCGTTAGCGAGGGTAAGCAAATGTAAGATTGGCGCCCGGTACAACAGTGCGCACCTATAGTCGTGACTAGTTTTTCTCTCTCTCCACTCTTGAAGTGGTCTTGTCCCGCGGCTTTACTGCCGCGGGATTTTTTTTGCCTGTGTCATCCTGTTGTCACCTTCCAACACATGCATACGCGAGATTCACCCGCCTGCGTGTATCGAAAAGTAAAAAAATCATCACGGCCAGCGCCGTTGCAAGTCCACCCGCTAGAATGTTCTTTTGCCGGCACGCAGCAGGCGCGACCGGTCAGACGTTGTTTATCCCTGCGAACACTTAGCAACCAAGGACTTACCCGTGAAGCGACTTCTCCTGAGTACCCTGACTCTGTCCCTGGCGGCAGCCTTTGCCGCACCGGCGATCGCCGCCGACGCCGCGCCTGCGGCCGCTGCAGCGCCGGCCACTGCCACCGCACCGGCCGGCGTCATCTCCGGCATCGACACCCAGTACATCGACAACAGCGTGCGTCCGCAGGACGACTTCTTCACACACCTGAACGGCAAGTGGCTGAAAGAGACCGAGATCCCGGGTGACCGCTCGAGCTGGGGCACCTTCATGAAGCTGCGCGAAGACACCACGCCGCAACTGCTGGCGATCATCGAGGCGGCGCAGAAGGACACTGGCGCCAAGGCAGGCACCGAAGCGAAGAAGATCGGCGACCTGTACGCCAGCTTCATGGATGACGCGCGCCGCGAAGCGCTCGGCTACAAGCCGCTGACGGGCGAGCTGTCGCGCATCCGCGCGCTCAAGGACAAGAAAGGCATTCCGGCGCTGGCCGCTCACCTGGGCAAGATCGGCGTGGCCAGCCCGTACGGCATCTACGTCGGCCAGGACATGCGCGAGTCGACCCGCCACGCAACCTACATCAGCCAGAGTGGCCTGGGCATGCCCGACCGTGACTACTACCTGAAGGCAGATGACGCCAAGCTGGCCGAGATTCGCGCCAAGTACCAGGTGCACGTCGAGAAGATGCTGGCGCTGGCCGGCGAAAAGAACGCCGCCGCGCAGGCCAAGGCGATCGTCGACTTCGAGACCGATCTGGCCAAGGTCCAGTGGACCAAGGTCGAGAACCGCGATCCGGTCAAGCGCTACAACAAGATGACGGTGGCCGAACTCGCCAAGCTGGCGCCGGGCTACGACTGGAAGGGCGCGCTGGCCGCCGCCGGCGTGGGCAACAAGATCGATACCATCATCGTCAACCAGCCAAGCTACTTCACGGGCTTCGATGCGCTGCTGGCCAAGACCGACCTGGCCACGCTCAAGTCGTACTTCGAATGGCAGCTGCTGCGCGAATACGCGCCGTACCTGTCGAAGGCGTTCGTCGACGAGAACTTCGCGTTCTACGGCACCGCGCTGACCGGCGTGGCCGAGCAGCGTCCGAGCTGGAAGCGCGGCGTGTCGACCGTCGAAGGCACGCTGGGCGAGGCACTGGGCAAGCTGTACGTGGCCGAGCATTTCCCGGCCGAGCGCAAAGAACGTATGGAACAGCTGGTCAAGAACCTGATCATCGCCTACGGCCAGTCGATCGACAACCTGGAGTGGATGAGCCCGGCGACCAAGAAGGAAGCACGCGCCAAGCTGGCCAAGTTCACGCCGAAGATCGGCTACCCGGACAAGTGGCGCGATTATTCGCGCCTGACGATCAAGCGCGATGACCTGGTGGCCAATGCGATGCGTGCATCGACCTTCGCCTACAACTACAACATCGACAAGCTCGGCAAGCCGATCGACCATACCGAGTGGGGCATGACGCCGCAGACGATCAACGCCTACTACCGCAGCACGATGAACGAGATCGTGTTCCCGGCCGCGATCCTGCAGCCGCCATTCTTCGACATGCGCGCCGACGACGCGGTCAACTACGGCGCCATCGGCGCCGTGATCGGCCACGAAATCGGCCACGGTTTCGACGACAAGGGCAGCCAGTCCGATGGCGACGGCAATCTGCGCGACTGGTGGACGGCCGAAGACCGCGCCGCCTTCAAGGCCCGCACCGACAAGCTGGTCAAGCAGTTCAACGGCTACGCGCCGCTGCCGGGCTACAACGTGAACGGCGAACTGACGCTGGGCGAGAACATCGGCGACAACGCCGGCCTGTCGATCGGCTACAAGGCCTATAAATTGTCGCTGGCCGGCAAGCCGGCGCCGGTGATCGATGGCCTGACGGGTGACCAGCGCTTCTTCATGGGCTTTGGCCAGGTGTGGCGCTCGAAGATGCGTGAAGCGCAGCAGATCAATCAGGTGAAGACCGATCCGCACTCGCCGGGCCAGTTCCGCGCCAACGGCACCGTGTCGAACATGCCTGAGTTCTACGAGGCGTTCAACGTGAAACCGGGCGACAAGATGTACCTGCCGCCTGAAGACCGCGTCATCATCTGGTAAGGTTCCATGACAAGGGGCCGGCGTCACGAGCGCCGGCCTTTTGCATTGCACTCACAAACTAACAAAGAGAGATAACATGCAACGAAAACTGATCAGCGCAGCAGCGCTGGTATTGACCACGTCGTTCATCGCGCCGCTGGCGCTGGCCCAGGCCACCGCCGCTACCGCTACTGCGCCAGCCGGTGCATCGTCCGGCATTGCGACGCAGTACATCGAACCGTCCGTGCGCGCCCAGGACGATTTCTTCGAACACCTCAACGGCAAGTGGCTCAAGAGCGTCGAGATCCCGGCCGACAAGTCGACCTGGGGCGCGTTCCACCAGCTGCGCGATGACACGCTGCCGCAACTGCGCGCGATCATCGAGCGCACCGCCGCTGACAAGAACGCTGCTGCCGGCAGCGAAGCGCGCAAGATCGGCGACTTCTACGCCAGCTACATGGACGAAGCGCGCCTCGAGCAGCTGGGCGCCACGCCGCTCAAGGGCGAGATGAACAAGATCGCGGCGATCAAGAGCAAGGCCGAACTGCCGGCGCTGTTCGCCAACCTGAATCGTGCCGGCGTGACCGTGCCGTTCACGTTCTTCATCCACCAGGATGCCAAGGATTCGACCAAGTATGTCGCCGACCTGTACCAGTCAGGCCTGGGCATGCCCGACCGCGACTATTACCTGAAGCAGGACGACGCCAAGCTGGCGGACGTGCGCGCCAAGTACCAGGTGCACATCGAGAAGATGCTGGCGCTGGCCGGCAGCAAGACCGCCGCCGCTGACGCGAAAGCCATCCTCGACCTGGAAACCCGACTGGCCAAGGTGCAGTGGACCAAGGTCGAGAACCGCGATCCGATCAAGACCTATAACAAGGTCGAGTTCAGCAAGCTGGCCGCAATGGCGCCGGGCTACGACTGGAACACGTGGCTGAAAGCCTCGGGCCTGCAGGGCAAGGCGACGTATCTGATCGTCAGCCAGCCGACCTACCTGAAAGGGTTCACCGACGTCCTGAACAGCGTGCCGCTGGCGACCTGGAAAGCATATCTGCAATTCCAGACCGTCAACAGCTACGCGAACTACCTGTCGAAAGCCTTCGTTGACCAGCGCTTCTCGTTCAACGGCACCACGCTGGCCGGCATTCCTGAACTGGAACCACGCTGGAAGCGCGGCGTCTCGACGCTGGAAGGCAGCCTGGGCGATGCCGTGGGCAAGCTGTACGTGAAAGACCATTTCCCGGCCGAGCGCAAGGCGCGCATGGAAGTGCTGGTCAACAACCTGCTGGCGGCCTACAAGGATTCGATCGACACGCTCGACTGGATGAGCCCGGCGACCAAGAAGGAAGCGCAAACCAAGCTGGCCAAGTTCACGCCGAAGATCGGTTACCCGAACAAGTGGAAGGAATACACGGCGCTGACCGTCAAGCGCGATGACCTGGTGGGCAACGTGATGCGCTCGCGCGACGTCGAATACAACCGCGAACTGAACAAACTGGGCAAACCGATCGACCGCGACGAGTGGGGCATGACGCCGCAAACCGTCAACGCCTACTACAACCCGGAACTGAACGAAATCGTGTTCCCGGCCGCGATCCTGCAACCGCCGTTCTTCGATGCGAAGGCCGACGACGCAGTCAACTACGGCGGCATTGGCGCCGTGATCGGCCACGAAATCAGCCACGGCTTTGATGACCAGGGTTCGCAGTACGACGGCGACGGCAATATGCGCAACTGGTGGACCGAAGAAGACGGCAAGCGTTTCGGCGAAAAGACCAAGGCCCTGATCGCTCAGTACGCTGCGTTCAGCCCGCTCGAAGGCTATAACGTGAATGGTGAACTGACGCTCGGCGAAAATATCGGCGACAACTCGGGTCTGGCGATTGCCTACAAGGCCTACAAGATCTCGCTCAAGGGCAAAACAGCGCCCGTGATCGACGGTCTCACCGGCGACCAGCGCTTCTATATGGGTTGGGGCCAGGTGTGGCGCACGAAGATGCGCGAGCCGGCGCAGATCGCGCAGATCAAGACCGACCCGCACTCGCCGGCGCAATACCGCGCCAATGGCACGCTGAAGAACCAGCCTGGTTTCTACGAAGCGTTCAAGGTCAAGGCTGGTGACAAGATGTACCTGGCGCCGAAGGATCGCGTGATTATCTGGTAAGACTGCGCAGCCGGGAGTCTCCCGGCAGCGTTGTATCTGATAATGAATGCAGGAAGGGCCGCTCGCGCGGCCCTTTTTCTATTGTGCTGCCAAGCAGGTTACCGCGCCAAGCTCGAGTAGCTGCAGGTTTTGGCTGTACTCTTTTTTGGATCGCCGAATACGGCATTGGTGCAGGCAGTGCGTGACGTCAAGGTCTTGAAGTTGTAGTAGCCCGGTGCACCATAACGTACTTCACGGGTGCCAGTGAACGAACAGGTACCACCCTCGGTCGAGCAATGGGTCCAGGTGACTGCCGGCGTCGGGGTCGGGGCAGGTGCAGGCGCCGGTGCAGGTGCAGGCGCAGGTGCCGTCGATGCGGTGCCAGCAAAGCTGCACGTTTTGTTGGTGGCCTTCTTCGGATCGCCAAATACCGCGTTGTTGCAGAGGACCGAGCCAGTAAAGACTTTTGTATTGTAATAACCGGGCAAGCCGTAACGTACTTCGCGCGTGCCGCTGAAGGTACAGGTACCCCCTTCATTCGCACAGAACGTCCAGTCCGATGGGACAGGGGTCGGTGCTGGTTCCGGGGTTGGTTCAGGCGTTGGCGTCGGGACCGTCGTGGGGATACCAGCTTCATACGCACCGATATCGAGTGCACCGGATTGCGGACGGCCTTCGCTCGATGCCGTATGCCTGTATTGGGCAATTGGCGTCAAATCGACGCCGCTGGCTGACTTACCGGGGGCAGTACCGGCGTTAATCAAAAGAACATTGGCGAGCGGGTGCAGATCAAACAGGAGACGGTTGATGAATCCAGGCGCCACGGACTGGAAGTTACTTTTTTTGATCGCGTTTTCTTGACTCGTGACCGTGCCCGTACCGCCAAAAATATTATTTTGCAGCAGTACTGGCGTGGTGATCTTGTTGTTAACAAGCACGAACGTGCCGCGCGAGCTGTTATCGTTCAGGAAAGTGTTGTTGACAACATACAGGTCCTGGCCCGGATTGGTGGCGCCTTCAAGTGCATAGGCCAGCATGCCTGGATTGCTGTAGTTGGACGGCTGGTGAATCACGTTGCCAATCACATACGACGTGCCGCCGTTTGGCAAATCGATCTCGTAGCTTGGATTGCCCGTTGTGCTTGAAAAACGGTTGTAGCTGATCGTGTTGAGCTTGGCACGCGATTTCAGATTGTGGCCGACCTTGGCATCGTGTGAATAGTTGTAACGGAAATTTAGGCTGGCAACGTTACCCACATACAGATTATGGGTCCGGCCATCGCCAATGCCATTGAAGGCGAACTCGCTGTATTCCACCACGATGTTGCTGTTCGTATTAGCGTTAGTGAGGATACCGTTTTCATTGTTGTGCAGGTACGAAGAACGCAGCGTGAAGTGGGTACCCTCCAGACGAAGTGCAGCGCCATTCTGGTCAGGAACTTTTGCACCGTACATTTCTACGTTTTCAATCTTGATATTGTTGCCTTTGACAACCCAGATTCCCTTGCCCTGCGCATTTTTTCCAGCAGCATCAATTTTTGGACGGCCATTGACGCCACGGATAGTCAGATCGTTTGCGTTGATGGCGCACACATCGCCGCTATACGTCTTGTTGCCTGCAATCTCGACGATATCGCCAGTTTGCGCCTTGGCGAAAGCAGCACATGGTGCTGCGTAAGTTTTTCCTGGACCAACTGACAAGGTGGCGGCTGAAACGCTACCAGTAACTGCCAGCGACATCAGCAGCGCAGTGTAACGGAAAGTAGAAGAATTGAACTTCACGGTGCCGAGAGATTGCATGGGAATTATCCTATAAAAATTCCATGTAGGAATTTATCCGGTGGGAAAGTTTTTAAGAATACGATGTTTCTGACGGTCAGTTTGTAACGAATTGTGACTTTATATTCTTGTAATATTTAATAATTAACAATGGAAAGGGTAAATCGGCAACTAATAAACCCTATATTTTTGGCAAGTCATATGCCGGGATGAAAACGGTTTTCGCGCTCAATTTGATTGTTGAATCGAATTGCTTGTGTCCCGTGCGCTGATTGATTCAACGATTTTTATTAGCTGTCTAATACACTATGAAGATAGGAAATATATTGAACTCGGTACATTGAGAAACTGTATGAATTTCAGGGAGTGGCAAATCTGGGCAGGCGCCTGATGCACCGTTGTTCATCTTGTGCTAACGGTGGCAATGCCCTCCGCGAAGATGGCCAAGACCGGGCACGCCGTATGGCGTTGCCTATGAAAATGACGTAGTTTTACCCATTGCTGCCGCAGCCGGAGTACCGATGGCTGGGCGTAAGGGAACTCATGTGTGATTGATTGCGCCGTCGTTTTTTAATTAAAAATCAGGCGGCTGCATGGACACGGTTGAGCTGTTAATCAGGCGTTTTTTAGTTATCTGACCAGGCAGCAAATGCTGATGCAATCAATGCGATCGATCAGCGCGGAAGTTATCCGATCTGTTCGTTAGTGCAGGGGTGTGGAGAAATACCGGCCCAGCTGACATACGTGGGCGATCTTGAGGCAGTGACAAGAAAGTTGTTACTCTAGTCAGAGCGAAATTATTTCAGTCTTCGTCTCTAAGTTGCACGCATACAACATAAGATGTATTTGAACAATAATGAACATATTCAGTTGAACGTCTTTATTGGTCTGCTGAGAAACAATTGATCGATTCTGATGCGATGTGAATATGTGATGAACACTTACTTCAAAGCAGAAACCATGTAGTCCACTGCCGCCTTGACCTCGGCGTCGGGGAGAGTGCTGCCGCCTTTAGGCGGCATGACGCCTGCTTTTCCTTGAAAACCCTTGATCGCGTGCTCGTACATGACAGCAACCCCTTGATCAACTCGCGCGCTCCATGCGGACTTGTCACCGAATTTGGGCGCACCCGCGATGCCAGCACCGTGGCAGGCGATACATGCCGTGTCGTAGGCTTTCTTGCCGCTATGCGCGCTCACCACGGCAGGTCCTGCAACCGGCGCACTCATTGTGACGAGAGCCGAATTCACTGGCGCTGGCGCTGGCGCGGAGCCACTTTTTGAATCGGCCACGCTCGCCGGTGCAACGGTGCGCGCGGGTTCGACCGGCTCCTTGAAGCTTGCGCCACTCTGATTTGTCATGAACACGACGGCGCGCGCCACTTCCAGATCGTCGAGATCGGGGTTACCGCCCTTGGCTGGCATCGCGCGGATGCCTTCGACAGCATGTTTAAACACAGTGTCATAGCCTTGAGCCAAGCGTGCCGCCCAAGCATTGTTGTCGCCAGTCTTCGGCGCGCCCGCCAGTCCCTTGTCATGGCAAGCTGCGCATGTGGCGGCATAGACCGCGCTACCTGCCAGCAGGATGCGCGGTGCGTTGGCGTCACGCAGCGTAAAGTTTGCGTCGGAGACAGGGCGGATGCGTGCGGCGATCGCCTCGACGCTCTGGCTGTCAGTGCCCGCGCCCCTGGTTGAGGAGCTCGTCACGAAGGTAACTAACAGAATGATGCCAAGGACAATGACTAAGAAAAATCCCGCGACGGCGATGACCAGCTGTTTTGGCGTGCGAATGAGGGATTCGTGGTCGTGCTGTGCGTCGCTCATGATTTCCTTAATTCAATTAAAAAAACCGGCCACTGAGGCGCTGCGATCTAGTGGCTTTTTTGCAAGTGCCGTCGAGCATCTTATTATAGTGTAAACCTGTATTGATGCCAGGGTTTTTCTGGTGCTGCCCATGGACGTACTCGACGAAAGAATGTATCCTTCGCTACGCTTGACAGTGCGGCTGTAGCTCAGTGGATAGAGTATTGGCCTCCGAAGCCAAGGGTCGCTGGTTCGATTCCAGCCAGCCGCACCATTTCAACAAGAACATCGATACCTTGCCGGGCCGTTGATGGACAGCTTGCAGCCACGTGGCCTGTCATCACACCGAGTCACTGCGTCCCACCTGGTCTACACCCACTTCGCATTCAGCTTCTCAAGCTCCAGAACGCGACTCCCGTATGCAATTTGTCCATGCAGCCCTTAACGACTGTACTGGATGCGGTTGCGCAAAGACAGGTAGACAGACCTGCCACATCAAAAGCGCGATGCCTGTGCTGACCACCGTGTCATGCTTCTCTGCGCTTCAGCTATTCGCTCTTGAACCCTGAAGTTCAAAAATTGGACATGCGTACCCTGGGTTAAGCAAGTCGCCCTTGGCTTGGACGAGCAAGCGCTTGATAGAGTGTGGCTAAGCCAGACTGTAGGAAAATTTCTTTTATTAAAATATTCAAGACTTCTTTTCCCCACCTTTTAGCGGGATGGGAGCCATCATGTCTCGTTCTCCTTCACCTGCTTTAACAGCGTCTATTATTTCTTCGCAGGGGACTAGCGCAGTCAGATCATTTTTTCAAACGAGTTGACGGCAGCAGCCTATACCGAACTGAACTGCGATAATGACATTGGCCGCGTTATTTTCTGCAAGTAGTGCTCGGAGTTCTGCGGCATGGAAGCCTTGCTGACAGCACATCTAACAGAGCTGAGAAAGCAAAATTCATCTTTCAAGAAGATGTATGCCCAGTGCACCGCAAGATCGAATTCGTTGTCTGCGTGCTGACGAAAATCGATTCTGTGGTCTTCAAGAATCGCTCAGCCGGAGGTCCGGATTTCCACCCACCTTGGAGAAGTCTCCTACGGCAGCTGTGCACTTTTAATGCGAAAAAATTAAATAGGGGTGCACAATTTTTTTCAAAATTGTATGAGCGTGCGATAATCCACGTGCTGTATCTGGCACATGTTAAATTACAACGCCGGCGAGACACGATTTCGCCGCTCATAAAAAGTCAGTCATACATATGTTTTCGGTTAATGCGGGCATGGATCGTCTTTCACTCGAACGCCAACTGACGACGGAGCCATTAATCGTCGATCTCGACGGTACGCTGGTGCGAACCGATACGCTGTTCGAGTCGTTACTGCTACTGTTTCGCAACGCGCCGTGGCGGCTATTTGGCGCAATGTCTGCATTGTTACGTGGTCGTGCTGCTTTCAAAGCTTATGTTTCACAGTTTGTTATTCTCCCGGCAGACTCTCTTCCCTACAATCATGATCTGCTCGACTACCTGCGCTCGCAGCGTGCGACCGGTCGGCATATAGTACTCGCCACGGCCGCTCATCACTCGATCGCGGGTCGCGTCAGCGATTATTTGGGATTGTTCGACCACGTCTTGGCCACTCAGGATGGCGCCAACCTCAAGGGTCATGCCAAGTTGGCCGAAATTCGCAAGTTGGTGGGTGCAAAGTTTGTCTATGCTGGAGACAGCAATGCCGACTTGCCAATCTGGTTGGAGGCCACTGGCGCTATTCTCGTCGGGGTATCCCCAGCGGTTGCCCGGCAGGTCGAAAAAACCTGCCGAATCGAACAGGTATTTGCGCGCTCGAACCTATCCATGCTGGTTTGGATGAAGGCGTTTCGTGTTCATCAATGGCTCAAGAATACCCTGATTTTCGTTCCCCTACTTACCGCCTTTTCGTTTAACAATGTATCGAAGTTGATTCCGGTAATCGCAGGATTCATTGCGTTTTCTCTGGCAGCTTCCGCTACCTACATTTGGAACGATTTGGTCGATCTTGAAAGCGACAGGCGCCATCCGCGCAAATGCAAGCGTCCAATGGCCAGCGGCGCGATCTCGATCCCAAGCGCGATCCTTGCAGCTTGTGCACTGATGAGTACTGGCCTTGTTCTTGCCTGTTTGATCTCCACACAGTTTCTGACTATCTTGGTGGCATACATTGTTCTGACTACCTCGTACAGCCTGGTTCTCAAGCATTACGTACTGATCGATGTACTTATGCTTGCTGTTCTCTACACAGTTCGTATTCTTGCCGGCGCGCTCGCGCTCGAGGAAACAGTCAGCACTTGGTTACTGGCTTTTTCCCTGCTCATCTTTTACAGTCTGGCCATTCTAAAACGTTGCGCCGAACTGATCTCCCTGCAGCAATGCAATGGCAAAGTGACGGCTGGCCGAGATTACCGTGTGACTGACCTCGCTGTCCTGTGGCCCCTCGGGATTGGCGCGTCTCTCTCGTCGGTCGTCGTATTTTGCCTGTTTATTCAGGCCGCTGATACCCAGTCAAATTACGTCAACCCCACGTTGCTTTGGGGAGTTGTTCTGGCGATGCTTTATTGGTTATCGCGTTTATGGGTAAAAACTTCACGCGCCGAAATGCACGACGACCCGTTGGTCTACGCAATCAAGGATCGGGGCTGTCGCATGACAATTGCTGCAATGGTTGCCTTTACTATCGGAGCACGCTTCGTTTCGATTTGATATTTGATTTCTCGGGGTTTTGCATGGCATTCAGTACTTTTATTCTTATCTTCAGTAGCGTGCTGATTTCAGCGCTCGCGCAGATAGCACTCAAGCAGGGTATGTCATCCTCGACAGTCTCGGCTGCATTGGGGCAGGGCACGGCATCAACGATAACTGCCATTGCAACCAATCCTTATGTGATCGGCGGCCTGTCACTTTATGCACTGGGTGCAGTGCTTTGGCTGTTCGTTTTGTCACGTGTCGATGTCAGCGTCGCTTACCCGTTTGTCGCTTTTGGTTTTATCGTCACGATGGGATTGGCGATCGTCTTGCTTGGCGAGCCGCTGCAGCCCCTCCGCGTGGCAGGTACGTTACTCGTGGTTGCCGGTGCAGTGCTTATCACCCGTTAGTTTGACAGCCATGACTACCACGCATATGCACCAATCCTGCATTGGCCCAATCAAGCCGATCGAGCGGACGCGCCAACTGCTTCTCCCTTTGGCTATTTTCCTATTTTCGTTTGTATTGATATTTTTTGCGACAGGCTATTTCTCGCCCACCCGGTTCCATCTTGGGCTTGACAATGTCTGGTTTGATGCTGACGTACCTCGGTATCTTTGTCAGATGGTTGACCGTTATGCCAACGACCACTGGCGCAACAAGGTGCATCCTTTGTTTTCATTTTTAAGTTATCCCATCCCTAATCTGCTCGCCGCCATGCAGATTGAGATTGGCATGGCAGTGCGAGTACAGGTCGCGCTAATTCCCGCAGTCGGTATGGCTTTTCTCTTCTCGGCGCTCAATCTGGTTGGTTTGAACAGGCTGAACGCGGTGTTGCTTACGGGTATTGCACTGACGAGTTCATCTTCCTTCATGTGGTTTACCATCCCGGAAAGTTATGCATATACGTTTACGGTATTTTCGATTGTGCTGTACTTGGCCGCGCGCGAAGCAAAGCAAGAAAAGGCAACGCTGACAAATTGGGTCGCTGGCACTGCACTGGCATTCTCCGTTACCGTCACCAACCTGGTGGTGGCGCTGTTCATCGCGCTCCAATCTCAGGGGATCAAGCGAACCGTGCGTATCGCGATCTTTGCGGTAGCTGTGGTTGGCATCTTGTCGGTACTGCAGCGACTTGCATTTCCCCGCTCGGGCTTGTTTTTTCTGCCTGCGGCTGTTCAGGAGGAAACCACCTTCTTCGTCGGCCTGTCCGTCGACCGCATCCGTCAGGTTCTATCGATCCTGTATCTGGGAGGTGTAGTGATGCCTGACTTCTCCCGGCATGCAATGAACGCTACTGAGACGGTACTGACCGTGCAGCAAGCCAGTTGGCGTCAGGCTGGCACGACGGCTTTTGTAGCCCTCTCACTGGTGGCTATATTTCTTTTGGCTGGGCTGGGCACCATCGTCATGGCGTGCAAGAGGACTTTACAGAGGTCTGATGATGGCGCCTTGTTCACGCGCGCTACCGGTCAGGACAGACTGCTGTTGGCGATAGCCGGGTCGTTGGCTTTCTTGACTGCACTGCATGTCATCTATGGGCAAGAGACATTTGTTTATGTTGGTAGTGCGCTGCCGTTCTTGATCGTCGTATTTGCATATGGCGCGCTGGCCATTTCCCGTTATACCCGTGCCGGGGTCTCCCTGCTGCTGATCGGGTTATTATTAACGGGGGGATATCACAATTTCGTCCATTGGAAGACTGCGATAGCTGAAATTTCCGCTCTCAGTGCGCCTCCCAGCAGCAAGGTGATGAGTCGCAACACTTGTACGTTTGTTAAAAATTACTGATCGCTCTCACTGAATTTGCGGCTTCCAGGCACCTGCTAATGTCATGCCGGCATGATTTCCCGTATTGCAGCATGGATCGTATTCCTGGTGTTGTCGTTTTGCCCGTACGGTCTGAGGCCTTGTAGCCGCACCGATGTCCGTAACGCTTCTTCTCTCGTGCCCTGACCGTGTTTTCGCGAACAGCTTGTTTGTTCGCCATTCCTGTTTATCTGTGTAAATATGCGCACAATTGACATTTAATATGTCTACAGCTATTGTGCTCTTCGCAATATCATGTCGATGTACAGGTTGTTGAGATCACCTGGATACTCGCGTCACCATGTCCGCCTTGCGGCACTCCCCTGTACCTCGAAAGGCCTTTCATGACGATTGCCCATGGCGTCCGTGACCGTATCGCGCTGCTGCGCTTTGTCATGATCTTTGGCGTCATCGTGCTGCATACACCTGCCTATGTCCCCATGGCCGAAGTCGGCCCTGGCTGGTTTGACACAGTCAAAGCATTTTTCCAGTTGGCTGTATTTCGGGCCAGCGTCCCGGTCCTAACGGTCATTTCAGGCTTTCTGCTGTTTGGTTCGGGCATCGACTGCGAACCCGCACGTTGCATCACCAAGAAAGCGCGCACTATCCTGGTACCGTTCTTGATCTTTAATTTGACCTTGCTGCCACTCGCCTTGAGCGCGGAAATGTTTGCAGGAATGGAGTTGTCAGCAAATTTGTGGCCATTCGATCCAGTGCGCTGGCTCAATGCCGCGTTTGGGCTGATGGGGTCGCCGATCAACTATCCTCTCAATTTTCTTCGTGATCTGATCGTGTTGATCCTGTTGGCACCACTGTTCGGGTGGTTGCTGCGTCGTTACATGTGGCTGGGACTGGTGCTCGTGTCGATCATCTTCATGGGCAATTTTGATGGCAATCTGCTGTTGCGTGACCTGATGGCGGTGTTGTTCTACGTGGGTGGCATGGTGGCAGTGCGTCGCTGGAATTTGTGTGCGCTCGATCGTTATGGCGCAATTTGTTTTGTTGCCTTTGTACTAGCCTGCGCCGCTGTCGTGCATTTTCGGGTTGGAAATACTACTTACCTGCGCCTGGTGGCGCCATTTCTGATCTGGCCTGCTACCGTCTGGATCGTGCGTACGCCGCTTGGCGCATGGCTGGTTGGCATGAGTAAATATAGTTTCTTTCTGTTTCTGGCGCACGCGCCGGTATTACTGCTGACTTGGGTCGTGTACGGGCGCTACGGCAGCGCTATCCCTTACCCGGTGTACTGGGTATTGGCGCCGATCGCCGTGAGCGCCTTGCTGATCGCTGTGTACAAGGTGGCCATGGCCACCATGCCGCGGGTGTTCGAGGTCATGATCGGTGGGGGCGCCAGAGCACGGACGCCTGTCTCAGGAGCGCAACGCAGCAATAGCGACGATCCTGCCACGGTTGTGAAGGTCTAAGAAATGTCTGCGGTAGAGATCAGCCTGGCGCCGGATAGCAGCGCACGATTGCATGTCTTCCAGTGCATGCTCAACAGTCAGTGCTAAAATCTTGAACTTTATTGCACTACGGAATTAAGCGAGGTAGTTGTAGTAACATCTCGTTGGTGAACGATGTGGTGATGTGTGTTGCACCAAGCTGACGCGACAGTACAGCGTCGTTGAGTAACAAGGTGTTTCCATGCTATATTGAATGTTAAAAATATGTCAAAAGAGTGAAGCGAAATCAATGTTTAAAAGAGTATGGTCTGACGATGTCGGGCCAGCCATTACATCGATCTAGTTGACCGGTTCTCTTGCCTGACGTCGTCGCGGTACTTGCCCTGCGCCTGAAATGATGGGGGCTTTGCTCGATCGTACCGGCATGGTGCCGATGCTGCGCAATGCCGTGATTAATTGCTTCAACAAACAACTCAATGCATCTTGTTACTACCGGCATCATCGACGGTAGGGAGACGGTCGTGTGGCGCATGCAAAGCAAGCGCCTGGCTTCTCAGCAGGCAAGCGTCATAAACAATTCTGGGGAATAACATGTTTCGGATCTCTAACCACTACGTGTCGAAGATCGTTTTCGTCCTGCTATTTGTGGAAATATTGATCCTGTTAGGCGCTGCCTATGCAGGCGCAGCCATGCGTTTTCTCGACATTGGCGCACCGCTCACGAGCGACCAGTTTGATCACTTCCTGGCTTCGGCCGTCGCGTTTGCCGTGGCGGTCAGCTTCAGCATGAGCGCCATGGGCATGTACCAGCTCGATTTCGACGAGGGCTTGCGCCATCCGTTCTTCATGAAGCTGATGCCGGCATTCCTGATGGGTTTCCTGATCCTGACGCTGGTGTTCTATGTGGCGCCCGACTTGTACTTTGGTCGTGGCATCCTGTTGCTGGGCTTTGGCCTTGCAGCGGCCGGGATCTTCGTCGCGCGCATCATTTTCTTCAAGACGTCTGAACTGCGCCTGATGCAGTCGCGCATCCTGTTCCTGGGCAATGGCGCGCTGGCCAAGGAATGCAGTGACCTGGCTGTCAACAAGAACAGCTACCACCGCTACAAGGTCGTCGGCTTCATTCCAGTGGGTAGCGATGACATGTGCGTGCCGGCCGCTGACGTGCTCAAGGTGCGCGAAGGCGACTCGCTCGTCAAGATGGCGACCCAATATGGCGCGCAGGAAATCGTCGTATCGGTGCAAAACAAGCGCGGCAGCTTCCCGATCAAGGAACTGCTCGATTGCAAGCTGCAAGGCGTGAAGGTCACCGATGCCGCCACGTTCTTCGAGCGCGAAACCTGCCAGATCCGGGTTGACTCGCTGCAGCCGAGCTGGCTGGTGTTCGGCGGTGGCTTTGACCAGAGTTTCATCCGCATCTTCATGAAGCGCGGGTTTGACCTGATCTGCAGCACCCTGATCATGGCCGTCACGTTCCCGATCATGCTCGGCGCAGCGCTGGCCGTGTGGCTGGAAGACCGCAACCCCGTGTTCTATTCGCAGGAGCGGGTCGGCAAGGATGGCAAGATTTTCCGTGTCCACAAGTTCCGCAGCATGCGCGCCGATGCCGAAAAAGGCGGCACGCCACAGTGGGCGGCCCAGAACGATCCGCGCGTGACGCGTGTCGGCAACTTCATGCGCAAGACCCGCATCGATGAGCTGCCGCAAATCCTGAACGTGTTCAAGGGCGACATGTCGTTCGTGGGCCCACGGCCGGAGCGCGCCTACTTCGTCCAGCAGCTGATCGAAGTGGTTCCATATTACAATGTCCGTCATAGCATCAAGCCAGGCATTACCGGTTGGGCCCAAGTGCGTTATGGCTATGGTTCGTCGGCCGAGGACGCGTTGCAGAAATTGCAGTACGATCTCTACTACGTCAAGAACAACAGCCTGTTCCTGGATGTGCTCATCCTGATCAATACGCTCAAGGTCGTGCTGTTCCGTAGCGGACGCTGATCATCCCGGATCGGCTTGCGGTGTGCGCATCGCAGGTCGATGGCTTTAACGTTTCTATCCCGAATTTTTCAATGGTCGTTTTCATGGATGGCATACGTTGACCACCATTGCCGTCTATAGCTATAGCGTCGCCGCCATCGGTTTCTTGTTGCTGATCGGCCTGCTGTTTACCATCTGGCGCGGCCGCACACAGGTTGCCGCCATTGCCATCGCGTGCGGGTTCACCGCGCTCTGGTCCGCCGCCCTGGCCGGGCAGGCTGCCACTGGCCACGAACTCTGGTCAGTCTGGACCGACACCCTCGAAATCCTGCGCAGCGCCGCCTGGTGCATCGTGCTGTTGCTCTTGCTGGGCAACTCACGCGACCCGGCCAGCCGCTGGCCGTTCAATCTGCGTACACCCATCTTCATCGGCGCGGTCTGTTATGGGATTTTGTTGCTGGTGACGGTGTTCGTGCGGACCGACCTGATGCTTAATCTGGACGGGGGCCTGCTGCCCAACGTCACGGCGCGCGTGTGCCAGGCAGTGCTCGGCATGCTGCTGGTCGAGCAGGTGTACCGCAACAAGACGATCCAGGAACGCTGGGCCATCAAGTTCGCCTGCCTCGGCATCGGCGCAATGTTTGCCTACGACTTCTACATGTACAGCCAGGCGCTGCTGTTCCACGACATGCACCCGGATACCTGGGCCGCGCGCGGCATCGTCAATGCGCTGGCCATGCCGCTGATCGGCACCGCCGTCAAGCGCAGCACGTCGCGCTCGAACGCACTGGTGGTGTCGCGCCGCGTCATGTTCCATTCGACTGCACTGTTCGGCTCGGCGATCTATCTGCTGGCCATGGGTTTCGCCGGCTACTACCTGCGCTATTTTGGCGGCAGCTGGGGCGGCGTGATGCAGGTCGCGTTCCTGTGCGGCGCCTTGCTGCTGCTGACCGGAACCCTGTTCTCGGGCACCTTCCGTGCCTGGCTCAAGGTCTTCATCAGCAAGCATTTCTACAGCTACGGCTACGATTACCGTGAAGAATGGATGCGCTTCACCCGCACCCTGTCGTCCGACAGCACGCACATCGGCGAGCGCGCGATCGAGGCGGTCGGCGCGCTGGTCGAAAGCCCGGGCGGTGTGTTGTGGCAGCGCCGCGACGGCGATGGCGGTCACTATCAACCGGTGGCGGGGTGGCAAGCCACCAGCACCGCGACCGAGCCGGCCGACTCGAATTTCTGTCACTTCCTGGAAACCACCCAATGGGTGATCGACCTGCGCGAATATGCGGCCCTGCCCGAAAAATACGGCGAGCTGGTCTTGCCAGCGTGGCTTGTCGCATTTCCACGCGGCTGGCTGGTGGTGCCCTTGATTCTGCACGGCAAGCTGTTCGGCTTCGTCGTGCTGCAAGACGCGCGCAGCGCCGTGTCCCTGAACTGGGAAGTGTTCGACCTGCTTGAAATTGCCGGCAGCCAGGCTGCCAGTTACCTGGCGCAGCAGGATGCTGCCAACGAGCTGATGGTGGCGCGCCAGTTCGAGTCGTTCAATCGCATGTCGACCTTTGTCGTGCACGACCTGAAAAACCTGGTGGCCCAGCTGTCGCTGATGAATGCGAACGCCGAGAAGCACCGTGACAATCCCGAATTCCAGCGCGATATGCTCGATACCGTGACGCACTCGGTCGACAAGATGAAAATGATGCTGCAAAAGCTTAGTCGCAACGATGCGCCGGAACGGCCGTTGCCACTGCGCGTCGAGAACGTCGTGCGCCAGGCGATTGCGCTCAAGAGCGCATTCGAGCCGCATCCGGTGCTGGACGTGATTGATGGCGGCCTCCTGGTACTGGCCGACGGCGAACGCCTCGAGCGCGTGCTGGGCCACCTGATCCAGAACGCCATCGAAGCCACGCCGCGCAACGGCCGTGTCAGCGTCTCGATTGCCCGCACGGGCGGGCAGGTCACGGTGACCGTGGCCGATACCGGCGCCGGCATGAGCGAGGAATTCATCCGCGAGCGGCTATTCAAGCCCTTCGAATCGACCAAGCCGGCCGGCATGGGCATCGGCGTGTTCGAAAGCCGGGAATACATCCACGAATTGGGCGGGGCGCTGGCGTTGAGCAGCGTACCCGCACAGGGAAGCACATTTACCGTCACGTTGCCGCTGTACCGCGAGGCTGGCGAGCGCGCTGCGTGATGAAAGGACAACTGTGAGTCAAAACAAACCGAAACTGCTGATCATCGAAGACGATCCGGGCCTGCAAAAGCAGCTGCGCTGGAGTTTCGACGCGTATGACGTGGTGGTCGCCGACGACCGCGAAAGCGCGCTGGCGCAGATCCGCCGCCATGAGCCGGCCGTGGTCACGATGGACCTGGGCCTGCCGCCCGACCCGGACGGTTCGACCGAAGGCCTGGCCACGCTGAAGCAGATCCTGGCGCTGGCGCCGGAAACGCGCGTGATCGTCCTGACCGGCAACCAGGACCGCGCCAATGCGGTCAAGGCAATCGCCATGGGCGCCTACGACTTCCACCAGAAGCCGCCCGAACCCGAGGTGCTCAACCTGGTCATCCAGCGCGCGTTCTTCCTGCACAATCTGCAGGAAGAAAACCGCCGCATGCAGTCTGGCCAGGCCGACTCGCCGATGGCCGGCGTGATCAGCCGCGATCCCGGCATGCTCAAGCTGTGCCGCAGTATCGAGAAGGTCGCCCCCACCTCGGCCTCGGTGATGCTGCTGGGTGAATCGGGCACCGGCAAGGAAGTGCTGGCGCGTGCAGTGCACGCGATCTCGCCCCGCGCCAAGGAGCGCTTCGTGGCGATCAACTGCGCCGCGATTCCCGAGAACCTGCTCGAGAGCGAATTGTTCGGCTACGAAAAAGGTGCCTTCACCGGCGCAGCCAAGCAGACCAAGGGCAAGGTCGAGCTGGCCCACGGCGGCACCTTCTTCCTTGATGAAGTGGGCGACCTGCCGATGGCGCTGCAGGCCAAGCTGCTGCGCTTCTTGCAGGAGCGCGTGATCGAGCGCATCGGCGGCCACGAAGAAATCCCCGTCGACGTGCGCATCGTCTGTGCAACGCACCAGAAGCTCAAGGAATTGTGCAGCACGGGGCGCTTCCGCGAAGACTTGTATTACCGCCTGTCCGAGATCGTCGTGACGATTCCGCCGCTGCGCAACCGCCAGGGCGATGCGGCCCTGCTGGCGCACCACTTCAAGAACAAGTTCTGCGCCCAGGAATCGCGCCCGACACTGCACTTCTCGCCGGACGCAATCGCGGCAATCGAAGCCTATGCCTGGCCGGGCAATGTGCGCGAGATGGAAAACTGCGTCAAGCGCGCCGTGATCATGGCCGACGGCCCGACCATCGTTGCCGACGACCTGGGCCTGCCCGAAGGCGACACGCCGGTCGAAGAACCGCTGAACCTGCGCCAGGTGCGCGACGAAGCGGAGCAGGGCGCCATTGTCAAGGCGCTGGCGCGCGCGGACGGCAATATCGTCAAGGCCTCGGAAATGCTGGGTATCAGCCGTCCGACCATGTATGACCTGATGAACCGCCACGGTATCCGGGGCGCCGGGTGAGCCGCAGCAGGAAGCGTCCCGCGGCCGATGGCGTCAACGGGCGCCCGCGCGCGCGCTCCCTGCTGCTGGGCGGCCTGATTACGCTGGCGCTGGGCGCCGGGGTGCTGGTCTACGCCATCGAGCAGGTCGGTGTGATGCCGCGCACGCTGGCGCCGTATATCGAACGGCGCGCCAGTGGCCATAACCCGACAATTGTACAGACCGGCAGCCTGCTCAGCCGGACCCTGCTGACGCTGGACCGCGGCCCCTACCACGGCGCAGTGGCCGGGCTGCCTTCATCCCTGGGTGTGCGCCCCGAGCCGGCCGGCGTGATCGGCGCGCCCGGCCTCACAGTCACCACGCCCGACGAATTGCGCGCCGCGCTGGCCCGGGTCGAACCCGGCACGACCGTGACACTGCTGCCGGGTACGTACCGCGTACGTGGGCGCGCGCTCGACGCTAACCGGCCCGGGCGCGCCGATGCACCGATCGTGGTCCGCGCTGTGCAGCCAGGCAGTGTAGTGCTCGAACTGGACCTCACCGAAGGTTTTCGCGTGTCCGCACCGCACTGGCGTTTCGAGAACCTGGATATTCGTGGCGTGTGCCGCGACGATCAATGGTGCGAGCACGCGTTTCACGTGGTGGGAGAGGGCAGTTATTTTACGGCGATAAACAACCGTATCAGCGATTTCAATGCCCATTTCAAGATCAACGGCCGGCGTGGACATTTCCCCGACCATGGCTTGATCGCATCAAACACATTGTTCAACACGCGCGTGCGGCGTACGTCCAATCCGGTCTCGCCGATCGACTTGGTCGCAGCAAGCGGCTGGACGATCCGGGCGAACGTCATCACGGATTTTGTCAAGGATGGCGGCGATCGGGTCAGCTATGGCGGATTTGCCAAGGGCGCTGGCAGCGACAATGTGTTCGAGCGCAATCTGGTGTGGTGTGAACAACGCCTGGCCGGTGCGCCGGGGCAGCGTGTCGGGTTGTCGCTGGGCGGCGGAGGAACCGGTGCCAGTGTCTGCCGCGATGGCAAGTGCATCGTTGAACAGGAACGGGGCACATTGCGCGCCAACCTGATCGCGGGTTGTTCCGATGTCGGCATCTACATCAATGGCGCCGCAGCGAGTCAGGTTGCCGACAACACGGTGGTCGATACGGCCGGCATCGACGTGCGCTTTCCGAACAGCAGCGCGCAGTTGGAAGGCAACCTGGTCGATGGGCCAATCCGCAGCCGCGATGGTGCCTTGCTGCATCTGGGTGAGAATCGCAGCTCGCCGTTATGGCAAGCGTTCGTTGGCATGCATCCGGTGCGCAACCTGTTTGCTGCGCCGCTCGAGGGCGATCTGCGTTGGGACGGCGTCGCGCCACGCCGCGTCGGCAAGCCGGCGCCGGGTCCGGGGTTGTGTGGCACGCCCCGGACCACCAGCGCAGCCTATGGCGCCTTTGACGACTTCAATGACTGCTTGGGATCCGCCGGTCGCTGAGCGGCATCAGTCGGCACGGGTTCTGCAGGCTTTTCACGCAAGCGTTTCAGGTAGTCAAAGCATGTCTGCATCGCGCCATACATGCGTGACATGCGTTTCTTGGCCGGGGTCAGGCGCACGATCGAGGCAGTTTGCAGGGAATAATGTCCCTTGAACACGCCGACGTGGACCTGTTCGCCATAGACAGTGTATTCCAGGCCCATGTCATTGCGTCCGTCCACCACGCGATGTGGGTGTGCATCCATGAGGCGTGAAATGGCCATCGTGTACGGCACCGGGCCGGTCACTCGCAGCACCCCCCGCTTGCCGGTCTGGTGCAGGTAGGGGTCATACGTATCAATGTTCTCGAAGACCGTTTCCAGGACCTCCTTGAGGAACGGATGGCCCGGCGAGCAGATGATGTGCCATTGCTGGTATTCGCCGCCATCGAGGTGGCGCAGGTCGTAGACCACACCGAAGTGTTCGAATTCACCGTTGACGTCACGCCATTTTGACAGGATGAAGCGATCATCGGGTTTGAGAACCGAGTCGAGTGGACGGTTGGCCGAGCTCTTGATGTCCAGATACACACCGCCGAGCTTGTACAGAAGCAGGTAGCGGAAGATATCTGCGCGCGCTGCACCGTAGACCGGATCGATGCGCTGGTAATACTCCCAGACTACGGGCGGGTAGTTACTTTTGATGAAGCTCTCGATATCGGCGTCGTCGTAAAACCGGTATTCCCACCCCGGATTGAGCTCGCGCAGCCGGTTGACGTTCGCTTGCAGCCTTTCAGGAAGATTGCGGTCGTAGAAGGTCTGATGGATGATCCTGGGAATCGTCTGCCCCACGGGCAAGGCGTCGAGCAGCTGGCGCTTCGGCGGATTATTCAGGGCAGGAATGAGCAGGGATTTAAGCGACATGGGTGACTGAACAAAAAAGACATGGACGAGGCAGGTAACAGCCCGGATGCAGTACGGTACGATCACCGTCAAGCTTGTTAAAATTTTATCATGGCTGCATTGACTGTCACGCTTATATTCAAGGGCGGCGGCCTCCGTTGCCAGCGCGTGGCGCTGCAGCCACTGCCCATGACCTACCAGGAGCGCATCCAGTCGCCAGTCCAGCGCGCTACTTGGTCGCGCCAGGCCTGGCGCGAGAACGTATGGTCCGCCTGATCCAGCTGAAAACGGGTGACGCGGCGGGCGCCAAGCAGGCGCTGCCACTTTGGCGTGGCCTGCGCCAGATCGCAAAATTCCCGAGCCGTGAGATCGGCGCCACTGAGTACGACCAGCACGGGGCCGTCGAAGGCATGCATGCCTGCATACATCCGGTCCGGAAGAGCATCCTGGTCCGATGCCTTGGCGCGCGCGCCAGACGGTGAACCGAGCGCCATGCGCGCCAGCTGCAGCATCGATTTGAGGGAACGCGTGTAACTGAGCTTGCCACGCAAGACATCGCGCCAGAAGGCCGCGTCCATCAGGCGCTCGCGGTAGTAATGCTTGAGCGTGGTGCGTGCGATGCCGTTGTCGGTGCGCACCCAGGGGTTGAGCAGCACCAGGCCGCGCACGCGCGCATCGGTGGCGGCATACGTGACCGATGCTGATGCGCCGTCACACAAGCCCCATAGCACAATGTCGCGCAAGCCCGGAACGGCGCTGGTAAACGCGTCGATGGCCGCACGCAGGTCGTCCTCGACCGACAGGAAATCGCGCGGCTCTCCCTGGCTGTCGCCCATGCCGCGGTAATCGAAGCGCATGGCTGCAATGCCGTTTTGCGCCAGGCTGCGCGCCAGCAGCGTGAACTGGCGGTGGCTGCCGGCCCGGTATTGCGGACCACCGACCACAATCAGGACCCCGCGTGTGCACTCGCCTGGTGGCAGGCTCACGACGCCATACAGCCAGTCCTCGTGGCAGCGAAACGCCAGCGCGTGTTCTTCAATCGTCATGGCGGCCCATGCGCAATGCTGCAGAAGTTGCTTCCAACCAAGCCGGGCTGATCGTAATTTCTGACGTTGACCAGAATGGCGGGCAAATCACGGCCTGAAAATGCAGGTCCACACCGGCATTGCGCCAGCTGGCTGCGGCCTGCAGCACGCGCGGCGACGGTTCCTGTCCGGCTGCTGCGATGGCCTCAAACCAGTGCACAGGACAAGACGGTGGCATTGAATAAAGGGGTGGAAGTGCATCAATGGACGCCGCCAATGCCGGCGCCAGGCGGTAACCGGCCACTTCGACAGCCTGGCCGGTTTGCAATGTCGCACGCAGGGCATTCGTGCCTTGCTGGCCCGCACCATCTTCGCCCAGCAGGGCGCCAGCCACGCGCAGGCGCAGGAACTGGGTCAGGTAAGCGTGGGCGCTCAGAATTGGCTGCCACAGGAGCATTGAGGCCACCGGATGGGGCGCTGTACGCGCGTAATCGAGGGCCAGCAGTACGCCCAGGCGTGAGCCCCACAGAATGAGTGGCTGGCCCAGGCGTTCGTGCAGCCAGGCCGCGCCAAGGGCCAGGTCGTGTTTCCAGGTGTCCCAGCGCGCATCCATGAAATCGCCGCTGCTGTCGCCGCAGCCGTGCAGATCAAGTTGCAGGACACCATAGCCAAGCTTGGCGAGTTCGCGCGCTTGCAGGGCAGCCATCCGACGCGAACGATTCATTTCTTCGGCAAAGGGTGACACATACAGCACTGCGCCAAGGCAGGCCCCGATGGGCGCGTGGAACAGGCAAAAGCGTGTCCCGCCGGCAGTCTTGAGAAAGAACGGTTCTGCGGCCGGTGCACCGCCGGAGGCGGTCATTCGGGGCGGTGTTGAGCGACGAACTCGGCCAGAGTACCCAAGGTCTCGAACGTTCGCGCGCTGATGTCGTCGTCGTTGACAGTGATGCCGAAATGCTCTTCGAGCGCAGCCAGCAGAGTCACTACCGCCATCGAGTCAAGCTCGGGAATGCTACCAAGCAATGGCGAGTTAGCATTAAGACGCTGTCCAGCGTCGCCCAGGTTGAGCACATTCGTCAGAATTGTTCTTACTTCATCGAGGTACATATGCGATTCCAGTCCAGGGGATGCATGGCGTCCGGAAAATGAGCGACACCATAGTTCATTATACATTCGGTAGGAAGCGGACAAGACGCGCCTTGACGGGCGCAGCCAGTCGATGAACTTCTTCCAGCATGGCGTGGCGCGTCAGGCGCAGACACAGGTACCAGACGGCCGCCAGTGGGACTGCCATGATCAGCAAGCGCACCATCGATGGCAGACTGGCCGGCAGCAGCCATGCCAGCAGCATGGCTGGCACGACAGTGCCGATCGTGACCACGAGGCTCGGGATCATGGAGCGCAGCATGTTGCCATTGTTGACGCCAAGATTGCGATGCTGTTGCAGGGCATTGATGGGCGCAGTAACGATCGTCGCCAGGCACAGGGCCCAGGCAAATCCGCTCAGGCTGCCGTCATACAACAGCAGGCCGAAGCCGATCCTGGCCAGCAAGGTCACCGTGGTCGGCACGGCACTGAGGTAGGGGCGACCGATGGCCATGACGCCGATCGGGACATAATGGAACATCATGCCCACCGCAGCTGCCAGTACCAGCGGCGCGATTGCCGGTACTGCGGGCAGCCAGGTCGGGCCATACAGCGCGAGGATGATGTCTTGGCCGAGTACGGCAGTGAGCGCGAGGGCAGGCCAGCCGATCCCGGTAAGCAGAGAAGTAGCGCGGGACATGATCGGGGTCAGCGATTCACCACGATAATGCGCCTGTGACAGATACGAAACAGCGCCATAGCTGACGGTCGAACCGGCTACATAGCTGAAGATGGTAACGGTGGAATTGGCGCGGCTCAGAAGGCCGACCTCGCGCGCCGAACCCAGTTTGCCCAGCAAGATGTCGGGAATGGCATTGTTGAGCGCACCGAGACAACTTGAAATAAGCGAACCCACGCCGAAGTGGGCCACGCCGCGCCAATGGTGGAAGGACGGCATCCAGGGCAGGTTTTTCGGGCGGAACGGCACCAGAGCGATCGCGCAGGCAATGATATTGACCAGGTTGCCCCAAGCCAGGCTCATGCTGCCGAAGCCGAGCTTGGCAAGTGTCAGGCAGGTAATGCAGAAGCTGATCGTGCCCACGGCCTGGACCACGGCCTGCTTTTCAGCTGCGAATTCACGCGACAGCATGGCATTGGTGACAGCCCCGAACGGAATCAGGAAAAAGCCCGCTGCCAGCACCTGCATCACGGGAATGATCTCCGGTTCGGCGAACCAGCGGCCGATCGCATTGCTGGCCAGTAGCATGCTGGTGCCTATCAGCCAAGACGTTGCAAACACGATGCCGGTGGCCGAGCGGATTTTTTCCGGTGTGAGGTCCGGTTCGCGCTTGAGATAGGTGGAGACACCAAAATCCCGGAAGACGTGGGCAAAATTGACGAATACCAGCGTCATCGAATACACGCCAATCTCGCTGGGGCTGAGCATCCGCGCCAGCAGCACGCTGACCAGGAACTGCAGCAGAGCCGCACCGGAAGACGAAAAAAAATTGATGACCAGCGAACGCCGCAAATTTACCATGATGGACTGCTCAGGTTCGGGGTCGGGGTGAAGCGGGGCGCGTCAGGCGGCGCCGGCGAGCAGGCGCAGGGCCTGGCGCGACGTCGCTGCATACTTGCCGTTAATGAAACGCATGGAACCAATAAAATGGAAAAATGCCGTCTGGTCGGTGCTGCAATCGGGCGTGCCATACTTGGGAAATGGCAGTGCCGCCGCACCGGGCATGTTCGAGGCCAGGTAGTTTGACGTGACCTGCTCCGTGCCCCAGCGGGTCCAGTCCGCGCCAAGCTTGGCTGTCATACGGCGCGAAAAATCGGCCATGGCCTCGGGCATTGCGTCAGAGCGCGGAAAACCGGTGAAACCGGAACAGCCACGGATATAGCGTGCATCCTCCGGCAGGCCGACATTGACCATCTCGGTCTCGGCGATCCCCTGGATATGCGCGCCCGGCCTGATCCACGGCAGCGCATTCTCACGCGTCTGAGCCAGTGTGCGGATTGGCGTGTCAGGCATTTCGCCCAGCACGAAACCGGTACCAGCGCGGATTGCTGCGAGCACTTCCGGAATTGGCTGCACCGTCAAGGTGTCTGCATCGAGCTGGACCACATAGGTGTCGCGCGCAAAGCCGGCGATGGCATACAAACGCTCCCAGGTGCCGCCACGCGGCATGTCGGGATGAGTGAACTCGTCTGCAGCGCGTAATTCGACATGCGGCAGGTGGTGTGTGATGAGTGCCCGATCCGCCTGGTCGATCGACGGGTCGCAAACGACCACGATACGGCTGGGATTGAGGAAGTGGCAGAACGATTTCACGGCAACCAGGTAAGAATGGACGTCACGCTGCTGAACCATCGAAAGCAGCATGAACGGCACATCGCCACGTTGGACAGGAGGTGTTGCCAGGACTCGACTGGCAATCTGGCGGTACTGACGTCGGAAATAATCCCGCTTTACGCGCTCGATTACCCTGCTGACTAGTGACATTCCCACCGACTCCCTTATATCTGCACGCTGTGTCTATTGGCTGCTGTGCACTGATTTGAACGAACGATTTGCTGGCGCAACGACGAATCCTTTGCATACCACCAACCATTATATGCTGCAACTGCGAAGGAATGCATTCCTGTAGAACATGTTTATTCGGCGTGCGATGGTTGCCGGCCCATAAATCCGTGCAGGGTAGACGTATGCCGCTTGCGGATCGAGCCTGGGCCGCAGAGTGTTGACTGCGCCAAAAAAAAGGCTCTGCCGAAAGCAGAGCCAATGTTGCAGTGCGAGATCGATCAGCGCGGTACGATCGCAAACTGCGGCGCCGTCGAATAGTCCGGCTTCATGCTGCGGTTGTTGAACACGTCCCATGCCCTGGCCGCTTCCGGAATACCGGCAGCACGGGCAACAGCCAGCGCCGGTTGCAGGTTCGCTGGGTAGCCCAGCGTTGAGCTGGCGTAACCCATCATCTGGCCGACCAGCCATTTCCTGCCATTGGCAGCGGTCAGCCAATCGGCCTGCGCCTGGCTGGCGCAGGGCTGGTCGATGAAGCGCGAGCCATCCGGATTGCGTACGTCCTTGCGTGAATCGTTCTTGATGGTGGCACCGCTGAAATTGGCCGCATACAGCTCAGCGAACGTGGCGTACGCCGGCGCCGCTGAGCTGGGACGGAAGTTCAGGTAGTATTCGGCGCCCGAAATCCAGCAATAGCCTGGTGCAGTCATGCGGCCTACCGGGTACTTTGCCTTCCATTGCAGGATTGGTGCGGCTTTTTCAAAGCCAAGTTCGGCCAGGTAGCCAAAGCTCCAGGTCAGGTAGTCATCCTGCCATGGCGCCGAGCCGTCCACCCTGAACGCGTTGCTGCCGGAACCATCGTACAAGCCGAGCTGATTCGGGTTACCTACAACATAGGTCTGGTGATAGAACGCCAGATTGTTGTCGAGCTGCTTGGTGAAGTACGCCTTCAGCGGATGTGCGTCCGGCGTGATGTAGGCAGCATGGCCCAGCGTACGCAGTGACCACGCCTGGCCGCGTACCTGCTGCCAGCGAACCAGGCCCTGGCCATCGCCGTGGCCGCCCGGGGCAGTTGCCAGCGGGTTATGCGATGCCCAGAACTGCATCTCTTCCAGATAGTAATAATCGCCAGTCAACAGATACGGTACATAGGCCAGCGATGGCTGGTGTGCGGTATCCGATGCATTGGGCGTGTCGCAATTGGCATCGGCAGCGCAGCGCGGTACCGGCAGCGGACCTTTCTTGGCCATATTGCCATGCAGCGAAATGAACTTGTTCTTGTCGTTATCCGTACGTACCGGCTGGCCGGTATTGTCGTCGCGGTAGTGGATTGACCAAGTGCCGGAGCCATCCGCGCCCGCCTTTGTAACGTCCCAGGCACGCTTGTCCATCGACAGCAAGTGCATGACGGTCCAGGTGGGCAGGGGACCGATATCGCCGCGACCGCCGGAAGTGTGCATTGCGCGGTTGGCAGGGCCGATCGTCATCGGGCCGGAGTTCGTGTCATTGAGTTGGTAGCCGGCCAGTACATTTTCTGCAGGAACGATGCTCTGGTCATAGTTCGGCACTGCCTTGGTAGAAATCAGGTAAGCCGTATTGTGGCGGAAATTGACTGCCGGTTCGCTGGCAGGATTCCACCAGGCGGTCTTGTGCCAGCGCGAGTGGTGATAATGGGTCAGGCCTGTCTTGGCATAGACCGTGCGGCCACCGACATCGACGTTGACGTCATAGGTCAGCGTGCGACCGCTCACGAAGGTTTTGGTGTTTTCCACGATGACATCTACCCGTGCCTGCTTTTCCAGGGCGGGATACCAGCGTACCGCAAAGCGCGCAGTCAATACGGGATGGGGGGCACCGCTGCTGTCCTTGAGTGGCGCATCGGCAATCCACTCGTTGGCGACATTGCCAGCCAGCCAGGTCAAGCGGGCCGGATTGGTCATGGCGTCGCCCAGCGTGGCGGTGTACCTGATATTGTGTGCAGTAACGGTGACCTGGCTGTTCAAACCCTTCTCGAGCAGGCCTTGCGGCGTCGCGGTGATTGTGTCGGCGCGTTGCGCCTTGAGCAGTTCGAGCGGCTGAGACTGGCGGACGGCCAGCGCTGGCAAGACGCCCGAGATGACGACGTGGCGTACCGAGCCGTCGGCATGGGTAGCCTTGACATCGGTCTGAAGGTTCAGCACAGTACCATCCGCAAGCTTGGCCACCAGGCCATCTTTCGGGCTCATGGCACCGGCAGCAATGACCTGGCCAAACGTGAAAGGCACGTTGGTTTGCGCCGCACCGGTATTTTGCAGCTGGATGTCGGTAATCTTCGCGCCAATTTTGATTGTGCTGCCGCTGCCTGGCAGCGGGGCAAAGCTGGGGTTGTTGTTGTTCGTCGTCGTGGATGGCATTGTGGACGACATCCCGCTGCCTGACGTACCAGATGACACTGGCGTCGCAAGCGCAGGCAACGACGCTGATGCTGGGGTTGGCGAGGTCGACGTTCCCGCAGGCGTTGCAAGTCCGTTGCTGGCAGGTGTGACGGCAGTAACGACGCCGGGAGACAAGCTGCTATTGAGGCTGCCGGCAGACGTAGAGACCAGCTCACCACCGCCTCCGCCACATGCGCTCAAGACCAGGGCGGCTGCGCCACAACCCGCATACCGCGTCAATCGATAACTTGGGACGGTTGACTTGACAGAAGTCTTTACCGAGACGAGAAGAGGAGTCATGTTCGTAGCCATAAGAAAAGTTGATCTGTGAAAATTGCCTTGCAGAACCAAACTGTACCGTGAGTAATTTTTCCCGTAACCATTAATTGCCCAAAAGAAGCTATTTATGCGAGAAAACAACGGAAATTCCTGTACAAGATTGGCTTTTGTCAAGTAAAACTAGTGGCATTTGCATAAAGAATTTCTTAGAAACAACAAATGTTAAAAATTATTAACATGCGATGTCATGTTGAGATAGCGGGTGTTGTGACCGCGGACTGCAACGCTGCGGCAACGCTGTAGGCAATCGAATGGGACTGGGTCAATGCGTTATGTTAGGATTGCAACATTTATGCAACGCAGCATCAGTTGACGCGTTCACCAGCACAGAAGGCACAGAAATTGTCATTCCCAGGCGTCGACCGCCCTCCCTCCAGCGATAGTGACCCGGGCCGCCACGACCGCGAGGCGTTCGTCATATCGATCATCGTCCCGACCCGGAACCGCCCTGTGCTGCTGACGCGGGCACTGGAATGTATCCAGTCTCAGACATTCGGATCCTTTGAAGTCATCGTCATTGACGATGGATCGAGCGCATCCACGCGCGCGGGATACACAGCGCTGTGGGAGGGCCTGGATGACCGTTTTCATCTGCACTTGCTCGGCACTCCCGATGGCCCTGCAGTCGGGCCATCGGTCTCGCGCAATACTGGCATCGAGGCCGCTCGCGGTGAAATCCTGACATTCTGTGACGATGACGATTTCTGGACCAGCAACGAGCACCTGGCAAGCATGGCAGACGTTTTTACCGCCGATTCGCGCGTCGACCTGTACATCGCCAACCAGAATGCAGTCGCTGCCAGTGGCGTCGTGGAGCGGGCCGATTGGCTACCCGCATTGATGCAGCAGGTAAGCAAGCGGACGCGCAGCCATCCCCTTGGCCATGTCATCGACCTGGACCAATTGATTGCCAGTGGAGGTTTTGCCCAACTGAACATCGTGGCGCTCCGCAAGGCAACCGCTACCGCCGTCGGCGGCTTCTGGACCCGCACCACTTATGAGGAAGACCGTGACTTCTTCTGGCGCGTGGCCGATGCTGCGCGCACGATTTTCTTCAATCCCGCCGTGGTAGCGCAGCACAACGTGCCGGATCCCACACGGCAGACCAATCTGTCGCGCAGCGTGTCCCCGGCCGAGCGCTGGTTGTTGTCGGTATTGGTGTCCCAGCACATCACGATGAGTGTACGCAGCGCTGCCATCCGCAGGCTGTGCCAGTCATATGAAGGCGATATCCTGCGCCATCTGTCGCGCTACTGGTCGAATGAAGGCAGACATGAACTTGCTCTGCACTATGCGCGCCGTGCGCTGGCTGCCCGTGCTTCGCTCAAGTGGGCCTTGTATACGGTCGCACTGGCCGGTCGTCATCTGATGCGCGGAAGGACAGCATGAGCACACGACATAAAGTTCTTGTGATCGGCGATGACACGCGCAGTTTCCTGTCGACCGTCCGTTCGCTTGGCCGCCAAGGGCTCGAAGTGCACGTGGCGCCGTTCAATTTTCGCGCCACTGCGCTCAAGTCGCGTTACATCCGCGCGGTGCACTTTCTGCCGTATTACCTCGACGGCGGGCACGAATGGCTCGCGGCGATCGGTGCGCTGCTGCGCGAGCACCGTTTTTCACTGGTGATCCCGTGCGACGAGCGCGGCCTCCTGCCGTTGTGCCTGCATCGCGATGCGCTGGCGCTGTTGAGTCCTTTGGCAATTCCGTCGCCCGATGCACTCGACATCTTCTTCGACAAGGTCGGTACGCGCGCGCTGGCTACCTCGGTCGACGTGCCGGTTGCCCCCGGGCGCATGCTCGATGCCGCCGATACGGTCGAGCAAATCGTGGCCGATATCGGTCTGCCGGTGGTGATCAAGGAGCCGATGTCGTACGCCTTGCCGGAGCTATATGTCCGCACCAGTACCCGCATCATCCAGGAGCGGACCGAATTGCAAGCCTGGCTCGCGCGCCGCGTCGCCACGGGCGAAACCGGTCCGATCCTGCTCGAACAGATGTTCCCCGGCTTTGGTTTGGGCGTCTCCGTGCTGTGCCATGAAGGCGAAATCCTGCAGGCGTTCGAGCACCACCGTGCGCATGAATTGAACGGCAGCAGCTATTACCGCAAGAGCGCACCGCTCGATCCGCAGCGCCTGGCGGCGGTGGAGCGCATGGCGCGCGCCAGCCGCTACACGGGCCTGGCCATGTTTGAATTCAAGGTCGATCCGGCCAACGGCAGCTGGATCCTGATCGAAGTCAATGCGCGTCCGTGGGGATCGCTGCCGCTGCCGGTCTCGATCGGCGTCGATTTCCCGTATCGCTTGTACCAGCTGCTGGCGCTTGGCGAAGCGACGCCCCCGCGCCCTTATCCGGCCGGGCGTTATTGCCGCAACCTGGTGCTCGATATGTGGCAGGCCAGGGTCGGTGCCGCGAACCTGGTGCGTCGGCCCGCCAGACTGGCGCTGCACTGCGCTGCCTGGGCCTGGAGTTTTCACCGCGTGCTGATCGGGCGCGAGCACAACGACACGCTGGTGCTGGACGATCCGCGGCCGGGCTTGCAGGAACTGCGCGAACTGGTCGCCAGCCGGCTCGCGTCGCGTCGCGCCCCGGCGCCGGCGCCGCTGGCGCCGCGCCTGGCCGAACTGTTCGCAGCCAAGCGTGGCCACCCGGTCAAGGTGCTGTTTGTCTGCCAGGGCAATATCAACCGCAGCAGCTATGCGGAACTGAAAAGCAGCCAACTGTTCGGCACCGTGGCGCACTTCAGCTCGGCCGGCATGCTGCCGCGCAACCAGCGGGGTTCGCCGGCAGTGGCAATCGCGGCGGCAGCGCAGCGCGGCGTCGACATGACGGCCCACCGCTCGCGTCATGCGAGCGCAGCTTTGCTGGAAAGCGCCGATCT
Organism: Oxalobacteraceae sp. CFBP 8761; assembly: GCA_014841595.1. Classification (NCBI taxonomy): domain Bacteria; kingdom Pseudomonadati; phylum Pseudomonadota; class Betaproteobacteria; order Burkholderiales; family Oxalobacteraceae; species Oxalobacteraceae sp. CFBP 8761. Next base: position 190,248 of record JACYUE010000003.1, on the reverse strand, counting down.
GGTGATCGTCTTCGACCGCATCAATCTCGACAGCATCGCGGCGCGCTACCCGGACTTGAAAAACAAGGTGTACCTGCTCGGCGAAACCTGCGCTGAGGCTGGCGCCGACTGCCAGATCCTCGATCCCGAAGGTAAGGACGACCGTACTTTCCAGGCAACCTACGAGCGCATTGACACCTGCCTCGAACAACTCGCCCGGACGGCGCCTGCGCCTGCCACACCCCGGTAATTACAGATGCTCAGACAATCCCACCACCGTCCGGCGCGCCTTGCGCCGGGCACCCCGCCGGTCCTGCTGGTCATTATCGATACCGAGGAAGAATTCGACTGGGGCCAGCCGTTCGATCGCGCCAGCACCGGCACGACGTCGATCGCCGGCCAGCCGTTGATGCACGAGCGCGTGTTCGATCCGCTGGGCATCGTGCCCACCTACGTCATCGACTGGCCGGTGGCAACCACGCCGGCGTCAAGTGCGGTGCTGCGTGGCCTGATGGAAGCCGGCCGCTGCGAGATCGGTACGCACCTGCATCCGTGGGTTTCGCCGCCGCACGATGAAGAAGTCTCGCGCAGCAATTCCTACGCCGGCAACCTGCCGCGCGAACTCGAGTACGACAAGCTGCGCATGCTGACCGAGGCCATCACACGCTCGTTCGGACGCGCCCCGGTGACCTTCAAGGCCGGCCGCTACGGGCTCGGCCCGCACACTGCTGGGTCGATTGCCGCGCTGGGCTACCAGGTCGACGCCAGCGTGGTGCCGTACAGCGCCTTCCTGGACGATGGCGGCCCCGATTTTCGGGCATTCGACGAGCATCCCTACTGGTTCGAAGCCGGTGGGCGCTCGTTGCTCGAATTGCCCGTCACGACCGGCTACGCCGGCTGGATGCGCAGTCATGGACCGGCGCTGTACGAAGCCGCCCAGCAGAATTGGGCGCGCAAGGCGCGCCTGGGCGGCATCCTGTCGCGCAGCGGTGCGCTCGAGCGTATCCGGCTGAGTCCTGAAGTGGCCACCGGCGCCGAAATGCGGCGCCTGAGCCAGGCCCTCCATGGCGATGGCTGCCAGGTCTTCACGCTGACCTATCACAGCCCGTCGATGGTGGCGGGCCACACGCCCTATGTGCGTACCGCTGCCGAGCTGGAGCGCTTCATCACGACCGTGTACGATTACTGCACCTGGTTCCGTGACGAATTGGGCGGGCAGTTCCTCAGCGTCTCGGGCCTGGCCGCGCGCCTGCAGGCCGAGTCGGCCCATGCCAGCACGCCGCATCAGGCAGCTATTTGAACAACCAGCAGCCGTCAGCGGCGCGAACGACTTTCGTGGAGAGCCCGACCTTGCCGACTTTCTCGGTCATTATCGCGACCTACAATAACGCCCCGACGCTGGCGCGCGCTATCGCGTCGGTCCTGGCCCAGACGCATGCAGCGCACGAGATCATCGTCATCGACGACGGCTCTACCGACCATACTGCCGAGGTCGTGCAACCTTTCGGTGACCGTATCGTATATGTGCGCCAGCCCAATGCCGGCGTCGCCGCGGCGCGCAACAAGGGCGTGGAGATCGCCACCGGCAACTGGCTGGCCTTCCTCGATGCGGACGATGAATTCACCCCCGAGCGGCTGGCGCTGCATGCCGACTGGATCCGGGTCGAGCCGGATCTTGACTTCGTGGTCTCGGACCAGGAAGCCTGCGAGCCTGACGGCAAGTACGTATGCCTGTTCCTCGCCGGCTGCACATCGGGAGGCAAGCTGCTAGCCAAGCAGCCGGGCGCGCAGCGCATCCGGATTGAGGAAGCCGATTTCGAGGACCTGATAGGCGACGGCTTCATGGAAACGCGCACGATGAGCATGCCGCGCGCGGCGTTCCTGCGCCTGGGCGGCTTCTCGGTGGAGCACAAGGTGGGCGAAGACCTGCACCTGTTCATCCGCCTGCTGGCCGAGAGCAAGAAGGGCGGCATGGTGCCCCAGGTCGTGGCCAAATACTATATTTATCCGACCAGCACCCTGCGCAAGGACCCGGTGGTGGCCGAGGCGCGCTATGCGGCCGCGCTCGAATCGCTGGCGCCGCTGCTGCGCCGCGCGTCCACTCCGGTACGCCGGGGCTACCGCGCCAAGCGCCACGTCGTGCGCATGCGCGCGGCCATGCTTTACCTGCGCACCGGCCGGCGCCGCGAAGCGTTCAGGATGGTGCTGCCGTCGCTGTTCGATTCGTTTTCGCTGAGCACCGCGCATGACGTCATATCGATCGCGCGCGGCTGGCCGAAACCGCGCAAGGCCCCGTCGCGCTCTGTCTAGCCGGCGGCCGGCGGGTGGCGCCCGGCCACCAGTGCGCGCAGTCGGCCCAGCCAGGGCCAGCGGTACGCGTTGAGGTGATACATGATGCGCACTTCGTCGGTCCAGCGCAGGTGCCATTCCATTACCCGGCCGTAGAACTCGATGCGCGCGAAGCGCCCGGCCTCGAAGATCGCGCGCGTGGCTTCCTCGCGCATCAGAAGCGCCGGCGAGAGCCCATTGCCAATGCTCTCGTCATACGCCGTCTTGAGCACCACCACGCAGCCACCGCCTTCGATGCACAAGTCCATTGCCGCCAGCCTGTCGGCGATCCAGTAGCGCATTACGCAGGCCGCGCCATGGCCGGCGTATGCCTCCAGCATCATGCGGTAGAAGCGCCCTTGTGCATTGCCGGCCTCCACCGCGGTGCCATCCCTCGACTTCCAGCCGGCGCTTTCGAGCCGTCCGTAATCGGCCACCGCATCGGCCATCTCGTGCACGTCGCGGCTCATCTGCAGGCGCAGCAGTACGCCCTCGTCGGTCAGGCGCTTGCGCTGCTTGCGCAAGTTGGTTCGTAGGTTCTTGCCACGCGTGTTCCAGTAGTCATCGAAGCTGCCGGCCAGGGTGATCCGGGCTGTCTGGATATAGTCGAGGGTGCGCACGGCGTCGGTGTCCGCCGGCCGCGCCATCAGCATCGGATCGCACTGGGTCAGACCGAGCATGACGCCAGCGCCGGGAAGGGCGCGCAACAGGGCCGCCAGCTGCCCCGTGCGCGGCTGCGCGTCGCGCTGCAGCCACAGGCCGACCGGCGCCTGCGCCGGCTGGAAGGTCTGCCAGGCGCCGGCCCCGGCCGGGGTCAGGATCGCCATGATGTCGGTCTGGCCGTCCTGTTCGTGCCAGGCCAGCTGTTCGCGTCCGTTGCCAAAGACAGCCAGTGCGGTCGTGACGAAGTCGAGCGTGAGCAGGGGCGAGCTGCCGGCTGCGGCATGCAGGGCGCGCCAGCGTGCGCAGTGGGCGGGATCGGCATCGAAGCCCGCCGCCGGGATCACCGTCCAGCTCATGACGCCGCTGCCTGCTCGAGCGCGCGGCGCACGGTCGCCGCAAGCCAGGTGCGTTCCGCATCGTCGAGCGCCTGGTGGCAGGGCAGGCCGAACAGGCGTCGCCCCAGTTCCACGCTGTTGGCGCACACGCCGGCATCGACGCCGGGCCACAGGTGCGCGCCAAAGCGCACCATCGGTACGCCAGCAGCACGCAGGTGCTCGAACAGCGCCTCGGGGTGCTCTGCCAGCAGCGGGAATACCCAGGGACAGGCGCCGTCGGGCAGCGCGGGAAACAGAGCGCGCCAGCCGGGGGCGCCGGCCAGGGCGCGTTCCAGCGCCAGGTAGTGATGGCGTCGGCGCTGCACGAGGCGCGCGCGCGCGGCGCGGCGCAGCACGGTGCGCGAGAACCATGACGAGCGCCGGTCGATCCAGCGCGGATCGAAGTCGAAGCTGCTGTCCGACGATGCCGGGGCCAGCGTTGTCGGGGCCGGCCCGTCGGCTGTTGCTGCGCGCCGCTTGACCCGGTTCCACAGTGCGGTGCGCAGACGCAGCGGCAGGACCAGGGCGGCGTGCAATAACGGAAGGCGCCCCTGGGCAAAGCTGGCCTCGAGGGCATTGAGTGCGGCCTTGGCCTCGAAACCGGCGCCGGCGCTGCGCAATTGCCGCAACGGCAGCCGGTGCCGGTACGAGACCAGGCAACCGCCTTCGAAGATCGGAAAGAATTTCATGCTGCTGCCGATTGCATAGTCGCCGCTGCTGCCGATGTTTACGCCGCCGTGCGCGCCGAAGAAGCAGTGGGCGCAATCCTCGACCAGCCCGATGGCGTGCGTATCGCACAACGCGCGCAAGGGCGCGAGGTCTTGCGGAAAGCCGAAGAAATGGGTCGCCATGATCGCTTTGACACCCGGACCGATCTTGCGTGCGATATCGGCCAGGTCGATCGTGGTGTCGGGGTGAACGCGGTAGAACACGACTTCGGCGCCCCGCCAGTGCACCGGCGGGATCATCGACAGGCTGTGATAGGCCGGAACCAGCACCGTGTCGCCCGGGCCCACGCCCAGCGCGCGCAGCGCCATGCCGATCGCGATCCGTCCACTCGAAACCAGCTGCACCGCAGGCGCGTCGTCAAGCGCCGGCAAGGTCGGGCCATCCGACGCGAAAGTGGCCAGTGAAAGGACCGGAACGGCAGGGATGGCGCGCATGGGTGTGCTGTTGTTGTTTATTCGCTGCATGATTTCAATATAGCATGCGTTCCCGGCGTTCCAGCATACCGGCGCCCCTCCGGCCGGGCCGGCGCGCGGGTGGCGAAACGGCTGTGCAAGCGCTTGCAGTCAAGCCCGAACTGGTAAGATGGCGAATGCGCCGCGCTACTCCCACCTCAGGCGGGCACCAGATCCGAACCCGATGAATTATCTGATCCACGACAGTATTTTCGAGAGCGCAGCGCGCACCCCGGATGCCGAGGCCCTGGCCCATGGCGCTTTGCGTTGCACCTATGCCCAACTGGCGGAGCAGGTGCGCGCCGCGGCTGCCCTGTTCCTGGCGCATGGCCTGCAGCCGGGCGAGCGCGTTGCCGTGTACATGGAAAAGCGCATCGAGAACGTGGTGGCCATGTTCGGTGCCGCTGCCGCCGGCTGCGTGTTCGTGCCGGTCAATCCGCTGCTCAAGCCCGAACAGGTAGCCTACATCCTGGCCGACTGCAATGTACGCCTGCTGGCGACCACGCCCGAACGCCATGCCCAGCTGGGCACGGCGCTGGCCGGCTGCCCCGACCTGGGCGCGTTGCTGCTGACCGATGGCGCCGCAGCCGCCACGTCCACGACGTCCCCCACGGATACTCCCACGGCCCAGCCCGCGATTCTGCGCTGGGCGCAGCTTGAAGGCAGTGCCGCCGGCATGGCCGTCGCGCCCCATTCGCGCATCGATACCGACATGGCCGCTATCCTGTACACCTCGGGCAGCACCGGTGCACCCAAGGGGGTGGTCCTGTCGCACCAGAATATGGTCGCGGGTGCTGCCAGCGTTGCCAGCTATCTTGACCTGTCTGCCGCCGACCGCCTGCTGGCGGTGCTGCCACTGAGCTTTGACTATGGCCTGAGCCAGCTGACCACGGCGTTCCTGCGCGGCGCGGCAGTCGTGCTCATGAATTACCTGTTTCCGAAGGATATCGTCGCCCTTGTGCAGGCCGAGCGCATCACCGGCCTGGCTGCAGTGCCGCCATTGTGGATCGCCCTGTCGCGCCTGGCGTGGCCCGAGGCTTGCTCGCTGCGTTTCATCACCAATTCCGGCGGCGCCATGCCGGTCGTGACGGTCAGGGCACTGCAAGAGGCGTTGCCAGCGGCCGAGATCTTCCTGATGTATGGCCTGACCGAGGCGTTTCGCTCGACGTACCTGCCGCCGGCCGAGCTGGCGCGCCGCCCGGACTCGATCGGGCGCGCGATCCCCAACGCCGAGGTGCTGGTGGTGCGCCCGGACGGCAGCCTGTGCGACCCGGATGAGCCGGGTGAGCTGGTACACCGCGGCGCGCTGGTGGCGCTGGGCTACTGGAACGACGCGGCGCGCACCGCACTGCGTTTCCGGCCTTCTCCGGGCCAGCATCCGGCCCTGCCGTTGCCCGAGCTGGCCGTATGGTCGGGCGACACCGTGCGCCGCGATGCCGACGGCTTCCTGTATTTCATCGGGCGTAGCGACGACATGATCAAGGTTTCCGGCTACCGCATCAGCCCGACCGAAGTCGAGAGCGTGCTGCATGCAAGCGGCCTGGTGAGCGAAGTGGCCGTGTTCGGTGTTGACGACCAGCAGCTGGGCCAGGCCATCGTCGCCGTGGCGGTTGCCGATCCCGCAGTGATCGACCGCGCGGCCTTGCTGGCCGAATGCCGCCGCCGTCTGCCGGCCTACATGGTCCCGGCCGACATCGTGTTGCGCACCGAAGCGCTGCCGCGCAATCCGAACGGCAAGATCGACCGCAACCTGTTACGCCAAACCATCCTGCGCAGCGTGTGACGCCGCGCGCCCACCCATTCGTTTCGTTCGCACGCTCATGACCGGCACCAAGCCCCAGCACGCTCCCCAGATCCACTTTCCCGTGGTCGACGATGTCCTCCAGGTAGGCGGCATTGCGCTGCCCCGGCTGGCGCAGCGCGTCGGCCGCACGCCGTTCTATGCCATCGACCGCGCCGTCTGCAGCGCCCAGGTTGCCGGGCTGCGCGCCGTGCTGCCGCCGGCGGTCGCGCTGCATTACTCGATCAAGGCCAACCCGATGCCGGCGCTGGTGCAGCACATGGCCGGTATCGTCGATGGCCTGGACGTTGCATCCAGCAGCGAATTGAAGACCGCGCTCGATACCGGGATCGATCCGGCGCGCATCAGCTTTGCCGGCCCGGCCAAGCTGGAAGCGGAACTGAGCCAGGCGATCGCCAGCGGCGCGTGCCTGAATATCGAATCGGAACACGAACTGGCGGGTGCTGCGCGCGTCGGCGAGCGGCTCGGTATCACGCCGCGCGTGGCGCTGCGCATCAATCCCGAGTTCGAACTGAAATCGTCAGGCATGAAAATGGGCGGTGGCGCCAAGCCGTTCGGCATCGATGCCGAGCTGGCGCCGGACATGCTGCGCCAGGTCGCGGCGCTGGGCCTGGATTTCCAGGGTTTTCACATTTTCAGCGGCTCGCAGAGCCTGCGCCTGGACGCTATCATCGAGGCGCAGTCGCGCAGCATCGAGCTGGCGCTGCGCCTGGCGGGCGAGAGCCCGCTGACGGTGTACCAGGTAAACATCGGCGGGGGGCTGGGGATTCCCTACTTTCCCGGCGAAACGCGGCTCGATCCGGCCCCGATGGGCGAGCACCTGGCGCAATGGGTGCCGCGCCTGGAGCAGGCCCTGCCGCAGGCCCGTCTCGCGATCGAGCTGGGCCGCTACCTTGTCGGCGAAGCCGGTGTGTATGTGGCGCGCGTGATCGACCGCAAGGTGTCGCGCGGCGAAGTATTCCTTGTCCTCGATGGCGGCATGCACCATCATCTGGCCGCCTCCGGCAATCTGGGGCAAGTGATCCGCAAAAATTATCCGGTTGCGATCGGCAACCGCATCAACGCGCAGAATGACGCACCGGACAGCGGCCCGGCATCGGCCACGGGTCCGCTGTGCACTCCGCTCGACATCCTGGCCGAGCGTATGCCACTGGCGCATGCCCGCATTGGCGACCTGGTGGTGGTGTTCCAGTCCGGCGCGTATGGCGCCAGCGCCAGTCCGGCGGGCTTTCTCGGCCATCCGGCGGCGCTGGAAGTGCTCGTTTAACGCCGTTTCGGCGCCGCCGCAGCGCGCGCCTTGGCGCGCTCGCTGGCACGCTGCTGGTAGCGCTCCAGGAATGGCAGCCGGATCGGCGGCGTATTGTCCGGTTGCGGGTCACGGATCAATACCTTGTCGAGCGTGATCAGGATCGCGATGATGTAGTAGATCAGGTCATAGTAGGCCAGCGTCAAAAATGCGCCTGCCGTCATGTAGCCGATGATGCTGACCTGGCACATGCGCGCGAGCATGGCCGCCCAAGCCAGTTCTTCCTTGTCGCGGCAATGGCGAATCACGCGTGAGCCGGTACGCCAGGTCACGACGAACAGGGTCAGGAACAACAGCAGGCCAAAGTAACCGAGCTCTCCCAGGACCTGGAAATAGATGCTGTGGGCATCGTAGAAGCGGGTCGGGTCCGGCGCATAGAGCTGGAACATGCTCGGCGTGAAGACGTTGGGACCGCCCCCGAGCGGATGGGCATTGGCTATATTGATCGCAAAATACCAGGAGTTGATGCGGCCCGTGGCCGAGGCATCTTCGTCATAGGTCTCGATCGTGTGCATGCGCCCCATCCATTCGGGTGGCATGCTCAGCAGGACGAACGGCACTATCACGGCGAACGCCACGCCGATCCTGACCTTGTGCGCCGATTTGATCCACAAGAAGAAGCCCATGGCAAACGCGCCGAGCAAGGCACCACGCGAATACGAGCCGATCGCGGCCAGCGTGGTAAGCGCCGCCATCCCGATCACTGCGCGCTTGAGCCACTTCGATTCGACCAGGGTGATTACATAGACCAGCAACGGGGTAATGGTGACCAGCGCCAGCGCCAGGGTGTTGTTGTCGCTGATGAAGCTACTGCGCGGGCCGAGCATACCTGCGCCACCACCGCTGACGATCACGAAGATGCCGCTCTTGATGCCCCAGAAGCCGAGCGAGAGCGCGACTGCCAGCGCCAGTATCTTGACATCGTTGGCGGTGCGCACGGTCAGGAGCGTGACGAAGACCATCAGCATGATCTTGCTGGTACGGTCCCAGTCAATCCAGGCCTCGCTTGGCAGCTGGGCGAAGATGGTGGCAATCGTGATCCAGATACAGAACAGGATCAGGACCACGGTTGGCGCCGACATCGGGAGCTTCTTTTTCTCTTTCGAGATCACGACCGAGATCAGGGTCACGACGCACAGGATCAGCGCAAACTGGAACGACTGGGCAAAGCCGTACGTCAAGCGATGCGGATTCATCAGGCTGAACACCGCATAGGCGATGGCGCCCACCACCGGACGCTTGAAGATGAAAGGAATGACCGCAAGAAAAGCGGCAAACAGAATCAGGTCACGCACGGCGCTGCAGCCTCTCGAACAGTGCCACCGCGCGGCGTGCGTTGGCACGCCAGGTCAGTTGCTGCTCGTCGATGGTGGCGCGCGCATTGGCTGCCACTTTGGTGCGCAGCGCGATGTCGTCGCACAAGCGCTTGACCGCGCCAGCCAGGCCGGCCGGGGTTTCGGGATCGAACAGTACCGCGTTGTAGTCGGCGCGCAGGATTTCGCGGATATTCGGCTGGTCGGGACCAACGATGGCCTTGCCCAGTGCCAGGTACTCGAACAGCTTCAGGGGCGAGGCATACTTGACCACGGCCGGCTGCAGAGCAATGTCGAAGGCGGCCACATGGCGCGCCACGTCGTCGCGCCCGACGATGCCGGTAAACTTGACCCGATGCGCGACCCCAAGATCGCGCGCCTGCTGCTCGAGTGTGGCGCGCACCGGACCGTCGCCGACCACCAGCAGGTGGCGGTGGGCGTCAGGTGGATCCTGGGCGATCAGGTCGATCACCTTGTCCAGACCGTGCCAGTCGCGTACGAAGCCAGTAAAGCCCAGCACCAGGTATTGCTCCAGGCCGAGTGCGCGTTTGGCGGCCAGTACGTCCGGCGCATTGGCGAAGCGCTCGGGATCGATGCCGTTCGGGATCACCTCGATGCGCTGGGGATCGACGCCGTACGATTGCACGATATCGCCCAGCACCCGGGTCACCGGCAGCACCATGTCGGCATTGCGCCAGGCATACGCCTGCGACCAGCGCGCCAGTCCGGTGAGCGCCAGACCGTCGTAGCGCGCGCGTTCTTCGAGGATTGGGGCATTGACTTCGAGCAGCATTGGCAGCTTGTACTTGCGCGCCAGCCAGATACCAGCCGGCAAGAAGAGATTGTAGCGCTCGTACAGCACGTCCGGCCGATGCTGCTTGACGGCCTTCGCCAGGCGCCGGTAGGCAACCAGCGAATAGGACAGCTCCATCAGTTCATAGAACGTCTTCGGCAGATGGCGCTTGAGCCAGGCGACCGGCCCGGCGTCCGAGCCAAACGATTCGGTCTCGGCGCTCGGCGGCGCAACGATCACGACTTCGTGGCCTTCGGCACGCAGGGCGCGGATCATTTCTTCGATGTGGACGTACTGGCCGTCCTTGGAACGGGTGCGGTGATGGTAAAGGATTTTCACGCGGCTTTTCTCGCCATGATGGAGTGGAACAGGTCGATCTGGCCCTGGGTGGTCGGTTGCCAGCCGAAGTTTTCGGCATAGCGGCGGGTGGCGGCGTGTTCAGGGTAATTGGCGCGCAATTGGCCCAGGGCCTGAACCAGACCTTGCGGGGTACGCTCCGGCATCAGGACGCCCGCGTCGGGCGACGCGACAACTTCCGGCGTGCCCCACACATTGCTGGCCACCACCGGGGTGCCGCACGCCATGCTCTCGAGCAGCACATTGGCCCAGCCTTCACGGCTCGAGGCCAGCACCAGCGCGTCGGCCGCGTTGTAGTAAGTTTTCAGTTCGGTTTGCGGCACGGCGCCCAGCAGCTTGACACGCTCCTGCACGCCAAGTTCACGCGCCAGCTGCACCAGATTGTTCTTCTGCGGGCCGATACCGGCGATCAGGAGGTCGACCTCCGGCAGCAGCGGCAGCGCGCGGATGATCAGGTCGTGCGCCTTGCGCGGATCGAGCAGGCCCACCGAGAGCAGCGTGAAGCGACCCGGCGCCAGGCCGATGTTCGCTCTGGCCTGTGCACGGTCGGCCGGCATGAAGCGCTCCAGGTCGACGCCGTTGCGCAACGGCGTGATGTGGGCGGGCGCAACACCGAGCTCGACCATTTCGTCCTTGAGCGCCTGGCAGACGGTGATGACGCCGTCAGCGTCGCGCGCTGCCTGCAAGATGAGCTGGCGCGGGCGCGCGTACTGCGGAATCAGGTTGATGTCGGTACCGCGGGCGGTCACCACAACTGGTTTGTTGAAGTACTTGCCCAGCATGACGGCCGCTACGCCGTCTGGATAGAAATAATGGGCATCGATGGCATCGAAATCATAGCCTTCGTCGAGGATGCGGCCCACTTCCTTTTTCGCGGCGTGCGCCAGCGAATACGGCGTCAGGTTCATGCCAAACCGTGGCACCACCAGGTAGCGCGGGTGGGTGACGTGGATGCCGTTGCGGGTTTCCTGGCGCGGCACCTTGGCCAGTGTGCCGTAATGGCCGAAGCTTTCTCCCTTGAGCGGGAACCATGGCACCGGGGCGACCACACGTGACTCGACCTTGCCGCTCGCAATCAGGTAGCGTAAACGGGTTTCTACGAAGATGCCATGATTGGGCTGCTGCGCGTTGGGGTAGAGAGTGCTGAAGGTAAGTAACTTCATCGGGAGTGTCGAATGCCTGGTCAGTGCGCCATCCGATGTGCAATTCGGGCGGGTGATTGGGATGTGCTGTCGTGATTATGCGAAAAATTTTGCCTAGCGGCAGTACGATTGGCAGAGGACGCATAAATTTTTGACAAGCATGATACTATAATTCAAGTTCTGTTCCGCACTTGTTACGTGTGGCAAGTTTTTTACTTTATGTGGAAAAATAGCCAGCTTCGCCGCGCTGCTCTGCCGGTTCTTTTTGTTCAGTTACTCCATCTCCCTATTACATTATGAAGATTACTATCATTGGCACCGGTTATGTCGGCCTAGTTTCGGGCGCTTGCTTCGCCGACGTCGGCAATACCGTGCTGTGCCTTGACGTCAACGACGAAAAAATTGCGATGCTGAAAAACGGCGTCATTCCGATCCACGAGCCAGGCCTGGACAACATGGTCGAGCGCAACGCCAGCGCAGGTCGCCTTCTGTTTTCGACCAGCTATGACGAAGCAATTGCGCATGCCGAATGCGTATTCCTGGCAGTGGGCACCCCGCCGGATGAAGACGGCAGCGCCGACCTGACCCATATCCTGGCCGCAGCCCGCTCGATCGGCCAGCGCATCGAAAAACCAATCGTCGTGGTCGACAAGTCGACCGTGCCGGTCGGCACCGCCGACAAGGTACGGGCCGCCATCCAGGGTGAACTCGACAAGCGTGGCAGCACCGTGTCGTTCTCGGTGGTGAGCAATCCCGAATTCCTGAAAGAAGGCGCGGCCATTGACGACTTCATGCGTCCGGACCGTATCGTGGTCGGCAGCGACGACGCCGTCGCCACCAAGCTGATGCGCCAGCTGTACGCGCCGTTCAGCCGCAACCATGAAAAGCTGGTCGAGATGGACGTGCGCAGCGCTGAGCTGACCAAGTACGCCGCCAATGCGATGCTGGCTACCCGCATCAGCTTCATGAACGAGCTGGCCAACCTGGCCGAAGTGCTGGGCGCCGACATTGAAGCCGTCCGTCACGGCATGGGCCTGGACCCGCGCATCGGCTCGCAATTCCTGTACGCCGGCATGGGTTACGGCGGTTCGTGCTTCCCGAAAGACGTCAAGGCGCTGGTCAAGACCGGCGGTGACCACGGCCAGGTGCTGCACATCCTGGAAGCGACCGAACTGGTCAACGACAACCAGAAGAACGTGCTGTTCAAGAAGCTCGAGCGCTTCTACGGCGGCGTGGCTGCCCTGAAGGGCAAGACCATCGCTGTCTGGGGCCTGTCGTTCAAGCCGAATACCGACGACATGCGCGAAGCGCCAAGCCTGGTGCTGCTCAAGGAATTGTTCGACGCTGGCTGCCACGTGCGTGCCTACGACCCGGTGGCCAGCACCGAAGCGCTGCGCGTGCTCGAGCGCGAACACGGTGCTGAACGCGTGACCGAGCTGCTGACCATCGTTACTTCGGCCACCGCTGCGACCGATAATGCCGATGCACTGGTGCTGGTCACCGAATGGAAAGAGTTCCGCGCGCCGGACTTCACCGCGCTGGCTTCGATCCTGCGCGACAAGGCCATCTTCGACGGCCGCAACATCTATGATCCGCTCGAGGTCGCTGCAGCAGGCCTGTCGTACGAGGGAATCGGGCGCGTCAGCCGGACAGCTGCCTGATGCTCTCCGGTCACCATCGTATCCTGGTCACGGGCGCTGCCGGCTTTGTCGGCAGTTTCGTGGCCGCGCGCCTGGCGGCCATGGGCCATCAGGTCGTCGGCTGCGACAACTTCAACGATTACTACGATCCGCGCCTCAAGCATGATCGGGTGGCGGCGCTGCTGGCCCCGGCCGGCATCGCCTGCCATACCGTCGAACTGAGCGATGTGGCCCAGGTCGAGGCGCTGTTTGCGCGCGAACAGCCCACGCTCGTGGTGCACCTGGCCGCCCAGGCCGGCGTGCGCTACTCGCTCGAGAATCCGGCTGCCTATGTGCAGTCGAACCTGGTGGCATTCGGCAATATGCTCGAAGCATGTCGCCAGCACGCGATCGAACACCTGCTGTATGCCAGCAGCAGCAGCGTGTACGGCGCCAATGCCAAGGTGCCGTTCAGTGAAGACGACCAGGTTGATGCGCCTGTTTCACTGTACGCCGCCACCAAGAAATCGAACGAACTGATGGCGCACTCGTACAGCCACCTGTTCAAGCTGCCGGCTACCGGTTTGCGTTTCTTTACCGTCTATGGTCCATGGGGTCGGCCCGACATGGCGTACTTCAGCTTTGCTGAGAAGATGATGCGCGGTGACACGATTCCAGTGTTTGCCGAGGGCTTGCTCACGCGGGACTTCACCTATATCGACGATATCGTTGAGGGCGTGGTGCGGCTTCTGTTCAAACCGACGCCAGGTACCGCCACGTCGGCGCCGCATTCGGTGTTCAATATCGGTAACCACAATCCGGTACGGGTGCTGGAATTCATCGAGACGCTGGAAAACGTGATGGGTGTGCAGGCACGCAAGGAATTCCTGCCAATGCAACCGGGCGACGTGCCGGCCACGCATGCCTCAATCGACAAGCTCAAGGCCTGGGTGGACTTTGCCCCGACCACGTCGCTGGAGACCGGCCTGGGCCAATTCTGGGCCTGGTACCGTGAATGGGCACCGGACCGCGTCTAAGAAGCAGCATGCAAGAGCAAGAACAGATCCTGCTATTCCAGACCACTGATCCGGTCAGTGTGCGTAAGCGCTTGTTACGCTTTCGCGAAGCGTTCCTGCGCCAAGGGCCGCACTGCCGCTTTGCCGCGGTGTCGTACACCGCGTCAGCCAAGACGACCGTGAATCGGATCGTACTGGACGGTATCGAAATCGAGCACCACGTCTTTGGTCCGGACGCGATCGACACTTTGGCCTATCCGGTCAAGGGCGCTGCGCGACCGTTCAGGCTTATTCCCGGCAACTGCGATCTGGTTCCGCTTCTGTTTCGGCGCTGGCATACGCAATATGCCCAGTACTGGGTGGTGGAGGACGATGTCGAATATTCCGGCGACATCCACACCTTGTTTGCAGGCTTGGCTGACCGTGAGGGTGACCTGCTCGCTTCGCATCTCGCGCGCGGTTACGATGACTGGACGTACGCATCGATGCTGCGGGCTCCAGTCGAAGCCATGACGCCAGATCGCAGCTGGCTGGTGTTTCTGACCTTTTTCCGGATCAGCGGTGCTGCACTCGACATGATCGACGCATACTATCGCGCCGGCTGGTCCGCGCACAGTGAAAATGCCTGGGCCACTATTCTTAAACACGGTGGCATGACGGTCATCGATTTCGGTGGCAATGGCGAATTTGTAGCCGAGGAAGACCGTAACCAGCGCTATCTTGGACTGGCCAACGATGGCTTTAAAAAGCAGGGCAGTTTCGGCACGATGAATATTCGCTTGCGTCCGGGCCGCAGGCCGCACGTGCTGTGGCACCCGATCAAACCACCCAAGGCGTGGCTGCGCCAGACCCGCAAACGATGGATATCGATCGCCATGTGGCATTTTGACAAGGTCAGGCAGCGCTTCAGGTGATGTTGTTGACGTCGTTAGCCGCGTTTGCGTATAACGCGGTGACTTAAACGATGTATGTCGTTCTCGCTGACGCCGGTGAAAGTGAGTCCTGTTTGAACGGTCTACCGCTTCAAACATCGGGTACCACATCTCACGACAGCTGCCGTTCAATGAGCGTCGAAAATCTGTCGAAACATTGGAATCAAGAAGGTATTTCCATATTGATTCAGATGGCCATGATCGTAGAACAAAGGGCGACCGTTGACGCTACCCGGGCAGATGCCGTCGTGGCATAGGTAGGGGATGGGGTCCAGCAAGCGCACACCGCACCGCTTGCTGGCCTGATCCTGCGCTTCCCGAATCCAGCCGTTGCGTCGTTCATACTCGGACAGCGATATCGACACCATGGGGTCCAGTCCCAGGGCCAGTCGGCGCGACATGTGCAGTGGCACATTCACCGGCATTTCGGGCAGGGGGCGCATCATGTACACCGTGCGGGAACGCGCCAACTCGCAAGCCGAATCGATGATCGCATCGCCGAAGCGTCGCAGGAATGCCGGTGTCGTACGCGCCTCGATGTCAGTGCCAAAGTAGACTTCTGGTACACCATGTTCCACGGGCATCTCGTTGGGACCCATTGCATAGCGTGCGTAGCGTCCGATCAGGAGCACCGGAATATCCTTTGGAACCTTTTCAAGTTCTGCGTTGCGCTGCTGATTGAAGCCGAAGCAGTCACTGCCCCGGCTCAGGCGCTTGCTGTCGACGTGACGCATGCCGGGCAGGTAAATGCAGCTGTCATACGACCATTGCTGCACGCCTCGCTTGGTACCTGACGCAGCCTGGGTAATGGCCGACATCAGCACGCCGGCATGGCTGTCGCCAAGCACGATCACGCCAAGTTGCGGTGCGCCAAACAGGCATGACGGCGATGTCGTCCCTTCGCGCTGCTGGCAGCGGGCATGGTCGGGATTTCTGTCCAGGGCACCTTCCGCTGCCAGTTTGACCTCGGGACCGAAACGCTCCTCGATCCCACCCATACGCCATACGAGCATTGACGGTGCCAATACGCATAAGCATGCGAGGCATATTGTCATTGCGGCGAGAGGCTGGCGCATCCGGCTCAATGCGCGGCGTGACCGCGTTTCGACCAGTGTGTAGGAAAGCCCCCCTAGCACAACGCTGGACGCAATACCAATTCCCACTGCAAGAAGGTCAGTCGATCGCTGTGCATATTCGAGCAGGACGACAACAGGCCAATGCCACAGATAGATCGAATAAGAACGGTCACCGATCCACTGTAGCGAGGAATGATTTGTCAGTATAAAGGGGCGATTGGCAAGCAGGATGAGCATGGCGCCGCCGACCGGAAGCATTGCACGCCATCCTGGCCATGCACTGGCTTCTGTAAACAGCAAGATCGAAAGGGCGATCATGCCCAGTCCCAATCGCGCTGTTATTGCGCCATAACGCGGGCTGAGACGCTGCCGAAGTCCCAGGAAATACACCAGTCCTCCGGCGAGCATTTCCCATGCGCGTGTATGCAAAAGAAAAAATGCGGAGGAAGGATCATGCGCTGTAGTCCAGATGGAGGCGCCGAGCGACAATGCAAATGCGAACCCGCAGACGATGACGAGCGTCGAGCGGTGAGGGCGTATGCGCCACACGAACATCAGGACGATGGGCAGGATCAGATAAAACTGCCACTCTGCTGAGAGCGACCAGGTGTGCAGCAGCCACTTCTCTTGGGAAGAGGTATCGAAGTATCCGGCTTCCTTCCAAAATTTGATGTTGGTAAGGAATAACAGACTATGGATGCCGTGGGTACTGAGGACACGATAATCCGGCGGTGCCAGGAAAAAGTACCCCATCACGATCAGCGTTGCTACCAGCACGAGCAGGGCTGGCAGGATGCGCTGGGCACGGGCCAGGATGAAGGTCAGGATGGAAAAATTGCCTTGCTCGAGGCCACGCACGGCGATGCCGGTCATCAGGAAACCGGAAATGACAAAAAACACGTCAACACCGACGAAGCCGCCGCGCACTTCCAACGCCCGAAAGTGAAACAGGACAACCGCAATGACTGCCCAAGCGCGCAAGCCGTTGATGTCGAGGCGAAAAGTGCGTGCTGCGTGCTCTGGCGGCGTACTTTCTGAACTATCTTTCAGAAGCACTGTATTTTGCATGAGTCCGCATCCAGGCATGTGTTATCGGTCGATACAAGCTGCCAGCAGGGTGCGATGACTGGATCGTAAGGTAATCAGAGACGTCAGGCGTTTGCACTCACCCGCAAGAAGGTCTCGAACATCAACACTGACCACAGCGCCACGCTGTGGTCGCTCGTCCCCGCGATATGCTGGTCGACCATCTCGCGCAAGAACCTCTCGTTGAAGATGCCGGTATCGAGCAGCAGCGGCGAGAGCGCCGCTTCGCGCAGTTTGTCGCGCAGCGGCCCGCGTAGCCATGCCGCCAGCGGAATTGAGAACCCTTTTTTCGCGCGGTACAGCACATCATGCGACAGGAACGGCTCGAGCGCCTTCTTGAAGATGTACTTGCCTTCGCCACCACCGAGCTTGATGTCCGGTGGCAGGCTGGAGGCCCACTCCACGAAGGTATGGTCCAGCAGTGGCACGCGCACTTCAAGCGAGTGCGCCATGGCGGCGCGGTCGACCTTGGTGAGAATGTCGCCTGGCAACCAGGTCTTGAAGTCGAGGTACTGGAGCAGCGACAGTGGATCGTCGGTCGGCGAGCTGGCAGCATGACGGTGGAACACCTCGATCGCGCTGTAGCCCTGCAGCTCGCGCTTGAACGAATCCGAGAACAACTGCGCCCGCACGCGGTCCGGCATCTTCGACACGCCATGAAAGTAGCCCTCGACCGTGTCGCGCGCCAGTGCCTCGAAGGTGGTCTTGGCGCGGAACATGCGCGGCGCCCAGTCGGCCTTCGGATAGAGCTTGCCAAGCGTGCCGAACACAGGCTTGCGCAGGCCCGCCGGTATCTTGTCGCGCACGCGCTGCTCGGCCATCGCGAAGCGATAGCGGCGATACCCGGCAAAGCTCTCGTCGCCGCCGTCGCCCGACAGCGCCACGGTGACATGCTTGCGGGCGAGCTGGCACACGCGGTAAGTGGGGATCGCGGAGCTGTCGGCAAACGGTTCGTCGTACAGGCGGCCCAGCGTGTCGATCAGGCCGTAGTCGTCCTTGTCCACGATCTGCGCATGGTGGTTCGTGCCGTAGCGCGTGGCCACCTCGCTGGCGAACTTCGACTCGTCGTACTCCGGATCGTCAAAGCCGATCGACAGCGTGGTCACCGGATCGGGATTATTCTGCGCCATCATCGCCACGACCGCGCTCGAATCGACGCCCCCCGACAGGAAGGCGCCCAGCGGCACGTCGGCCACGGTCTGGCTCTGCACGCACTCGCGCACGCGCTCGATCAGCTCCTGCTCGATCTCCTGCATCGGCTGCTGCGGGGCGCGCTTGAACGGCACGTCCCAATACTGCTCGGGCGTGACCTCGCGTGCGCCCGCCTTGATCACGATGCGGTGGCCGGGCGCCAGCTTGTACGCATTGTGGAAGATGGTGTGCGGCTCGGGCACGTAGCCGAACGCGAAATAATCCTCGACCGCGCGCGGATTGAGTTTGCGCGACAGCTCGGGGTGGGTCATGATCGATTTCAGCTCGGAGCCGAACACGAACAAGCCATTCGGGAGCAGCGAGTAGAACATCGGCTTGACGCCGACATGGTCGCGCGCCAGGAACATCGTCTGCTTCTTGCGGTCCCAGATCGCGAACGCAAACATGCCGCGCAGGCGGTATACGCAATCCGGGCCCCAGGCCTGGTAGGCGTGCAGCAGCGATTCCGAATCCGATTTGGTGCGAAAGACAAAGCCCAGCGCCTCCAGTTCGACGCGCAGCTCGCGGTAGTTGTAGATCTCGCCGTTGAACACCATCACCACGTCGCGCTCGGCATTGACGATCGGCTGCTGGCCGCTGGCCAGGTCGATCACCGACAGGCGGCGGTGGCCCATGCCCATGCTCGGTTCCAGGTACAGCTCGCCCTCGTCGGGGCCGCGGTGGTGCTGGCTTTCGTTCATGCGGCCCAGGGCCGCGCGGTCGATCTCCCGGTTGCCGAGGGTATCAAAAATGCCGACTATTCCGCACATGCTGTCTGGTTCCGCTGAAGTTAAGAGTTGACGATGGGACGCAGCCGCGCCGGCGCCTTGCGCGCGCACAGGCCGTCGTACAGCGCGGTGTACGCGCCGAGCATGGCGGCCATGCTGTACTTGTCTTCGATGCGCGCGCGCGCGGCCGCGCCGTGGCGTGCCCGCAGGGCCGGGTCCTGGACGTAGCGCGCGAGCGCCCCGGCCAGCGCGTCGACCTCCACCGGGACCAAGATACCATGCACGTCATCGACGACGACTTCGGGGATCCCGCCCACGCGCGAGCATACTGACGGCAGGCCGCAGGCCATCGCTTCGAGCAGCGACACGGGCGTGCCTTCGGCCAGCGAGGGCAGGGCGAAGATGGTAAAGCCATGCAGCAGGTCGGCCACGTCGGCGCGCGCACCGGGCAGCCACACGACGTCCTGCAGGCCGGCGTCTGCGACCTGCGCCTGGATCTTGCCGAACAGCGGGCCGTCGCCGACGATCGACAGGCGCAGCCGGTCGCGCAGGGCCGGCAGGCGCTCGCGCAGCAGCGCAAACGCGGCCACCAGGCTGGCGTGGTTCTTGACGTCCTGCACCCGCGCCACCGCCCCGATGACGATGTCGTCGGCGCCCCACGGCGCGGCCGTCACCGCTTGCGCGCGCGGGGCATAGCGGTCGGTATCGACGCCATTCTTGATCAGATGGTTCTTGGCCGCAGGGATGCGGACAACCTCGCTGAACCAACGCTGCAGATCGTCCGACACCGGCACATAGCAGTCGATGAACGGCGCGAGATGGTGCCGCAAAAAATTGTGCTTGGGGTTCAGGCCGTGCGGATCGGAGGCATCGCGGCCATGCTCGGCGTGGATGCGCACCGGCACGCCCGCAGCGGCTGCCGTGAAGCAGTACTCCATCGCCGACAGGTTGTAGGTGTGCAGGATCGTGGGCCGCAGGCGCCGCATCAGCTTCCAGAAATCGACGTGCACGCGCAACCCGTTCCCGGGCGGCTTGTTCAGCGCATACAACGCGACGCCCGGTTGCGTGATCTTGTCCGCGAACGCGCTGTAGCGGGTCAGGCAGACTACCGCATGCCGGTATTTTTCGGCCGGCATGCGGTTGATGCAGTCGACCAGCAGCGTTTCCAGCCCGCCGACATCAAGGGAATACACCAGGTGAATAACGAGGGGTCGCTGGGCGTTCAGCACCGCCAGATCACTGTGCATGGTCCGTACGTTCCCGTTCAATGCGCGCGCGCGTGCTCGATGGCACGCTCGATCGCCTGGCCTTGCACCGTCATGAAAGCGCGCAGTGCAGCGCGCGCAGCGTCGGGATCGTCGCCCACCGGCGCCGACAGCAGCACGACGGCGCCATCGTCACCGCGGAAGCGCAGCTTGGCCTGGGCCTGCAGCAGCTTGCCGACGTAGTTGTTCGAGGTCAGGTGGCCGTCGATCGACATCCATTGCCACACCAGGAACTGGCCGCCCGGACCGGTCATCCGCGTTTCACGCAGCGCGACCGGTTTGCCGGCGATCGTTTCGCTGCGTCCCGAGCCACCCAGTGCATGCCAGGCGTCGTCGGGCGCGGCGAGCATATTGATGGAGCTGATCAGGGCCTTGCCGTTGCGCTGGTTGCGGTAGTAGATGATGTCGAGCGAGACCGGCACGCTGGCGTCGGGGTTGCGGAAGGTGGCGCGGTAAGTGGCGTCCGGCGCGACCCAGCGCGGCGTCCAGCCGGTAAATGGCGCCGCCTGCGGCCAGCCGACCGCCACGTTCGTCAGCTCTACCGGCCGGGGATTGAGATTGGCCGCATCGTTGTAGCGGGCAAAGCCTGGCCACAGCGCGGCCAGCGCCACCACGGCGGCGCACATCGCTGCCATGCGGGCCGTGCTGACCGGGGGCAAACCATCGCGGCGCGTGCGCGCCGCGACCGGCAGTTCGCTCGCCGGGAGCGGATCGTCTTCGCGCCAGAAGCTGCCGATCCAGAACATCAGCAGCATGACCAGCCCGAAGAAGACCCAGCCGTAGATCAGGTGATCCACGCCCGTGGCCAGTTCCATGCCGGACAGGTGGCCGATCATCACGATCATGTACGCGCGCAGACCATTGGCGATGACCGGCACGACGATCGATACTGCCACGAACATCAGGCGCTTCTTCGTCGACTGGTAGGTCAGGTAAGCGTACAGGCAGCCCAGCGTGACCGACGAAATCAGGTAGCGCACGCCGCTGCAGGCTTCCACCACCGACCACGAACCGGTCGGCAGCTCGAAGCGGGTGCCGTTGCGCAGCACCGGGATGCCGGTGGCCTGCACGGCCCACACGGTGAAGTCGGCAGTCAGGTTGATCAGCGGGCCGACGAACACTTCGCCGAACGGGACCGCCAGCAGCAGAAAGAGAAGCGGAAACGCGAGCGCCCCGGCCAGGCGCGGGCCGAGCATGGCCAGCGCCACGATCGGGAACATGGCGACAAACGCGTATTGCATCACGACCTGCACTTCGCCCATGCGCGCCAGCAGCCAGCCGGCCCCCAGCATCGCCAGGAGGAGCAGCGCGGGCGCCCAGGGACGCGCGGGAATCGCGTCGAACACGTCGCGCCGGCGCCAGATCAGCCACAGGCTGATCGGCAGGATGGCGTAGCCGTGGGCGAAGGTCTCGGAGCTGTTCCAGATCGCGACCAGCGATTCGGCGGTGCCCAGGTACAGGAAGAAGGGCGCGAGCAATGCCAGCGCGATCAGCATGGCGCTCGAGCGTGCCAATGGCGTAGGAGCAGAGACCAGCGCGGCGTCCAGCTTGGCGCCGGCAATGCCGGATGGGGGTGTCACGTGCATTCCAGTCGCTCCTCGATGCAGGCCAGGTTGCTTGGCCAACTATAGTGATCTTCGACCCGCGCGCGTGCGGCGCGGCCCATGCTTGCGTTCTGTTCGTGCTGGCGCGCCAGCAGCGCGCCCACGGTCTCGATCCAGGCAGGTGCGCCGTCGGCCACTGCCAGCTCGCTGCCCGGGGCCGCGTCGATGCCTTCGAGCGCCTGCGGCGAGACCACCGTCGGCGTGGCCATGGCCATCGCTTCGAGCACCTTGTTCTGGATGCCGCGCGCGATGCGCAGCGGCGCCACCGCCACGCAGCCGTGGCGGATATACGGGCGCACGTCGGGCACGGTGCCCGTTACGGTCACGCCCGGCAAGGCGCCAAGCGCCTGGACCTGGGCATTCGGGCGCGAGCCGACGATGTAGAAGGCCAGCGCCGGATCCTGCGCGCGCAGGGCAGGGAAGACCTCGTCGCAGAACCACTGCACGGCGTCGACGTTTGGCCAGTAATCCATCGCGCCCGTAAACACCAGGGCGCGTTCGCCCGCGGCGTACGGGCTGGCAAAGACATGTTCGGGCGAGAAGTATTCGGTATCGACGCCGTTGCTGAAGTGGCCGATGCGCGCGACGCTTTCCGGCGCCAGCTTGCGAAACAAATCAGCCTCGGGCGCGGAGACGAACAGCGACGCGTCGTACTGGCTGGCCACCTGGCGCTCGTAGCGCAGCAACTGGCGCGCTTCGTGCCGGTACAGCCAGCTCATGGGCGGCGACTTCTTCTCGGCATACTGGCGCCATTTATCGGAATCGACGTCGCAAAAGTCGATCACGCGGCGCGCATCGCCCAGCTTGTCGGCGTATTGCGCCATGGGTGACGAGAACACCATCACGCGCTGGATATCGTGCGTGGCGACGGCCTGGTCGACCCAGCGCGCCAGTCCGGCATCCTGGTAGTAGTCGAGCGACAGCGAGCGGTTCTTGACGAGCGCGCCCAGGCTGCGCACGCGGGCACGCAGTGGATTAAGAGGGGCGAAATGGCTGCTGGCACACAGCGCCTCCACCGCCGGCACGTGCTGCCAGTCGTCGGCATCGTCGACGAACGTGGCCAGGTGCACGCGGTAGTCGCGCGCCAGGTGCTTGAGCAGGTGGTAGGAGCGGATCTTGTCGCCCTTGTTGGGCGGGTAGGGGATGCGGTGAATCAGCAGCAGCAGGTCTTGCACGTTGTCAGCCCAGGTTGCGCACGATGTAAGGGCCCAGGAAGTTCGCCACCGGCAGCGGCAGCTTTTTCCACACCTTGATGAACAACTGGTACTTGGGGTTCAGCGGATTGTTGTCCGGCAGCGCATCGGTGGCGTACAGCTTGTACTCGTACGGCAGCGGCGTGGCAACAAAACCCCAGTTCTTCTTGAAGTCGTAGGCGCCGGTACCCAGCTTGCTGCGGCCGAAGTCGAACAGGCGGCAACCGCGCGCAGCAGCCGCCTGCATCAGGTTCCAGTACATGAAATCATTGCCCGCCACTTCGCGCGCCAGGTCCATGCCGCCGCCGTAGTACGGCACGACTTCGTCGCGCCAGTAGAACGACAGCACCGAGCCGACCAGGCGGTCGTCGCTGGTATAGATCGAGCGCACTTCGCATTCGGCGCCGAAGGTCTTCTGCAGCAGCGCAAAGTACTTCTTCGGGAACACCGGGGTACCCAGGCGCAGCACGCTGTGGGCATACGCCGTGAACATATGGTCGACGTTGTCCTCGACCACGCCTTTCAGGCCCAGCTTGATCCCCTTGCGCACCATGGCGCGCTGCTTGCGCGGGATGGCGTTGAGGTTCTCGTCATCCACCGCGCTGATCTCTTTGCGGAACGTGACGTACAGTTCCTTGGTCAGCCAGCTTGGGTCGTGCGGGTGCGCACGCTCCATGGCGCGGTATTCGAGGTGGCCCACGCCGAGCTGGCGCGCCAGCGCATCGGCCGCGCCATCGAGCAGCACGCGCGCGCCGTCGTCGATGGCCGCCACGCCGCCGTAGACGCAGAACGGCATCGCGCCGAGCGAATGGCCAAACAGGCGGCTCTTGATCTCTGCCAGCGGCAGCACGCCCTGGATCTGGCCGTCCTGCTCGACGAAGTAGAACCAGGTCTTGATGCCGAACGATTGCTCGATCACGGACTGCCAGCCGGACAGGTGGAAGAACGTCGCTTCCGGACAGGCCCGTACGAATGCATCCCAGCGCGCCGCGCTCTGCGGCGTCATCAAATGCAGCGTCTGCGGACCGGCCGCAGCGGCGACGGGCGCCGCGCGCCGGGCCTGCGCCGCTTCGATGATCGAATTCATGGCTTGTCCAGGAAGATGCGGTCCATGCGGTCCCACTTGAAATCACGCGCCAGCTGTTCGAGACGGCGCTCCATGCGGTCGATATTGACGTAGTGACGGAACTTCGCCTTGGCGCCCAGGCCGTCGGGCCGTGGCTGGTCAGTGTCGATTTCCCACGGGTGGAAGTAGAACAGGGCCGACTCGCCGTCTTCGCGGTTGACCTTTTCCATCATCCAGCGCGACAGCGCATACGGCAGCAGGCGGAAGTAACCGCCGCCGCCGGCCGGCAGGTGACGGCCAGCCATCTTCACCGTGGTGATCGGCACTTCGAGGATGCCGTCCGGGCCGTTCGGGTAGAACGCGAAACGCGGCGCGTCGGGCATGCCGTAGTGGTCGTGCGCGATCGGGTAGATGCTCGAGCTGTACTTGTAGCCCGCTTCGTGCAGTGCGTCGAGCGCCCACAGATTGCCGTGGCCGATCGAAAAACTCGGCGCGCGGTAGCCGACGACGGCCTGGCCGCCGATGTCTTCCAGCAGTGCCTTGGCCGAGCGGATATCGTTGTCGAATTCGGCGCGGCTCTGGTCCGAGGCGCGCAGATGGCCATAGCCGTGGCTGGCCAGTTCGTGGCCCGCTTCGACGATGCGGCGCACCATCGCGGGATAGCGCTCGGCGATCCAGCCCAGCGTGAAGAAGGTCGCGCGCACGCCTTCGCGCTCGTACAGCGCGAGGATGCGTTCCATATTGGCTTCGACGCGGCATTCGCGCGTCGGCCAGCTGTCGCGATCGATGTACGGGGCAAAGGCCGACACCTGGAAGTAGTCTTCCACGTCGCAGGTCATCGCATTGCGGATTTTTTCACCCGGCGCTGGACGCGGTCGGGCTGCGGGAGCGGTCATTTTCATGGCGGGTTATTCCTGGTGGTCCGGGTGGTGGGGCGCGGCGCCGGAGGCGTTGGGTGGCGTGGCGGCGATCTTTTTCAGGATCGACAGCACCGACACGATCGATTTCTCGAGGCGCATCATGCGCTCGTCGAGCTGCTCGACGCTGGCGCGGCGCTCGCCCGGGTGTGGCTCGTTGCCGTGGTCGCCGCCGATTTTCTGGTCGTTTGCATCGCCCAGGTCGTCGGTATCGGGCGCGTCGAATTCTTCCGAGATGTCGCGCACCACGTCGTTGATGTGCGCTTCGGTGAACGCCTGCAGTTCTTCCAGGTAGCCCATCAGGAGCACGCGGTCCATCAGCGTGTTGGTCTTGCGCGGGATGCCGCCGCTGTAGGCGTAGATCGCACTGTAGGCGCCGTCGTCGAACGATGGCGTGCCCTGCCAGCCGACGGTGCTCAGGCGGTGCTCGACATACGCGCGCGTCTCGGCCGCATCCATTGGGCCCAGGTGGTAGCTGGCGATGACACGCTGGCGCAGCTGCTGCATGCCGGGGCTGTGCAACGTGGCGCGAAACTCGGGCTGGCCCAGCAGGAACGTCTGCAGCAGCGAGCGTTCGTCGGTCTGGAAGTTCGACAGCATGCGCAGTTCTTCAACCGTGCGGGCGTTGAGGTTCTGGGCTTCGTCGATCACGAGCAGGGCGCGCTTGCCCTGGCGGTCGACCGTGCGCAGGAACTGTTCGAGGCGGTTGAGCAGCTCGGCCTTGCTCTGGCCTTCGTACGGCAGGCCAAAGCTCGACACCACCATGCGCAGCGTGTCTTCGGGATCGAGGCTGGTGTTGACGATGTGCGCGGCCACGATCTGGTCGAGCGGCAGTTTGCCCAGCATATTGCGCACGAGCGTGGTCTTGCCGGCGCCGACTTCGCCCGTGATGACGATGAAGCCCTCGCCTTGCGACAGGCCGTACTCGAGGTAGGCCATGGCGCGCTTGTGGCCCTTGGACCCATAGAAGAAATGCGGGTCAGGGCGGAGCTGGAAGGGCTTGGCCGACAGGCCGTAATAAGATTCGTACATCGTGATTGTCGCTGTTTTTAGAACTGCATGGACAGGGTCGCCACCATGGCGTGCTCGGTGTAGGTGCCACCGCCAATATCGCTGCGGTCGCTGTTCCAGCGTCCGACGTCGCCGCTGCGACGGCGCAGGTCGACCGCGCCGAGCAGGTCGCCGAAACGGCGTGATACGCCAAGACGAAGCGTGCTTTGCTGGTCTTCAAGACCGACCGAGCGGGATTCGCTCTGGTCGAAGTTGTAGGAGGCAGTCAAATTGGAGCGCGAACTGAGACGGTATGTATAGTTAGCGTTGAAGCCACTCTGTCGCACATTATCGTTCAGGCCGATTTGCTGGCTGCCCAGCAGCGGACTGTCGCTTTGCTGGGAAGACAGCGCATTGCGGTCGGTGGCATATACCGAGAACACGGCGTTGCTGAACCCCCTGCGGTATCCCACCGATGCGCGCAGCGATTTCTGGCGCAGGAACCGGTTACTCAGGTAGTTGACGCTCTCGGTCAGCGATGGCGGCAGACCGTTCGCCTGGATGTAGGCTGCGACGATGCGTTGGCGCTCGATCGGATCGGGATAGGCCGTGGTGAACATGCTGTCGAGCAGGCCTGCTGTATCGAAGGTCGAGGGCAGCAGGAATTGCTGGCGCGACGTGGTTACCGCATCGTCGTAGCTGATGTTCCAGGTCGTGTGACGGGACCGGTGCAGCACGGACAGCGTGCCGGTGGTGCCGTAGAAGTGACGACCCAGCGTCGCCTGGACATTGGTGCGCAGCGATGGCGACCAGGCAAAGCCCAGTGACCAGTTGGCGCCCTGGTCGCCATCGCCCAGTCCCTCGTACCGGTAACGGTCATAGCCGGCGTTGGCCAGCAGCGACAGGCGCTGGGTGAGGACGTACCGCAGATTGCCTGACAGGTTTTCGGTTGACGAATCGCCATACTCGGCGCCGCCCAGTTCCTGCTTGAGATACGAGATGCCCCAGCCAACTGTCCGGAAGCCTCGGCCGCTGTTGAGTGTGGCCTGGATGGTGTCGCCACCGGTGCCGCGATAACCGAGGGTATCGCCACCGCCGACCGAGTCACGCGTGTAGCGCAGTGTACCTGCCGCAACATTGCCGAACGTATGGGTCAGGTAGGGGCTGATACTCCAGCTGTCGATATCCGCACGGTTGCGGTTCGAGTACATGTCGTTGCCGGCGCGCGGACCGAAGGCCGAGACGCTCCGCTGCCCACGTGAGGCGCTGGCGTCGATGAAGAACAGGTCGCGCACGACTTCGCCGTTGAGCGTGCCACGGTAGGTGCGCTGCGTATTCGAGGTATTGAAGTTCTGGCCGATGACATCAGGGTCGGACCGATCGCGGTTGTCGTTGCCGTGCAGGTACGCGAACGCGTGCAACTGTGCGGTGGCCTCGACTTTCAGGCGCCGGCTGCGGTTGAGCACCGTAATGCCGGGCGATACTTGAGTGATCAGGTCGCTGTATGCGAGCGCGTCTTCGGTCAGGTTGACGTTATCCGTCCAGATCTCACTGACGAGCAGCGTCGGCGTGACTCTCCATTCGGCCTGCGCCGGGAATGCGGCCAGCAGCATCGCAGCCGCCGCCAGCGGCGCCAGGCGCGGCATGGCACGGCCAGCGCGCCCTTTAGCCATAGTGATAATCATACGTTTCTTCAATGCCAGGAATATCCCTGGTCTTGTTGTACAGGAGATTGACGTTTGCCATTCCTTCGAGCTGCTGCAGGGCTTCCTTGACTGCGTGCTGGGTCGTGGTCTGGGCTTCTACCACCACGACGATCTGGCCCATGTGGCTGGCCAGCACGCGCGATTCACTGGTGAGCATCAGGGGCGGCGAGTCGAAGATGATCACGCGGTCCGGATAGCGGTGCGCCAGCTCGTGCACCATCGCTGTCATCGTCGAGCTGGCCAGCAGTTCGGTCGCGCGCGGCGTGCTGGTGCCGGCCGGCAGAATGGACAGCGTGTCGACGTTGGTGCGCAACATGACGTCCGACAGATCGAGCGTGTCGTCCAGCAGGATGTCCATCAGGCCGCGCTGGGCGGGCAGGCCGAGCGTGCGCAACACCGAAGGGCGCGCCACGTCGGCATCGACCAGCAGGACGGTGTGATCGAGCTCCATGGCAATGCTCATGGCCAGGTTGATCGCGCTGTAGGTCTTGCCTTCGCCCGGCAGCGAGCTTGTCACCATGATCAGGTTGCCCGGATTTTCCTTGGGACCGCGTTCGGCAAAGGCGCGCTTGAGCAGCGGGCGCTTGATGATGCGGAACTCTTCCAGCAAGTTGGTGCGTCCACCCGCTGCCGTCACCATGCCCAGCTCGCGCATGCGTGCCAGGTCCAGTTCGATGCGGCGGGTGCTTTGGCGCCCGGCAAGTAGCTCCTCGCGGGGGGCATCGGACGCCGGGGCGGTGGTCAGAACCGGTTCCGCACGGACGGCATCCTGCGATGCCTGGCGCGCCGGGATGAATTCGGGATTGGTGACGATTGGATCGCTCTGATCCGCCGCGGTACTGGCAGCGGGAGTGGGAGCAGCGTTCTGGCGCTGCTGGTCAATGCGGCTGGCCGCTTTTTCGATAATGCTCACATTTGCTCCTTGATGGCCAACCGGCCTTACATCGTCGTGCGAACCAGGATGGCGGCGACGCCGGCACCATACAGGCCGAACAGCACCAGCACCGAGGCGGCCAAGGCGAGCAGGCGGCGCTTGCGCAGCACGGTCTGTTCGGCGGTCCAGTTCATGCTCACCGACCCGAGGATCGGCAGACCCGTTGCGTCACGCAGCGCAGCCTGGCTCAGGAAAGTCGGACGCAGCTGGCTCAACAGGAACGCACCGGCCAGGCCGGCGAGGAGGGCGGCGACAAAGACCAGCGAGAACAGTCGCAGACGGTTCGGGCCGCTTGGAATATTTGGTGCCGTTGGCGGGTCAATCACGCGGAAGGTGAGCATGTCGGTGGCCGACGACAGGTCCCCCGACAGCTTGGCCGACTCGCGGCGCTCGACCAGCTTCTGGTAGTTTTCGCGATTGACTTCGTAGTCGCGGTTCAGGCGTGCCAACTGGGCCTCGATCTCGGGCACCTGCTCGCCCTGGCCGCGCAGGCGACCGGAACGCGAACTGAATTCGGCCACACGCGCTTGCAGCGAAGCGACGCGCGCTTCGGCATCGGACAATTGTACAGTCAACTGCTGCAACATCGGGCTGTAGCTCGCACCCGGATCCAGGCTTGGTTTGGTGTTCTTGGCAGCCTCGGCGCGGCGTTCCAGCAACTGCTCGAGCAGGCGGCGATTGGCGACGATGTCGGGATGCTGCTCGGTGTACTGGGTGCGCAGTGTGTCGAGCGTCTTGTTGACGTTGGCGATGCGTTCGTCCATGACCGGATCGACGAAGATCGGCGCAGCACGCGTGCCGCTGCCGCCGCGGTTGTCGCCCGAAATCTGGCGGCGAATTGCATTGCGCGCCTGTTCTGCCTCAGCCAGTTCCAGACGCGCCTGGTTCAGCGCTTCATTGGTGGCCATCATGCGCGAGCCGTAGTCGGCGCCTTGGCTCGGCAACATGCCGATGTTCTTGATCTTGAATTCCTTGAGCGCGTTCTCGGCTTCGGCCAGGCGTTCTTCGTAGCTACGGATCTGGTCGTCGATGAATTCGACTGCCTTGTCGGAATCCTGCTTCTTGCCGCCAAAGCTGCCTTCGACGAAGATCGTCAGGAAAGCCTGGACCACGTCCTTACCTTCGCGCGCGCTGGTGCCCGTGTAGCTGATGGTGTAGATGTCATCGCGTTCAGTGCCGGCAATCTTGATGTTGGCCATCATGTCGTCGACCAGCTTGTTCATTTCCTTCGCGTCGCTCGCTTTGACATCCAGGTCAACCTCGCGCACGACGCGTTCCACGTTCGGACGGCTGATCAGCGTGCGGCGCATGAACAGCACCTGCTGCTCCAGGTTGGGCAGCATGGTCATGCCGGAGAGCAGTGGCTTGAGGATGCTCTGGGTATCAACGTAAACGCGAGCCGAGGCCTGGTACTGATTGGGTAGTGTATAGACGACCAGCCACCCGGCCAGCGCCACTACCCAGGCGATGATGACCGCATGCCAGCGGTACTTGCCGATGGCTTTTAATAAGTTAAGAATCTGGGAAGTAATTTCAGCCATCGTATCGGTCTCGCCGGTCAGGTCCCGGTTCCTAAAAAACCAGGCTCACAAATAAACAACGTGCATGATCGCTTGTACCCTAAGCAATTGCAATTGAGGGTTAGGAAATCCAGCGATTCTGGGTAATTGGTACCATTGTTTGCAACACATCCGCAAACAGCGGTCGGGAATCTTAAATAAATTTCATTAGTGCACGCTTAATTGTTGCATTATCGCAAACATTTGATGAACTTGCTTGGTGTATTTTTTTGAACCGTTGCTGCTGGATCGTGATGAAGCAGGAAGAAAGGCGTGTTGCTCAAATTCAAAGGTTCTTATTATAATGGCTAAATTCCGAAATGGTCCGTACGATTGCTTCCGTTGTGCAACTACACTACACAGAGAAGTCGAGAAGTCCTGATGATGCGTCGAATGATTGGAATGAAGCTGGCAGCAGGGGTGCTAGCCTGGAGCATGGGTCTGCCCGCAATCTCCGCGACTCTGGTTCAGACGGTGGCAGCGGTCAAGCCTTCGATCGTGGGCATTGGCACGCAAATGCAGACCCGCAGCCCGGCCATCGTGTTCAGCGGCACGGGGTTTGTGGTCGGCGACGGCCTGAGCGTGATCACAAATGCTCACGTCGTGCCGAATCAGCTTGATGGGGCAAGGCTCGAACAACTGGGTATTGTCATCCCTGATGGCACCGGTGTACGTTTTCGCGCGGTCCAGGTGATCGGCGTTGATCGCCAGCATGACCTGGCGCACCTGCGCTTTGAAGGGGCGCCATTGCCCGCAATGCGGCTGGGCGAGGCGAGCATGGCGGCCGAAGGGCAGGCGCTGGCATTCACCGGATTCCCGCTCGGCATGGTGCTGGGGTTGTATCCGGCGACGCACCGCGCGCTGCTGGCGGCAATCACCCCGGTCATGCAGCCATCGCTTAGTGCGCGCCGACTCGATGCACGCGCCGTGGCCCAATTACAACGCACGGCCTTCAGCATCTATCAGCTTGATGGGACTGCCTATCCGGGCAACAGTGGCAGTCCGCTATATGACCCCGACACCGGACAGGTTCTGGGGGTGATCAATATGGTGTTTGTGAAGGGCTTGAAGGAAACCGCAATCACGGCGCCGAGCGGGATCACCTATGCGATCCCCGTGCGCCATGTAAAAGAACTACTGGCACGGTAGGCAAGGCGGTCGTCTGAAAGTCGCAACACCAAAGTATTTCAACTGTGCATGGCTTGTTTCATTCGAGGTCTGCGCTACAATAGCGTAGGTCATGATGCCGAAATAACAATTATTGATGTGCGCCGTACGCCATTTAGCAAGTAGAGCACGCGGTGCAATAGGACTGAAGCGATGATGAAACTGACAAAATACCTGGTAGCCGCTGGTGCTGCTGCCTGCATGCTGATCCTTGGCGGCTGTGCCACGCCTGTGGCGCCGAGCAGTGCTGCCATGGCGCCGATCAATCCGGATTACCTGATCGGCCCTGGCGACAGCGTTAATATCATTGTCTGGCGTAACCCTGAAGTATCGATGTCGGTCCCGGTTCGTCCGGATGGAAAGATCACGACGCCATTGGTAGAAGACTTGCCGGCCGCAGGCAAGACCTCGACCCAGCTGGCGCGCGATATCGAAGGCGCCTTGGCCAAGTTCATTCAACAGCCAGTGGTCACCGTCATCGTCACCAGTTTCGTCGGTAACTTCAGTGAGCAGATCCGCGTGATCGGCCAGGCTGCACGTCCACAAGCGCTGCCGTATCGCCGCGATATGTCGGTGATGGATGTCGTGATCGCTGTCGGTGGTGTGACAGAATTTGCCTCGGGCAACAAGGCCAGTATCATTCGCAACGTCGATGGCAAGCAAGAAAAATTGATGGTCCGACTGGACGACTTGATCAAGGATGGCGATATATCAGCTAATATCATGATGCGTCCCGGCGATATCCTGGTTATCCCCGAAAGTTTCTTCTAAGCTGTTGTCGGATATTCTTACACACTGTTTCTCGTGTAGCTTGTCAATGTACTAAAGCAAGTTTGAGTATCACTTAAGTAATTGTTTTTTATAAAATATTCCCGCAGGAACTTTTTTGGGCACGAATTTTGCTCGTTCATCTGCGTGCGCAATTGAAATCGAGGACTATCCGTGGCTAATGATCAACAACAAAGCGGTAACGAGCCGCAGCAGCTACCCCCACCGGTACCGCCAGCAATGCCCAAGCACGGCGCAACGCGTCGTCGCCTGGCCAAGGCAGGCCTGGGTGCAGCTGGTGTGTTGTGGACGCTCGAGAGCCACGCGACGCTCAGCAAAACCGGTTTCGTGTGCGAGTCGCCGTCGGCGTACGAATCGGCTGGCCTGAACAGCAACATCGCCACCGAGCAGCGATGCCGTCCCTTGTCGCCAACGATGTGGTGCTTTATCCAGAGTGGCTGGCCTTGTAACAAGACAAAGCGCTTTGCCGAGGTCTTCTCCTGCAATGAGCGTCGTTTTGCAACAACGTACTACAGGGATAGCCTGCTTGCAGTGATGAAGGCAAGTTACGACAGGGATAAAATCGGCTGCCACCTGGCGGCGGCTTATCTCAATGTCATTTCCGAGCGCGTTCCGGTTCTCACCGTACCCACGCTCAAGCGCATGTGGAGCGAGCTCAAGGTAAGTGGTTACTTCAAGGTAGACGCCAATACCTACTGGTCCGTTGCCGAGGTCAGAGATTATCTTGTCTCTATCCACGGCCGGTGACCGCACCGGGTCCTGGCGCCGTCCCGGGGATGCAGGCTTGCATTTCCGTCAGTTTCAGGATGAAGTCGTATTGTTCAATTCGCTGTCCGGCGCCACCCATCTGCTGAGTCCTGAGGCGCTCGTCGTGCTTGAACAACTCGGTGCGGGCCCGCTCTCCGAATCGGCCCTGACGACGGCGCTGCGCGATCGCTTTGAAGTGGACGATGCGACCCTGTCCGACGACGTGGCCAACCTGCTCGGACAACTTGCCAGCCTGGATCTCATTGAACAATGTCCCTTGTAGCCGATCTGGGCCGTGCTGAACTGGTGCGGCGTCTTGACGGTCCCGGTCTGTTACTGCGTACTGGACCTTTTGTCAGCCGTATTCAATCAAATATTTCACTCGTCGCCGATGGGATAGGGTCTCTGTATCACGACTATCCGATCGAAGAGGAGGGGGGCTTCGCCGATTTTCAGGTGCGTCTGCGTCAGCCCACCGGCCTGCGCCGCTGGTGGCATCCCCAGGTGCGCTTCGATTACGATGGCCGCCAGCCATTCGCCCCGCTGCCGCTGGCCCAGGCTTGGCCGATGTTCGAATGGGTCATGAACTGGTGCGTCTCCAATCGTGCTCACCGCTACCTGATCGTGCATGGGGCCGTTGTCGAGCGTAACGGGTGCGCGATCGTCTTGCCAGCGCCGCCCGGTTCCGGCAAAAGCACGCTGTGCGCGGCCCTGGTCTGCCGTGGCTGGCGTTTGCTCTCGGACGAATTGACGCTGGTGCGGCGTGGCGATGGCCTGCTGGTGCCGCTGGCTCGTCCGGTCAGCCTCAAGAATGCGTCGATCGATATCATCCGCGCTTTCGCGCCCGATGCTTTCCTGGGTACGCCGGTGCCTGGCACCACAAAGGGGACAATTGCGCACCTGAAAGCGCCGCCCGACAGTGTTGTGCGGTTCAGCGAGCCAGCGCGTGCACGCCATATCGTGTTCCCCCGCTATCAAGCAGGGGCCGTCACCACGCTCACCTCCGTTTCCAAGGGCCAGCTATTCATGCAGGTGGCCGACAACGCGTTCAATTATTTCGCACTCGGGCCGGATGGCTTCGACTGTCTGGCAAATCTGGTCGATGATTGTGATGGTCACGAATTTATCTACAGCCAGCTTGATGAAGCCATCGCCCTGTTCGACCGCCTGGCGGGAGTGGGGTCATGATGTCGCCTGCCTCATCGCTGCTGGTCGAGGTCCTGGCCACGCCGGGCCGCGTCCGTTTTCTCGACCTGCCTGGCTGGGAGCGCTTGCTGCGCCAGGCCAACAGCGCCAATGTCGGCGCAATCCTTGTCTATTTGCTGGAAGACAACGGCCTGCTCAACGATGTGCCGCCCAAACCGCGTGAGCACCTGGAAGCAGCGCGTATCGTGGCCCTGCGTCACCGGCGCCTTGCCGGCTATGAGGTTGGACGAATTCGCAGCGACCTGGCCGGTCTCGGTCTGCCATTAATTTTGCTCAAGGGCGCGGCGTATGCAATGGCCGGCCTGCCATCCGGGCGTGGCCGCCTGTTCTCGGACATCGACATTCTGGTGCCGAAGGACAGCCTCGACCAGGTAGAGCGCGCGCTGATGGTTCATGGCTGGGCCAGCACCCACCATGACGCCTACGACGAACGCTATTACCGCACCTGGATGCATGAGCTGCCGCCAATGGTGCATTTGCGCCGCGGTAATGCAATTGATGTTCACCACGCGATCCTGCCCGAAACGGCCCCGGTGCGGCCCGATCCGGCACTGTTGCTTGCGGCAGCACGGGAGATTCCTAGTGAGCAGGGCGCGTTGGGTATCTACACGCTATGCCCACACGACATGTTCTTGCACAGCGCCGTGCACCTGTTCTTCGGTGGCGAATTCGACCAGGGCTTGCGCGACCTGTTCGACCTGCATCGCCTGGCGCTGCATTTTGGCACCGAGCCAGGGTTCTGGGATGGCCTCGTGGCACGCGCCGATGCGCTGGAACTGACGCGCCCGTTGTTCTACGCACTGCGTTACATCACCCGCACGTTCGGGACGCCGGTGCCAGCCGCAACGCTGGCTGCTGCCGCGCCGTTTGGCCCGACGCGCTTGTTGTTGCCACTGATGGATGCGCTCTTCCTGCGTGCGCTGTCGCCATTGCACCCGGAATGCGCTACGCGCTTCGACGGTGCAGCCCGCTTTGCCTTGTATGTGCGCGGAAACTGGTTGCGTATGCCACCAGTGTTGCTCGCGCGCCACTTGTTTCACAAGGCTTTCTTGTCGCCACGTACCGCAGAGGCCGCTTGAGCTGCTACTCTTTACTTTCTAACGAGTTTAGTAGCCCTGGTGCCAGAAAAAGTTCATTTTGGTAACCAAATTTATAAATTGTAATTATTGATGCTATGATGATCACATTTCATTAATACATCACATCGGTTTCGCCTGGAGGAAGTATATGATCGAGACATTAGCGCCAGCCGTTTCTTGCGCAGGTCTGGGCAGCGATGACTTCGCTAAGGGTGGAATGAATCCCAGCATCATCGACGTCACCATCAACGAACGCGTATTCGGCATTCGCGCGGCCGATATTGATACCCAGCGTAACTCCGCAAGCATGCTCATCAGTAAGATGTACGCCTGGCGCGGCTATAGCGGGAATCACCAGATCGGCAACGACCCGAACCGGATCACGCTGACCGCTTCGGACCACGGGCAGGTGTTCGGCACATTGAGCTTGGGCTTGGACTCCGAGATCGGCCTGATGGCCGACCAGGTGTTTTCCGACTACGTGGATACCCAGCGCAGTAGCGGCAAGGTGTGCGAAATCATCAAGCTGGCTGTCGATCCGGCGATCAAATCCAAGGCCGTGCTGGCCTCGCTGTTTCACGTGGCCCTGATCTATGCCCGTGACCTGAACGGTTGCAGCCATATCTTTATCGAGGTCAATCCACGTCACCGTCGGTTCTATGAAGCCATGTTGGGCTTCCAGACAGTGTGCGAAGCGCGGCCCAACCCGCGCGTCCAGGCGCCGGCAGTGTTGCTCAGTGCCGCTACAGCCTATGGGACCGAGCAGGTGGCCAAGTGGGGTGGCATGCAGGACAAGGCAGTGGGCGAGCGCTCGCTGTTTCCATGGTTCTTTTCGCAGCGCGAAGAGGCCGGCATCATCAACCGTTTGCGCCAACTCGGTTAATCGCTCACCCGTCTGCGGTCCATCCAGAAGGGCCCCGGCAGCCTGCCATACTTTCTCTGTTGCATTTGTTCCTTGCCTGCTTGGCAGGAACGTCCTATATTCAGCGCTCTTGTATTTGACAATGAGGGTGCGCCATGACGACAGGTAAGACCAGGGACGAAATCGCCGAAGCCTATTCCTCCGAGCCGTGGTGGTACGACCTGCGCGGTTTCTTCATTCTGACCTTCGCTTATAACAGCACCATCGGCACCCAGATGCGCTTCTTCGGACCGAACTTCGGTCCGGAACACCTGGAAGTGGCATGCGGCACCGGAACGCTGCTCGAGATGGTGCTGAACTGGCGCCGTCGCCGCAAGCTGCCGCAAGTCAAGGTGACTGGTATCGACTACGCCCCGTCGATGCTGGCCGGTGCCAAGCGCCGTTTTGCCAATAATCCCCAGGTTGTTGTCCAGCACGCCGATGCGGCACAGCTGCCGTTTGCCGACAACAGCTACGACACGGCCAATATCGCCAACTCGATCCACTGCTTCCCGACGATCGATGGCGCCTTGCGCGACATCCTGCGTGTGCTCAAGCCAGGTGGCACCATGGCGGCAAACGTGTTGTTGTATCCAACCGGATTCGCACCGCTGCGCTGGGCAGCGCAAAAAATCAATGACTGGGGAATCCGCAAGGGCATTCTTTACAGCCCATTCCATATCGAAGAACTACGCGCCAAGATGCTGGCAGCAGGGTATGAGATTCATTCGGAATTTACGTCTGGAAATACATGGAATGTAGTTGTGCGTAAGCCGGTGTAGGACTGCTCTGACAGCATGTTCGTCATACAGTAAATATGCTGTCGGTATTTTTTACACTGGTGTTTCGTGTTGATCATCAAAAAACGCTAACTGTTTGATTTAAAACAGATCTCTTTGGCTGGCACGGTGATTGCTTATATACCTCCGTGAGCAGTACCCCAGACAACCCAGGAGATCTACAAAATGAACGCCTTCAAGAAAACCATCGTCGCCGCATCGATCGCAGCTGCTTCCCTGTTCAGCATCAATGCAAATGCCGCGCTGTTCAACGAGTTCAGCGTGTCTGTCGAAGGCAAGAATTTCAAGGCTGACAAAATCGGCGGCAACTACGTCGAGCTGGCAACCTTCAACCCTGACGGCACGTTTAATGTGTCGCTGCTGTGGAACGCCGGTCAGTTCATCACCGGCGGCGGAACCCAGAACGTGCGCAACACGGGTTTGGACAATGACTACGGCATCTACGCAATCTACAAGGCATCGGGCAACTACACTACCACTGGCGGTGCAACCACCTTCAACTTCCTGCCAGGCTCGGGCGCTCTGCAGATGTTCCTGGACGTGAACAACGATACCGACCGTACTGTGCCAACGACCGGTTCGGGCAACTTCGTGTTCACCAGCTCTGGCGATGACCGCCTGCTGGCAACCGGAAATGCACTGTCTGGCGAAGGCACGTTGAACCCATCGCTGAGCACCTGCGGCGATTCGAATGGCCTGAACTGCGGTAGCTTTGGTTCGGAAACCACGTTCAGCCTGACGCCTTTCGGCAAGACCATCTTTGTCGCACCGAATCCGTTCTACAACATGTCGTTCCAGTCGGGTAACCTGAACAACTTCACGCCAACCGGTACGGTTGAAATCAACGGCGGCTTGAACGTAGTGTTCTCGCGCGCAGCTGAAGTGCCAGAGCCAGCATCGGTTGGCCTGCTGGGCCTGGGCATGCTGGGTCTGTACGCAGCACGTCGCCGCAACAAGAAAGCTGCCTAAGAATAATGGGCCTGCTGCGCAGGCCTTCTTCTTAAGCAAGAAAAAACCACTACCGGAAACGGCAGTGGTTTTTTTTCGTTGCCTGATTCGTCAGCATGATGCGCCGATGAGCCGACGCACCAATCGTTCAGCGGCCGGCAGCCGCCATGCGCGCGAATTGACGCCGGCCAATGGCAATTGCCAGACGCTGGATCGGATGCCGGTTGCCGCCCGGCCGCCACGTGCGCTTGAGCTTGTTGCGGTAGGCATCGAACTGCATGCCCCACGGCGCCGCCAGCACGTCGCCGCGGCCTAGCAGGATCTTGAGCGACTCAGTGGCAATGATGCCCGCGCACAGCTGGCAGGCCATGAAGGTCGACGGGCCGCGCCGCTCGGCGAAGTTCACCGCTCCCGGCACCATCAGGTAGTTGCGGTGCAGACCGGCCGGCGCCAGGCCGACCACGAAGCGGATCGCTTTTTCCTGCTCCGGCAAATCGCCCCAGCCAAAATACTCTTCGAACGTCATCTTGCCCGGCATGAAGTTGAGCAGAGCGGCGCCCATGCCCAGTGGCGCTGCCGTGGTGGCCGGGATACCGCGCCGTGCGCAGGCGGCAAAGGTCTGCTGGCGCGCATCGAAAGCGAAGAAGTCGAGCGCATCGACGTACAGATCGACCCCGGCCAGGAATTCATCAAGATTGTCGGCATGGACGCCTTCGGCAAAGATCCTGATGTCGATGTCGGGGTTGATGTCGCGCGCCATGCGCGCCAGCACATCGGCCTTGGGCTGGCCGACTGTCGACATCATCGCGCCGACTTGGCGGTTGAAGTTGGGAATGTCGAACGTGTCGAAGTCGGCAATGTGAAAATGCGTGACGCCCAGGCGGACCAGCGTCAGCAGGTGCACGCCACCAACCCCGCCGCCGCCCGCGATGGCAATGCGCTTGCCACGCAACTGCTGCTGTTCGGCAGGCGTGACCCAGCCAATATTGCGTGAAAACGCCTGCTCGTACTGGAACGGATTGCTCATCGGGGACATTGCGAAAAAGTAGGGACAAGCTGGTCGGCGCCGCGGGAAGAGCAGGGCGCATACCGGCGGCGCGGTCGCTTACGCCGGATGTGACTCATCCATGCGCAGCAGGCGGTTGATGATACCGCGTTCCTCGCGGGGCGAGAAGAAGTATGGGTAGAACGAGCGCTCTTCGGTTTCGCCATCGGCGGCAAAGGTGCCGCCAAAAATGCTGATCTGCTCGGTTACGTAGTTGAGGTTTACGCGCAGCAGGTAGGCTGGCGCATCCACCCGCGTGTTGATCTTGAGGTCCCCCTCTTTGCGAAACCCCAGCATCCGCTCGTAGAAGCGGCGGTGGCGGGGGTTGACCTCGATGATGATGTCGGTGCAGCCATGCATGTCGCGGGCGTAGATGACGGCCAGGTGGAACACGTTGGCCAACGCGGTTTTCGAGCGTACCGACGGATCGAAAGCAAATTTGGTGAATTCGCACAGGCGCGCGCCATTGGCGCGGTGTGCATCGAGTTCAACGCCGAAGACTTCATCGGCCATCAGCCCGACCTCGGAATCGATGCCGATGCTGAGAGTGCCGACGACGTCGCCTTTGTCGGTGGCGGTCAGCGTGATGCGATTGGGGTCGTTGCTCGGCCGGTGATCTCCGGAATAGCCACGCCAGGCGTACATCCTGTTGATCAGCATGCTGGCCGAGTTGCGACCGTCCGAAGTATCGGTAAGCCGGATTCCGTATGAATCGTCGTTCACGATAAACATCCTTATTTATGTCATGACATCTTATCTCGACATCAATAAATTGAGCGTTCGATAGGATGAATAAATATCATCGCCAGGATGCTGTATGCAACGGTAAAACAAAGCCGCCGCAAGCCATGTGATGGCGTGCGGCGGCAACATGCCACCTTACAGCGTCTTGAGCAGCGCGCGTGCCTCATCGGCTTGCGCGAATGGCGTGTTCGCTGCCAGCAGCTTGTCCAGTTCGCGCTTGGCGCCGGCCTTGTCGCCACTCTTGTTCAGCGCCTGCGCCAGGTGATAACGGATCTCCATGGCATTCGGTGCCTGGGTGCTGGCTTTTTGCAGCAGTGGCAGGCCGCGTGCGACATTGCCCTGTTCCACCAGCATCCAGCCCAACGTGTCCATCACGCCCGGATTGTCGCTGGCGACCTTGAATGCCTGCTCGGCGGTTGCCAGCGCGCGTGGATCTTTCACCTGCTGGTAAGCCCAGGCCAGGTTGTTCAGCACCATCGGGTTGTCCGGCGCCGTCTTTTGCACCGATTCCAGACGGGCGATGGCTGCCTTGTAATCCTTGCCCGCCATATTGATCTCGGAAACCATCATCGCCATGCGTGCATCGCCCGGGTTCTGTACCAGCCACTTCTCGGCGCGCGCCAGTGCCTCCTTGCTCTTGCCGCCCGCCTGCATCGCCTGCACGACCTTGGCATTCAGTTCCGACGACGGCGCCAGTGCCACGGCTTTTTCATACGCCTGCAGGGCTGGTGCGCTCTTTTGCTGGCTCATCAGGATGTCGCCCTCGAGCACGAAGCCGAGCGGCGCTTTCGGCGCGGCCTGCTGCACCTGGCGCGCCGCTGCCAGTGCGTCGTCCGGGCGCTTGGCGCGCATCGCCATGTCCACCTGCATCAGGCGCGCAGGCATGAAATCAGGTTGCAGGTCGACCGCACGCTTGATATGGCCGGCGGCTGCACTGTCATTCTTGAGCAGGCGCTGTACCTCTGCCAGGCGAATCTGGGCCGGCGCCGATTTCGGCAGCACATTGGCCAGTTTGCTGTAGGTATCGAGCGCACCGTTCAGATCCTTGCTAGCGACCTGCGACTGGCCCAGCAGTTCAAGCACGCCGGCATCGGCCGGATGCGTGGTCTGGAACTTGCGGGCCAGCGCCAGCGCTTTTGGCGCCTGGTCGGTGCGCAGGTAGTGCGCACCCAGCTTCAGTGCCGGGGTGGTTGCCTGCGGATTGGCCGTGCTGGCTTTTTCGAACCAGGTGGTGGCCTCGGCCGTGTTCTTTTGCAGCAGTGCCAGCTCACCCAATGCCGCCATCGCATCGGCATTGTCCTTGTTTTTCTCGAGGAAGGCCGTGAAGCGCGCCTTGGCAGCGTCCGGCTTTTTTTCCTGCATGTCCAGACGCGCGAGATTGGTGACGGCTGGCAGGAACGTCGGCTGCAGCTGTACGGCTTTTTCAAACGCCGTGCGCGCTGGCGCATTCTTGCCCTGGACCATGTACACGGCGCCCTTGAGCTGCTGCACCTGCGCGCTGTCAGGCTGCTGCTTTTCGAGCGATGCCACGGCGGCCTCGGCCCGGTCATAGCGCTTCATGCCCATCTCGGTCTGCACCAGAGCCATCGTCGCCTGGATCGATTTCGGATCGAGCGTGGCGGCTGCTTCGAGCTCGCTCAGACCACGGGCCTGGTCGCCCTGCGCCAGGCGCGACAGGCCAAGCGAGGTGCGCACAGCGGCAGCTTGCGGCGCCAGCGTGGCGGCCTGCTGGAGGTAGCTGCTGGCCTTGTCGAAGTCGCGCACCTGCATGTACGACTCACCCGCCAGTGCCAGCAATTGCGCATCCTGCGGCGCGTCTTTCAGGGCCGGCGCCAGGGTTGCGGCGGCATCGGCTGGCTGCGAATTGCGCAGTTGTGCCTGGGCCAGCAGCTTGCGTGCATAGACATTGTTCGGGTTACTTTGCAGGTATTTGCGCAGATGCTGCTCGGCCTGCTGGGTCCCGCCCAGGTTCAGCTCCGATGCGCCGGCCAGCAGGATGCTCGGCTGGTGATCGGGCGCGATCTTGAGGATTTTGGCCAGCGCGTCTTTCGCTGCCGAGTATTTGCCTTGCGAGAACTCGAACAGGGCGCGGGTGTACACCACCAGCAGACTGCCCGGCGAATTCTTTTCGGCTGCCTCGACTTCGATCTTGGCCGCATCGAACTTGCCGCGGGCGATCTCGACATAGGCCTTTTCAATGTGGGCGCCGCGGTGATCCGGCTTGAGCTTGAGTGCCTGGTCATACGCGGCCAGGGCTTCGTCCGGCTTGTTCATCATGCCCAGCATCGAGCCGCGCATCATGTAAACTTCGGGATTCTTCGGATCCTTGGCAACAGCGTCCTCGACATAACGCTGTGCTGCTTCGCGGTCGCCTTTGGCGGCGGCCATGCGCGCCATGCCCATCAGGGCCTCGCCCGAATTGGCATCGGCCGCCAGCGCGGCGGTGTAGGCCTGCTGCGCTTCGTCCGGCTTGCCGCTGCCCAGCAGGGCATCGGCGCGCAGGCTCAGCAGTGGTGCCGAGCCTGCCGCTGCTTCGGGCGTGATCTCGGTCAGTACTTCCTTGAACTTGCCTTGCTGTGTCAGCGCTTGGCCGAGCAGCGGCAGCACGCGCGCCGCCGGGATGTTCAGCGAACGGGCGCGGCCGAATTCTTTTTCAGCCGACACGGCATCGCCGGTCGACAATTGCAGGGTCCCCAGCGCCATGCGCGCTTCGCCATTTTCCGGGCTGTTTGCCACGGCATTCTTCAATTGGATCAGCGCCGCCTTGATATCGCCTTTTTGTTGATAGTTAGTGGCTTCGGCCAGCAGGGTCTCGGTCGACTGGGTGCGGTTGCAACCGGACAGGCCGGCAGCAAGGATGGCGCCGGACAGCAGGGCGGTAAGAGTAAGCTTGGTAGCGTGGCGCGACATGTGGGATTCCTCAGGCAGTGGAGTTCGTTGTTTCGCCAGATAGCGAAATTCCTCAACAACAAATAATACCTGAAGGAACAGCGTCGCCAACGTGCAAACGGGTGCAATTGTTGCAAATTCCAGCCATAGGTAACAGCAAAAAAGTGAGAGCAATTGTTACCGAGACAGGAGGCGACCGGCGCAGCCCTTTTCACTCCTTTTCGGTGCCGGGGCCCTTGCTCAGACGTTGCAACAAGGCATCGACATGTTCGCCCACGGGCAAGCCGTGGCGCCGCAATAACTGGACGTGGAGCACGAGGTTTTCCAGCACCAGCTTGGCCGACACGGCAAGCAGGGTCATCAGGCGATCTTCGTGGCTGAAGTTCTCCATCGCCCCCGCCATCTCACACAGGTGATTGGCGACGAGGTCGCGCAGTTCGTCTTCGGGGAAGGGGAGGTCGGCGAAGTCGATCGGGTCTTCCTGTTCGACTTCGCGCATCAAGGCGGCGAGTTGTGCGGGGCGGATCGGCATGAATGACTCCGTGGTGGTCACTATCGTAATCACTAAGCCATTCTAGGCCGTTTGCAGACGGCGTTATTACATATTGCGCCGATACTGCCCACCCACTTCAAACAGCGCCGTCGTGATCTGCCCCAGCGAGCACACGCGCACGGCGTCCATCAGGTGCGCAAACACGTTCTGGTTGTCGATTGCGGCCTGGCGCAGGGCGGCCAGAGCGGCCGGCGCGGCATCCGCATGACGCGTGTGGAAGGCATCCAGGCGCTGCAGCTGCGACTGCTTTTCGTCGTCGGTCGAACGTGCCAGTTCGATGGTCGCCGGCGCGCCCGATCCCTTCGGGTTGCGGAAGGTATTGACGCCGATGATCGGCAGCGTACCGTCGTGCTTCTGGTGCTCGTACAGCATCGACTCTTCCTGGATCTTGCCGCGCTGGTAGCCGGTTTCCATCGCGCCCAGCACGCCGCCGCGTTCGGCGATGCGCTCGAATTCCTGCAGCACCTGCTCTTCGACGAGGTCGGTCAGTTCGTCCATGATGAACGCGCCCTGGTTCGGGTTCTCGTTCTTGGCCAGGCCCCATTCGCGGTTGATGATCAGCTGGATGGCCAGCGCACGGCGCACCGATTCATCGGTCGGCGTGGTGATCGCTTCGTCGTAGGCATTGGTGTGCAGCGAGTTGCAGTTGTCGTAGATCGCGATCAGTGCCTGCAGCGTGGTGCGGATGTCATTGAAGTCGATCTCTTGCGCGTGCAGCGAACGGCCCGATGTCTGGATGTGGTACTTGAGCTTTTGCGAACGGTCGTTGGCGCCGTAGCGCTCGCGCATCGCCACGGCCCACAGGCGGCGTGCGACGCGCCCGAGCACCGTGTATTCCGGGTCCATGCCGTTCGAGAAAAAGAACGACAGGTTCGGCGCGAAGTCGTCGATGTGCATCCCGCGCGCCAGGTAGGCTTCGACGAACGTGAAGCCGTTCGACAGCGTGAAGGCCAGCTGCGAGATCGGATTGGCGCCCGCTTCGGCAATGTGATAACCCGAGATCGACACCGAGTAGAAATTGCGCACGCCGTGGCGCACGAAATATTCCTGGATGTCGCCCATGACCTTCAGCGAAAAATCGGTCGAGAAGATGCAGGTGTTCTGGCCCTGGTCTTCCTTCAGGATGTCGGCCTGCACGGTGCCGCGCACGCTGGTCAGCACCCAGGCGCGGATCTTTTCGCTTTCATCCGGCGTGGGCTGGCGGCCGTTGTCGTGCGCGAACTTGTCGATCTGCTGGTCGATTGCCGTATTCATGAACATCGCCAGGATGGTCGGCGCGGGGCCGTTGATCGTCATCGACACCGACGTCGACGGGCTGCACAGGTCGAAGCCGTCGTACAGCACCTTCATGTCGTCCAGCGTGGCAATCGACACGCCCGAGTTGCCCACTTTGCCGTAGATATCGGGCCGCAGCGCCGGGTCGGCGCCGTACAGCGTGACCGAATCGAACGCGGTCGACAGGCGCTTGGCGTCCATCCCCGTCGAGACGAGCTTGAAGCGTTTGTTGGTGCGGAAGGCGT
Source organism: Oxalobacteraceae sp. CFBP 8761 (assembly GCA_014841595.1). Classification (NCBI taxonomy): domain Bacteria; kingdom Pseudomonadati; phylum Pseudomonadota; class Betaproteobacteria; order Burkholderiales; family Oxalobacteraceae; species Oxalobacteraceae sp. CFBP 8761. The sequence goes on along the minus strand of JACYUE010000003.1, from coordinate 145,741 downwards.
CGCCTTCGCCGGCGAACATGCGGGTCGGGTCTTCGCCTTCGCGCTTGAACGGGAACACGCCGGCCGTGTAGGGGAACGCGCCCGGCACGTTCTCGAGCATCAGAAAGCGCAGGATTTCGCCATGGTCTTCAAAGCGTGGTAGCGCGACCTTGCGGATCGGATTGCCCGACAAGGTTTTTGTGACCAGGCGCGTGCGGATTTCCTTGTCGCGCACGTGCGTGACGTAGTCGTCGCCGGCATACGCGGCCTGCAGCGCAGGCCAGGCCGCGACGAGGTTTTTGGCTTCGCCATCCATCGCGTTGTCGCGTTCGGCCATCAGGCCGTCGAGCGCGTCGCCCGTGGCAGGGCTCTGGCCAGCGGCCAGCAGCATGCGCTTCGATTCGCCCAGTTGCTGGCGCTCGCGTGCGAGTTTCACCTGGCGTGCCACGTGGCGGTGGTAGCCGCGCACGGTGTCGGCGATCTCGGCCAGGTAGCGGCTGCGCGCCGGCGGCACGATCACGTTCTTGCCGCTCGAGTAGCGCAGCGCCGGCGCGGGCAGGCTGCTCGCATCGATCGGCAGGCCAAGCGCCGCGAGCCGGGGCAACAGGCCGTGGTACAGCGCCGTCACGCCATCGTCGTTGAAGCGCGACGCCTGGGTGCCGAACACAGGCATCTGGTCCGGACTCTGGCTCCACAATTCGCGGTTGCGCTGGTACTGCTTGGCCACGTCGCGCAGCGCGTCGAGCGCGCCCTTGCGGTCGAACTTGTTGATGGCGATGAAGTCGGCGAAATCGAGCATATCGATTTTTTCGAGCTGAGAAGCGGCGCCGAACTCCGGCGTCATCACGTACATCGACGTGTCGACGTGCGGCACGATGGCGGCGTCGCCCTGGCCGATGCCCGACGTCTCGACGATCACCAGGTCGAACCCGGTCACCTTGCAGGCCGCGATCACGTCGGGCAGCGCCTGCGAGATTTCCGAGCCGGCGTCGCGCGTGGCCAGTGAGCGCATGAAGACGCGCGTCTGCCCGTTCCACGGACTGATTGCATTCATGCGGATGCGGTCACCCAGCAGCGCGCCGCCGGACTTGCGGCGCGACGGGTCGATCGAGATCACGGCGATGTTCAGGCGGTCGCCCTGATCGAGGCGGATGCGGCGGATCAGTTCATCGGTCAGCGACGACTTGCCCGCGCCGCCGGTGCCGGTGATGCCCAGCGTCGGCACGCGCAGCGTCGCGGCGTGTTCGAGGATCTGCGCGCGCAGCGCGGCGTCGACCTTGTCGTTTTCCAGCGCCGTGATCAGCTGCGCCAGCGGGCGGTGGCGCGCGGCCAGCTCGCCCTGCTGCAGCGCCGCCAGCGTGGTCGGGGCGTACGGCGACAGGTCGACGTCGCAGGCTTGCAGCATCGCGTGGATCATGCCGACCAGGCCCATGCGCTGGCCGTCTTCCGGGCTGAAGATGCGGGTGACGCCGTAGGCATGCAATTCGTCGATCTCGTGCGCGACGATCACGCCGCCGCCGCCGCCGAACACCTTGATGTGCGCGCCGCCGCGCTCGCGCAGCAGGTCGATCATGTACTTGAAGTATTCGACGTGGCCGCCCTGGTAGCTCGAGATGGCGATGCCTTGCGCGTCTTCGGCCAGCGCCGCCGTGACGACGTCATCGACCGAGCGGTTGTGGCCCAGGTGGATGACCTCGGCGCCATTCGATTGCAGGATGCGCCGCATGATGTTGATCGAGGCGTCGTGGCCGTCGAACAGCGAAGCGGCGGTGACGAAGCGCACCTTGTTGGCCAGTTGCGGGGTGGCGGAGGCAGCCAGGTTGGCGGCAGTGGTCGTATCGTTCATGGTAGCGGTCCTTGAAGGCGTGAGGACGAGGAGTGCTGGTACGGTATCTGACGTTAACGTTAACGTCAAGCTGAAGGCGCGATGTCCCGGTATGTGTACCGTGCCTATAGGGCAACAACAGGTGATTAAAAGAAATCTCTTCGTTATACTGGTGGCATAACGACGCGCAGCGTCGGCATCTCGTAATGAAAGAGGCAGCAGATGTTAAAAAAAGTCGATGCGTCACAGCTCCGGGTGGGCATGTTCATTCATGACCTCGATTGCGGGTGGATGGAACACCCCTTCGTGCGCAGCAAGTTCCTGCTGTCCTGCGAGAGCGAAATCCAGAAGATCCGCGATGCGCGCATCCGCGGCGTCGTGATCGACTGCAGTCGCGGCATGGATGTCGACGCGCCGACGCTGGCGCAAGCGCAGGCGGCCACCGAAGCCGAAGTGACGGCGCTGGCCACCACCCTGACCAGCCGGGTACGGGTATCGGTCGGCGAAGAGCTGCGCCGCGCCGCCACGGTGCGGCGCGAGGCGGTGGGTGTGGTGCGCACGGTGATGCAGGATGCGCGCCTGGGCAAGGCCGTCGAGCTCGAGCAGGTCGGGCCGGTCGTGCAGAACATCACCGAATCGATCCTGCGCAACGCAGGCGCCTTGCTCGGCCTGTTGCAGATCAAGAACAAGGACGATTACACGTTCCTGCATTCGGTGAGCGTGTGCGCGCTGCTGGTGGCGTTCTGCCGCTCGCGCAATCTGGATGACGAGCGCATCTACCAGGCCGGCATTGGCGGACTGCTGCACGACACCGGCAAGGCGCTGGTGCCGGATGCGATTCTGAACAAGGTGGGGCGCCTCACGGACGCCGAGTTCGAGATCGTCAAGCGTCATCCGCGCGATGGCCACGACATCCTGCTGCGCACGCCAGGCATCGGCGCCATTCCACTGGACATCACGCTGCACCACCACGAACGGCGCGACGGCAGCGGTTATCCGGACCGTCAGGCCGAGGACGCGATCAGCGAACTGGCGCAGATGGCGGCCATCGTCGACGTATACGATGCGATCACGTCGGAGCGCTGCTACCACAAGGGCATGCCGGCGGCCGAAGCGCTGCGCAAGATCCACGAATGGAGCAAGTTCCACTTCAATCCGGGATTGGCGCAGGAGTTCATGCGCTGTGTCGGTATCTATCCGGTGGGCACGCTGGTGCTGCTGGAATCGGGCCGCCTGGGCGTCGTGATCGAGCCGCATGAAACAAGTCTGCTCACGCCCAAGGTCAACGTGTTCTTCCACACCAAACAGCAGCGCTACATCAAGCCCGAGACCGTCGATCTGTCACGGCCGCTGGGCTTTGGTGGCGGTGACCGCATCGTGCGTCACGAATCGGCCGAGAAGTGGCAGGTCGAACCGCTGCGCTTCATGCAGGTGGCCTGAGCGCGCAACGCGTTCAGAAGAATTCGGCGGTGTCGTTGGTGGTGACGGTCTGCAGCAGGCCGCCATCGACCAGCGCTTCGTAATGGCACACGCGGTTGCGGCCGTTGGCCTTGGCGAAATACAGCGCCTGGTCGGCGTGGCCGAGCGTGACGACCGGCGAATCGGCCGCGCTGACACCCGTGAAGCCAATGCTGACGGTGACTTGCCCCACCTGCGGGAAATGGTGGCTTTCGACATCGAGGCGAAAGCGCTCGATGATGCGGCGCGCGTTCTCGAGCGTCGTCGAGCGCAGCAGCACCACGAACTCTTCACCGCCAAAGCGAAACACCCGGTCCTGCGTACGGAATGACGACTGCAGCAGGTTGGCGATCAGGATCAGGACCTCGTCGCCGTACAGGTGACCGAAGCGGTCGTTGACGGTTTTGAAGTGGTCGACGTCGACCACGGCCAGCCACTGCGCCTCCGCCCCATGCTGTCCGCGCCGCTCGGCCAGGCCGGGCACGACGGGATCGACATCAGTGGCATGCAGCATGCGCGCCAGCTGGTCGTCGAAGGTCTTGCGGTTGAGCAGGCCCGTGAGCGAATCGCGCTCGCTGTAATCGAGCAGATTCTGGAAGTTGCGGTACACGCTGACGATGCCGCTGACCATGTACAGCGCCTCCGGCGTGAATGGGGTGTCGTGGACGATCTCGAGGCAGGTATCGGCCCGCTCGCCGAACCAGATCGGCAGCCACAGGCGGCGCAAGCCGTCCTGACCCATGCCTTCGGCGCGTGTGGCGTGCTGGCGCAGGCACGCCTCGAGTTCAGGGTAGGTGGCGATCGGCTCGCCCGGGCCGCTGTCCTGCGGTTCTTCCGGACAGGCAACGCCGCCAGCCTGGATGCAGGCGCGCGAGCGCACGAACAGCTGGTCGCCAACCGTGGAAATGCCCAGGACCCGGGTCTGGTTCGCGCCCGATAGTTCCTGGACCGCCGAGATCACCGAGATGTCCAGCATCGCATGATCGCGGTGGCCGGTCATGTCCACCATGTGTCGCAGCAGGGAATCCATGTCGTCGTCGTCAGGCCAGCCAAAGCACGAAAAAAAAGACCCTGCAGATGGCGTGGGATGACGCGCAAGAGGGCCAGAAGTGCCGCATTTTTCAGCGGCCAAGCAAAACAGCATAATGCTTTTTTGTACTAGCGGCAACTATTCTTGGCGATTTTTCTCCTGTGTCATCGGGTCGTGACCCATCGGCTCGTGAACCTTGTTTTTCCTCACGCAGAAAATATTTCCATGCGGAAATCTGTGCATCGTCAAATTGCCGTGCGGCATTAATGCCTATAGTCAACTTACTGGCACAAGTCATAGAGCAGGGGCGGCCGGGCCCGGTCGCAGCCAGTATTTTTCAACCATTAAAGGAGTTTTGTCATGAGCACGATTACCTCCGCCATCAAAGCCTTCATCGCAGACGAAAACGGTGTGACTGCCATCGAGTATGGCCTGATCGCTGCACTCATCGGCGTCGCAATGGCCACCGTGGCTGGCGAGGTCGGTACTGGCATCAAGGAAACGTTTGAGTACATCCAGGCGCAGTTGGACGGCGCTCTCCCGACCGCGCCGTAATGCGCGTGCCCCCCGGGTCGCAGTCCGGCCCCGGGGGGCATTTTTTCTGGAGCCGATCATGAATATCGCACCCTACCTCGACACACTGCTGCTGCTGCTCGTGACGGCCGCCGCGATCAAGGATCTGGAAAGTCGGCGCATTCCCAATGCATTGCTGCTCGCTGGCGTACTTGGCGCGCTGCTGCTGCACCTGCTGTCGCCCCAGCCAGTGACGGCGCTGCTATCCGCGTTGGGTGGCTGCGCGACCGGTCTGGCGGTGCTGCTGCCGTTTTATCTGCTGCGCGGCATGGCCGCCGGCGACGTCAAGATGATGGCCGCCGTTGGCGTCTTCACCGGCGCGGGCGACGCGCTGCGCATCGCCATCCTGGCCTGGTGCGCAGGCGGCGTGATGGTGCTGGTGGTTCTCATTGTCAGAGGGCGGCTGCGCCTGGCCCTCGCCAATCTGTGGGCCATGTTGCTGCCCATCCTGCTGCGCTTGCAACGTTTGCCAAGCCCGGGTCAGGACTCCGGCGGCCGGCCCAGCGCCGGCTCGATTCCGTATGGCGTGGCCATTGCTGCGGGGACCATCGTGCATCTGGTCGGCCGTTACGGCGCCACACACCTCGCTTGATCGCCGGGGCCGCTCTTGTCAGGCATCAAGTGCCCAAAATAGATGCTCGTTAGAATCAATTGAGGTTTTCCCAGAACCAACTTCCGCCGCAGGAGACGTCATGATCGGAGTGTTATCGGCCGCCGCGCTGACAGGACCGGAGGCATCGTTGTCCCTGCCTGCGCCGGGTTTTGATGCGGATGGCAATCTCGCCGCAGTGCTGCCGCGCCAGCCGCGCACGGTGCGCGATACGGGACTCGACGCGCGCCTGGTGACGGCGCTCGTGGTCAAGACCCTGCATGCCGACGGCAAGACGCCGCTATCCCAGTTGACTGGACGCCTGCGGCTGTCGGTCAGCGTGCTGCGCGAAGTGTTGCAGGCCCTGGTGGGCACCCAGCAGGCCGAAGTCGCGTATTCGGGCGACAGCGATCTCGATGTGCATTATCAGTTGACCACCCTGGGCCAGCGCGCCGCCGGCGAATACCTGGCCGAATCGCGCTATGTCGGCCCGGCGCCGGTGACGCTGGCAGCGTGGCGCGCCGTGGTCACGCGCCAGTCGCAGCGCCAGCCCGATGCCGCGCGCGTCACGCGCACCGAGCTCGATGCGGTGCTCGACGGCGACGGCCTGGCGCCGGCCATTCGCGAGCAGATCGGCGCCGCGCTGTATTCGGGCCGCCCGCTGCTGTTGTACGGTCCGTCCGGCAGCGGCAAGACGTCACTGGCGCGCAAGCTCGCGCGCCTGCGCCAGGATCCGATCGCGGTGCCGTATGCGGTGCTGGTCAACCATGAAATCATCCAGCTTCACGACCTGGTGCTGCACCCCCTCCCGTTGCACGTACGCGCCCTTGAAGAGCGCCGCAGTGGTGATGCACGCTGGGCCCTGAGCCAGCGTCCGCTGGTGCACGTAGGGCCGGAGCTGGCGCGCGACATGCTGGAGCTGCGCAGTGATCTGGGCAGCGGCGTGCTGCACGCGCCGCCCCACATCCTGGCCAACAACGGTTTACTCGTGGTGGACGATGTGGGCCGCCAGCGTGTGCCGCCGGGCGAACTGCTGCACCGCTGGCTCGGCGCGCTCGAAGCAGGCCTGGACCATGTCACGGTGCCGGGTGGCGCCACGCACGTCTTGCCGTTCGATGTGAGCCTGGTGCTGGTCACCAGCCTGACGCCGGAATCGGTGCTCGACGACGCCTGCCTGCGCCGCATCGGCTACCGGATTCCGGTCGGACCGCTGTCGGAGCAGAGCTATCGCGCACTGCTGCGGCGCCAGGCGCGGCAGCGCCGGATCGATCTCGATGACAGTGCCATCGCGTTCCTGATCGATCACCTGCACCGCCGCACCGGGCGCGCGCTGCTGGCCGCCTATCCGCATGAGCTACTGGGCCGGATCGCCGACTTCGCCGGCTTTACCGGTCAGCCGCCGTGCTGCGACGTCGATGGCCTGACGCGCGCGTGGTACAGCCTGTTCGGCGAAGGGGACGCACCATGAAAAACAAGCGCGCCGTGATCATGATGGGGCTGGCCGTGGTGCTCGGCCTGCTGGCCGTGGCGCTGGCCGCGCGCTGGTTGCTCAATGCGCCGGTGCCCGCGGCCGGCAGGATCGTCGTCGCGAACAGCGACATCGACATCGGTCAGCGCTTGACCCCCGCGCTGTTCATCGTGGTGGATTGGCCCACTGCCAGCGTACCCAAGGGCGCGTTCACCGATCCCGGGCCGCTGAACGGCCGGGTCTTGCGCAGCAGCCTGCTCGCCGGCGAGCCGGTCAGCGAAGCCAAGCTGGCCCCGGTCGGTACGCTGGGTGGCCTGTCGGCCCTGATCACCGAAGGCAAGCGCGCGATCACGGTGCGCGTCAACGACGTGATCGGCGTGGCCGGTTTCGCCCTGCCGGGCAACTATGTCGACATCATCGTCAGCACCGAAACGGCGCCCGATCCGAACGCCCCGCAGGCCCGTGCGCACAGCATCTCGAAGATCGTCCTGGAGCGCATTCTGGTGCTGGCAGTGGCCCAGGAAGTGGGCCGCGACGAGACCAAGCCCAAGGTCGTCAATGCCGTCACGCTCGAAGTCACGCCCGAACAGGCCGAAAAGCTGGACCTGGCGCGCAGCGTCGGCACGCTGTCGCTGGCGCTGCGCAACCAGATCGATCCCGCCGCCACCGCCACCACCGGTGCGACCAAGGAGAACCTGCTGCCGGCGCCACCCGCCGCGCCGGTCGTGCTGCGCGCTGTGCCACCACCGCGGGTGCAGCTGGTGCGGGCGCCGGCGCCACCGCGGGCGCCGCACCGCGAATGCATCAGCGTCATCAACGGCCTGCACGCATCGCAGGAATGCTTCTGATGTCTTTCACTGGACCGATCATGCACCGACATTCCACGATCGCACTGCGCGCCTGCCTGGCGGCTATGTTGGCAGGCCTGAGCGCACTGGCCCTGGCTGCCCCGGCAGGCAAAAAAGCTATCGTACCCGACACGGCGGCGCAGCCCGGGCTGCAACTGAACGGCAGCTGCCAGGGCGAGGCTGCGAGGCCAGCCACCATGGCACTTCAGATGGGCAAGTCGACCATGCTGCGCCTGCCCGAAGCAGTACGCCGGCGCAGCGTCGGCAACCCGGCCGTCGTGCAGGCGATGCTGGTCGCAGCGGACACGCTGTATATCGCCGCCGTCGATGTCGGCACCACCAATATGATCGTGCAGGGCCGCAGCGGCGCGTGCAGCGTGATCGACATCACGGTCGCGATGGACCCGGCCAGCCTGCAAGCGATGCTGGGCGTCGCCATGCCGTACGAGAAGGATATCCGGGTGATGGCCGCCAATGACACGCTGGTGCTGACCGGTACCGTCAGCGATGCTGCCGCCGTCAACCGCGCCGTGGAACTGGCCGGCGCCTATGTGCGCCGCCCGCTGCGCCAGTTGCCGGCGGCCGACAAGGACAACGCAACCGACGGCGTGATCCAGGTCGGCAATGGCAGCGGAGGCGGCGCCGCTGCCGGGGCAGGTGGCGCCAGCGCCCGCGTGATCAATCTGCTGGCGGTCAGCGCGCCCCAGCAGGTGCAGCTCGAGGTCAAGGTGGCCGAGGTCGCGCGCACGCTGCTCGAGCGGCTTGAAACCGGGGTGCGCCTGAGCTTCGGCTCCGGCAGCTGGACCACCACGCTGGCCACCGATTTTCTCAGCGGCCTGGCGCGCGGCGGCCTGGCCGGCCTGAAGACCAACGGTAACCGCTTCGGCATCGACACCGACAAGCTCGATGGCCTGGTGCGCATCCTGGCCGAACCGAACGTGCTGGCCATCAGCGGCCAGGAAGGCGCGTTCCTGGCCGGCGGCAAGTTCTTCATCCCGGTGGCGCAAGACAATAACAAGGTGACGCTGGAAGAGAAGGAATTCGGCGTCGGCCTGCGTTTCACCCCGACGGTGCTGGGCGGGGGCCTTATCAACCTGAAGGTCGCGCCCGAAGTATCGGAGCTGTCGCGCGAAGGGATCGGCATCAGCGCCGCCGGCATTGCCGGCACCGCGATCATGCCATTGTTGACCACGCGCCGCGCCAGCACGACGGTGCAGCTGCACGACGGCCAGAGCTTCGCCATCGGTGGCCTGGTGCGCAACAACCTGGTCGCCAACCTCAAAGGCTTACCGGGACTGAGCGACGTGCCGATACTGGGCGCGCTGTTTCGCAGCACCGATTTCCAGCAGGAGCGCACCGAACTGGTCTTCGTCATCACGGCGCGCCTGGTCAAGCCGCTGGCGGCCGGCAGCCTGAGCTTGCCGACCGATCGTTTCGACCCACCGTCGCGCGCCGGCGTGCTGCTTGGCGGCCGCCTCGAAGGCACGCCAGCCTCCAGCACGCCCGCCGCTGGCACGGCGCCTGTCCCACCCGCACCGGCGCCGGCCGCCGGTGGTCCCGAACCGGAATAGGAGAGCAGCATGGCATCCACATTCACACGCCGGGCGGCGCTGGTGCTGCTGGCCTGCGGCGCGCAGGGCTGCATCTCGACCACGCCGCAATGGGACAGCCAGTTCGGCGCGGCGACCCGTGCCAACCTGGCCGCACAGACGATCCACCCGGCAGCGGGTGCCAGCCGCAACCCCGCCGCCGGGCTCGATGGCCGGGCCGCGCGCGCGGCCATCGACAACTACGAGCGCTCGTTCGCACAACCGGACACCGGCCAGCCGGCGCCCATGATCCGTTCGCGGTAAGCGCGCGGCTTTACCCTTACCGAGGATTTCATGAGAGCGCTCCTGATCAGCCGGGACAGCCATCTGTACGCGGAACTGGCCGCCCAGGGCGCCGCGCGGGTGCCGCCCCTGCACCTGGGCGCGACCCGCGCCGGCCTGCGCGAGGCGCTCGACCGCCCCGATCCCGACGCGCCGCAACTCGTGATCGTCGATGCCAGCAACCTCGAACCGTCCGAGGCCAGCCTGCTCGAGCGCCTGGGCCGGCAGTATCCGACCGCGCAACTGATGCTGCTGACTACCCAGCACCAGCCCGACCTGTTGATTACCGCGATGCGCGCCGGCGTGCGCGAGCTGCTGCAACTGCCGCTGGTACACCGCGCCTTTCATGAGGCGATGGACCGCATCGCGAGCGCCGCCGGCATGTCGACCATGCGCGACGGGAAGGTGCTGGCCTTCATCGCCTGCAAGGGCGGCAGTGGCGCCACCTTCATCTCGACCAATTTCGGCTACGCGCTCGCCTCGCTGGCGGGCAAAAAGGTGTTGCTGATTGACCTGCACGGTCAGTTCGGCGACGCCGCCCTGTACGTGTCGGACCAGAAGCCGGCCATGACGATGTCGGACGTGTGCGCCCAGATCGCCCGCATCGACGGGCCGTTTCTCGAATCGTGCCTGGTGCACGTCACGCCGGGCTTCGGCGTGCTGGCGGCGGCCGACGATCCATCCCACGAGCGGCAGGCCAAGCCCGAACACATCGACACCATCCTGCGCGTGGCGCGTCAGCACTACGACTATGTGCTGCTCGACGTCGGGCGCCAGATCGACGCCGTGTCGCTGCGCGCGCTGGACGTGACCGACACGATCTACCCGTTGCTGCAACTGGCGTTGCCCGATATCCGCGATGCGCGCCGCCTGCTCGACATCTTCCGCTCACTCGGCTATGTGCTCGACAACATCCGCCTGATCGTCAACCGCTACGAAAAAGGCGGCAAGCTGCGCCTGCAGGACCTGCATGCGGCGTTGGGCTGCGAAGTGGTGCACACCTTCCCCAACGACTACATCGCGGTCACCGATTCGGTGAACCAGGGCGTGCCGGTGCTGCAGTTATCGCGCTCGAGCGCCGCCGCGCGCAGCCTGGCCGACCTGGTCGAGCTGGTGACCGCGCAGCGGGTCCACGAAAGCCGCGGCCTGCTGGGGCGCCTGTTCGGGCGCCAGGATCACGACGACTGACTCGTTCCCCACGCTCGAACCACGCACCGGAGACATCGATGTCCCTTCGCGAACGCCTTGCACTGTCCGACCCCGAGCGCCCGACCGGCGCCGAATCGCATGACGCCCCGAATCAGGCCTACCAGGAGCTCAAGAAGCTGATGCACCAGATGATCCTCGACCGGATCGACCTGGAACGCCTGAAGCGCCTGACCGCCGAACAGTTCAAGCACGAACTGGCGCTGCTGGTCCAGCGCATCATCGAAGACGAACGCATCGTGCTGAACCAGCACGAGCGCCACCACCTGGTGCTCGACATCCAGCACGAAATGCTGGGCTTTGGCCCGCTCGAGCCGCTGCTGGCCGATCCGACGATCTCGGACATCCTGGTCAACACCGCCAGCAAGGTCTGGGTCGAGCGGCGCGGCAAGCTCGAACTGACCGACGTCACCTTCCACGACAATGCCCACCTGATGAAGATCATCGAAAAGATCGTCTCGCGCGTCGGGCGCCGGGTCGACGAATCGAGTCCGATGGTCGATGCGCGCCTGCCGGACGGCTCGCGCGTGAATGCCATCATCCCGCCGCTGGCCGTTGACGGGCCAATCCTGTCGATCCGCCGCTTCGGCGGCAGCCCGCTGACGGTGCACAACCTGCTCGAGTACAAAAGCATGGCACCGCCGATGATCCGGGTGATCGAAAGCCTGGGCATGGCCAAGGTCAACATCCTGATCTCGGGCGGCACCGGCAGCGGCAAGACCACCTTGCTCAACTTAATTTCGGGGTTCATCCCGGCCAGCGAACGGGTGGTGACGATCGAGGACGCGGCCGAGCTGCAACTGCGCCAGCCGCACGTCGTGCGCCTGGAAACGCGCCCGCCGAATATCGAGGACAAGGGCGAAGTCACGCAGCGCGCGCTGGTACGCAACGCACTGCGCATGCGCCCCGACCGGATCATCCTGGGCGAAGTGCGCGGCGCCGAGGCGCTCGACATGCTGCAGGCGATGAACACGGGCCACGAAGGCTCGCTCGCCACGATCCACTCGAACACGCCGCGCGACGCGCTCTCGCGCCTGGAAAACATGGTCAGCATGGCCGCCGTGAACCTGACGCCGCGCGCGATCCGCCAGCAGATTGTTTCGGCGGTGACGGTGGTGCTGCAAGTCTCGCGCCTGACCGACGGCACGCGCAAGCTGGTGAGCATGCAGGAGATCACCGGCATGGAAGGCGAGGTCATTTCGATGCAGGAGATCTTCCTGTTCGAACAGCGCGGCGTCGACCCGCAGGGCAGGGTGCTCGGCCACTTCAGCGCGACCGGTGTGCGGCCGCGCTTTGCCGACCGCCTCAAGCTGTTCGGGGTGCCGGTGCCGGACGACACGTTCGATCCCGACCGCGTATTTGATTGAAGGATCGGTCATGGACATCCTGTTCTACGGTTTCGTCGTGGTGCTGTTCGCCGCCGTCATCCTGGCGGTCGAAGGCTTCTACCTGTGGTGGATGAGTACCCGCGGCGCCGCGGCGCGCCGCATTGCACGCCGCCTGCAGGTCATGTCCAGCGGCACGCAGACACGCTCGGGCGAACGCATCTCGATCCTCAAGCAGCGCCCCTACAGCCGCCGGCCTGCACTGGACCGGCTGCTGCACCGGGCGGCCCTGGCCCAGCGCATCGATGCGCTGCTGGTGCAGGCGGGGGCCCGCTGGACCGTCAGCCACTTCATTGGCGCCACCTTCGGCTGCGTGATCACGGTCCTGGTGGCGTGCACCATCTGGGCCTTGCCGCTGCCGGTGCGCCTGCTCCTGTGCGTGGCCAGTCCTGGCCTGCCCTGGTGGCTGCTGCAGCGCATGCGCAGGCGGCGCCTGATCCGCATCGAGTACCAGCTGCCGGAGGCGGCAGACTTCATCGCGCGTGCGCTGCGCGCCGGGCACTCGTTCATCAACGTGCTGCAGATCGTCGGCAATGAAATGCCCGAGCCGCTGGCCGGCGAATTTCGCATCGCGCGCGAAGAGATCAATTACGGCGTACCGATGAACGAAGCGCTGCACGGCCTGGCCGCGCGTATTCCGCTGACCGACCTGCGCTACCTGGTGATTGCGGTGCTGATCCAGCGCGATTCGGGCGGCAACCTGGCCGAAATCCTCGGCAATATCAGCGGCATCATCCGCGCCCGCCTGAAACTCGTGGCCCAGGTGCGGGTGCTGTCGGCCGAAGGCCGCATGTCGGCCTGGATTCTGGGCTTGCTGCCATTTGGCGTGATGGGCGTGATGACGCTGAGCAGCCCGCAGTATGTCAGCATGCTGTGGACCGACCCGAGTGGCCAGCGGCTGCTGTGGTACGGGCTGGGCATGATCATCTTTGGCGTACTGTGGCTGCGCCAGACTATCCGCATCCGCGTATGAGGCCGCGATGAATACCATGCAACTGTTGTTTTTGCTGATTGTCTTCGTTGTCGTGTGCGCGCTGTGCTGGGTCGCACTGGCCCTGTTCGCGCCGGTGGCCCTGCGCGAGCGTCTGCGCCGTCTTCTCGGCCAGCGCGCGGTGCCGGGCATTGGTGACGCGCCGCGCCTGCGCTGGATCGAGCGTGTCGCCAGCGTTGCCCGGCCGCTCACCCGGCTGTCGATCCCCGAAGAAGGCTGGGAAAAATCGACGCTGCGCACCCGCTTCATGAACGCCGGCTGGCGCAACCCGGCGGCGCCGACGCTGTACTTTGCGGCCAAGACGGCGCTGGCGCTGCTGGCGCCCGCCGTGCTGGTGCCCGTGATGCTGTTGCGCGGGGATATGTCGGTCCGCATGGTGCTGATGATCCTGCTGTGTGGCGCGGCGCTTGGCTACTACCTGCCCAACGCCATACTGGCGCGCCGCGTCAAGCGGCGCCGGCGCGAGATCTTCGAGACCATTCCCGATGCACTCGACCTGTTGACGGTGTGCGTCGAAGCGGGCCTGAGTCTGGAGCGCGCACTGGTCAAGGTGGCCGCCGAAATCCATATCAAGAGCGTGGTGCTGGCGCAGGAGATGCAGATCGTGCTGATGGAAATGCGCGCCGGCTTCAGCAAGGAAAAGGCGCTGCGCAATTTCGCGCTGCGCTCCGGCGTCGACGATGTCGATACGCTGGTGGCCATGCTGATCCAGTCCGAACGCTTCGGCACCAGCGTGGGCGACGCACTGCGCGTGTATGCCGACAACCTGCGCCACAAGCGGCGCATGATCGCCGAAGAAACCGCTGCGCGCATCGGCCTCAAGCTGCTGTTCCCGCTGATCTTCTGTATTTTCCCGACGCTGATGATGGTTCTTCTGGGACCGGCGGCGATCCAGATTTCCCGTGCCATGAGCGCGCTGGCCAGCGCGCGCTGAACCCAAGGAGGCTGCCATGCGCCTGACCATTCACCGGAGCACCCGATTCACCAGGCTGGCCTTGCTGTGCGCGGGCCTTGCGGCGTGCGCGCCGCTTCAGGCGCCAGTCGGCGCGGAGCCAGGATCGCTTGCTGTCTGGCGCGACCTGGCCGCGTCGCAACCGGCTGATGCCGGACCGGATACTGCCTACCGGTTCACCGATCTGGGTAGCGCGTATCTGCGCAGTGGCGATTACGACGCTGCCCGCGTGGCGCTGGAACGGGCCTGCCTGCTCGACCCGCTGGTCGCGCATTCGTGGGAGTTGCTGGGCGAAGCGCTGGCGGCGCTGGGGCAGGATGCCCGCGCGCGGCAGATGCTGCGCCAGGCTGCGTCGCTGCGCCAGCACGACTTGCGCGCCGACTTCGCTGCGACCGGTGGCCAGACGGGCGTCGCCGCGCTCGGCCAGGCCATGGAAACGCCACAGCCCGGCTGGGCGCAGGCGCAGATCCACGTCGGCGTGGACGGCATGATGGAACTGCGCCGCATACCGGCCAGCGCGCCTGTTGTGCCGTCTGCCTCGCAGTCTGCCTTGCAGCCGCTGTCACTGCCTCCGGCCGTGGCGCGCCTCGAGATCAGCAATGGCAATGGCGTGACCGGGATGGCGCGCGCACTGGCGCGCCGGATCGACGCACCTGGCCTGCGGGTCACGCGCCTGTCGAACCAGCCCGGCTTTGCGGTGCGCCACACGCGCATCGAATACGACGCAGCCCACGTCGATGCGGCCCGGCGTCTGGCGCAGCGCGTGGGCAGCGTGCATCTGCAGGAAGTCGACCACCCCGCGCCCGCCAACCTGCGCCTGGTGCTGGGCCGCGACCTGGCGCACCGCGGCGCCATGCTGCATCTGAATGCGGACGGGGCAGAGTCGCTGGCGCTGCGTTGAACCGGTCACGGCGCCGGCGCTGCATCCTTGCGGTACACCCGCACATAATCGACCAGCATCCGGCGTGGGAACGCGGTCGTGCTGTCCGGATAACCAGGCCAGTAACCGCCGACGGCAAGGTTCAGCAGCACGAAGAACGGGTGCTCGAATACCCAGTCGCCTTTCACCAGGGCCGGCGTGGCAGTGTGGTAGTGGACGCCGTCGCGGTACCAGCGGATCGCCTGCGGTTCCCACTCGACGGCGAACACGTGGAAGTCATCGCCATAGTCGGCGTCGTCCAGCGCGATCGGTTTGCTGAACGCATGCTCGCCGGAGTAGCCCGGCCCGTGCAGCGTGCCGTAGGCATTGCGCGGTTCCTTGCCGATGATTTCCATGATGTCGATCTCGCCGCTGCGCGGCCAGCCGACCTTGCCGATGTCAGCGCCCAGCATCCAGAACGCCGGCCAGATGCCCTGGTCCTTCGGTACCTTGATGCGCGCCTCGAAGCGCCCGTACTGCGTCTCTTTCAGGCCGGCTGTCTTGAGCCGCGCCGACGTGTAATCCTTGCCTTCGTAGCGTTCCTTGCGCGCCTCGATGATCAGGTGGCCATCCTCCACGCGCACGTTCTCGGGCCGCGCCGTGTAGAACTGCATCTCGTTGTTGCCCCATCCATGGCCGCCCGTCTCCAGTGTCCAGATCGTGCGGTCGAGCGTCGCGCCGCTGAATTCATCGCTCCACGCAAGCGTCCAGCCGGGCAGGCGCGCCTGCGTCTGTGTAACTTGCTGCCTGAGGTGCTGCATGATGTTGATGAACGTATCGGTCCAGACCACGTCACGGTGCGCAGCCAGGTAACGCACCAGTTCTTCATGCGCCTGGGACGACACGCTCAGGTGGTCGCCCCCGATGCCGTGGAAGGTGAAGGCGACCATCGTGCCGCGTGCGACGGCTTGCTCCACCAGCGCGATCAGTTCCGCACCGCTGGCGCCCACCGGGCCGACCGAGGCAACCTGATACGGGTCGATCGCCGCCATCGAGGCCGGCACGCCTGGCCCGTTGCCCGCCTTGATCGCGACGAATGCCGGGCGCAGTGCGGGCAGGTAGTCGCCGCCCAGCGCCTGCACGTCGCCGCAGGGCGCCGTGTAGGTGCGCTCGCGCCGGCCGTCGATCGCTTCGAGCATCGTGTTGGCCAGCAGGACCTGGTCGACCATCTGCGCGCGGCTGGTCGTTGCGAGGTCGCGATGGGGAGCGACCCAGCCGCGATCCGAGCCTTTGCTTGAGCACTGATGGAACAGGCTGTGGTTGCCCAGTTCATGACCGCGGGCAGCGGCGGCGCGCCATGCCGACAGGCGCGCCGCCACCGGCGGGCTCGATAGCTGCAGGTAGAAGGTGCCCTTGATGCCGTGGCGGTCCAGCGTGGGCAGCGCGTTGTCGAGTTGCGAGTCGAGCGCGTCGTCGTAGGCGAGGCTGACCGCAGCGCGCGCGCCGCCGGGCCAGGCAAAGGCGGGCACCGGCGCAGCAGCATGCACGGTACCGCTGAAAGCGACACAGACAGCGGCGAGCAGGGTGCTGCGGGAGACGCGTCGTGCGCAAAGGGCAAGAAAATGGTGCATGCATGCTCCAGTTTGGAAACGTTACCAAAACGTCAAGCTGACTATAGCCCGCCGAAGACATCCCGTCAATGCAGGCGGTGCGCCCGCCACGCACGTCTGGTGAGGACGGGCGGCGGTGCCTGCGCACCAAAGTGTTGCAAAACTACGTCACACCGGTTGACGAGGTAACGGAATATTCCGTTGACAATTTATTTTCATAACTCTAAGATTCAGATCACTGCATGGAAACGTTTCCATGTGACGGATAAATTCCCTTCGATCCCCGATTGGCGCAACCCGCCAAGGAGCCGAGGACACATGACACAGTGCAGCGCGCACCCGGCGATTCACGTAGCGAGGCCATCGGCACTAGCCGATCGGTCTCGCTGCACCACATGGTGGCGTGTAGCCGGGCAAGGAGGCGCCCGGGTTTGAAAGGCAGTACCCGGGGGCAGCGGCGACGCATCCGGATGGCGGAGACACCGTGTCTGAGCACGGTCATATTTATAAAAACAGGAGAAGACATGTACTACCCAAAGGCTAAACAGACCTTGATCAGTCTGGCAGTTGCCAGCGCATGCGCGGCGTTCATGCCGGCGTTTGCCCAGGAAGCGGCCAGCATGCCGCCAGCCGAAACCGCGACCAGCGCCCCCAACCAGGCAGTCGACGCGGCCAGCAATCCCACCGCATCGATCACCGGCCCGGCCCAGAACGGCACGCAGACCGTCGTCGTGACCGGCCTGCGCGCCAGTCTCGAATCGTCGATGAACCTCAAGCGCAATGCGCAGGGCTTCGTGGACGGCATCGTCGCCGAAGACATCGGCAAATTCCCCGACACGAACCTGGCCGAATCGCTGCAGCGCATCTCGGGCGTGTCGATCGACCGTGAAATCGGCGAAGGCTCGAAGATCACCGTACGCGGTGTTGGCCCCGACTTCAACCTGGTGCTGCTCAATGGCCGCCAGATGCCGGTGTCGAACCTGGGCGACCGCAATGGCCGTGCGTTTGACTTCGCCAACATCGCCTCGGAAGCCATCTCGCAGCTGCAGGTCTACAAATCGAGCCGCGCCGAAACCCCGACCGGCGGCGTGGGCGCGACCATCAACGTGATCACCGCGCGGCCGCTGTCGCGCCCTGGCATGCAGGCCAGCATCGGCATCAAGGGCGTGCATGACACGTCGGCCACCAACCTGCCGGACGGTCTCCAGCACGGCAACAAGGTCACGCCGGAAGTCTCGGGCATCTACTCGAACACCTCGGCCGACGGCCGCTTCGGCATCGGCCTGTCGGCCAGCTACCAGGAACGTAACCTGGGCTACAACCGCGCGTCGGTGGCCAATGGCTGGAAGGGCCCGTTCCGCGGCGACCAGGCAACCTACGGTGCGATCCCGCTGCCAGGCCAGCCTGGCTCGGAGCTGATCACCAACCGCCCAGGTCCGACCGACCTGTATCAGACCCCGCAGAACCTGAACTACAACCTGAGCGGCGTGCAGCGCGAGCGCACCAACGGCCAGGTCGTGTTCCAGTTCGCACCGAACAAGTCGATCACCAGCACACTCGATTACACCTATTCGGAAAACAAGATCCACACCCGCCGCAACGACATGTCGGCGTGGTTCAACTTCGGCCCGTCGTCGAGCAGCTGGACCGATGGCCCGATCGCCGGTCCGCTGACCTACACCGAGTTCATCCCGGCCGGTAACGCCGACATCGCGATGGGCGTGTCGGACTTCGCCACCCGGAGCGAAAACAAGTCGCTGGGCTTCAATACGGTCTGGCGCGTCAATCCCGACCTGCGTTTCGAGCTCGATGCGCACAGCTCGTCGGCCGAATCGACCCCGAACAGCCCATGGGGTTCGAGCAACGTGATCGGCACCGCGAGCTTCAGCCGCGGCAACACCACCGCCGACTTCTCGCAAGACTTCCCGGTCCTGAGCATCCAGGGCGCCGACTACGCGCGCGCTCCGCAGCAGGTGACCGGTTCGGTGTTCGAGAACGGCTACATGAAGACCGAAGTCGACCAGATCCAGACGCACGGCAGCTGGAAAGTGCTGGAAGCATCCGAAGTCAAGTTCGGCCTGGGCGCGACCAAGGTCGATTACCGCTCGGCGTTCTCGGTACAGCAGCGCGACACCTGGGGCGGCGCGACGCAGGCATCCGACTACCCGGCCAGCCTGTTTACCGTCGATAGCCTGAGCAAGTACTTCGACCAGGTCAACGGCAGCAACAACCCGGCCCTGTTCGACCGCTTCCACACCTTCAACTTCAGCCAGATCCGCGACATCGTGGCCCAGGCCTCGGGACTGCCGCAGCTGTACGTGCCGAAGACCACCTACGACACCGACCGCCGCACCGAAGAAAAATCGAAGAGCCTGTATCTGCAGTTCAACACCGAGTGGAACACGCGCTACCCGATCAATACCTCGCTCGGCGTGCGTTACGAGAAGACGGACGTCAGCTCCACCGCGCTGGTGCCGACCCCGATCGCGATCAGCTGGGTCTCGCAGAACGAACTGCCGGTGGTGTTCGGCCAGTCGGGCTTCACGACGCTGACGGGCAAGTACAACCACGTGCTGCCAAGCTTTGACGCCGACATCGCGCTGCGCGACGACATCAAGGGCCGCTTCAGCTACGGTCACACCATCGGCCGGCCACGCTACGACCAGATCGCCGGCGGCCAGGTGCTCGACACGCTGGCGCGCGTCGAAGGCGGTACCGGTTCGCAGGGCAATCCGGCGCTGGAGCCGGTCAAGTCGAAGAACTTCGACCTGGCGCTCGAGTGGTACTACGGTCGTCAGAGCTTCATCTCGGTCAACCACTTCCGCAAGCAGCTCGAGAACTACGCCGGCCAGTCGCAGATCATCGCCCAGCCGTTCGGCGTGCGCACGCCGGTTGGCGGCGCCTACTGGAATGCGGCGCTGGGTAGCTGCACGACCGCGGACACCACCTGCATCCGCAACTACATCTTCCGTAACTTCAACGGCCAGCCGGGCGTGGTTGCGGGACCGAACAATGCGTCGGGCGATGCCACCGGTACCATCACGGCCATCGGCACCGATCCGGTCGCGAACTTCCGCATCACGTCGTATTCGAACCAGAAGAAGGCGAACATTCGTGGCCTGGAATTCAACCTCCAGCACATGTTCGGCAACAGCGGCTTCGGCGTGCAGGCCAACTACACCTACGTCAATTCGGGCCTGAAGTACGACAACGGCAGCGTGGGCGAGCAGTTCGCACTGGTCGGCCTGGGCGACTCGGCCAACCTGGTGGGTATCTTCGAGAACGACAAGTGGAACGTGCGCGCGGCCTACAACTGGCGCGACGAGTTCCTGTCGTCGACCTTCGACGGCTCTGGCCCGAACCCGAACTACGTCGAAGCGTACGGCCAGCTCGATCTGAGCGTCGGCTACAACGTCAACAAGAACCTGTCCGTCTCGTTCGAGGGCATCAATCTGACCGACGAGATCCAGCGCACGCACGGCCGCACCAAGCAGCAGGTGCTGTTCGTGACGCAGTCGGGTCCGCGTTACATGCTGGCAGCGCGCTACAAATTCTGATCGCGCAGCATCTGGCCGGCGCCGGTATTCGGGAGTAGACTTCCCGCACACCGGCCCTGCAACCGCAGCGGCGGGTCGGCATCAGCCGGCCCGCCGCTGTCGTTTCACCGCGTGATTCCAATAACGACAACGAGACGTCCATGCCCAATATCGCCCTGCTGAACAATATCGAACACAAGGACCTGCGCATCATCGCCGGCCACCGCCCCGGCCTGGGCAGCGAAGTCGCGTGGGTGCCGACCTTCGCCGACGAATTCCGCTCCCTGCAGGGGATCTATCCGATCATCTTCCGCCAGCTCGAAGACGGCGCGAACTTCGAAGCCATCGCGTTGATGGGCTTTACCGAAGACGAAAACCTGTTCCTGCGAGACGGCCGCTGGGATGCGCCGCTCGTGCCATGGATGCACGAGCGCCAGCCGTTCTACATCGGCCGCAATGGCGACGAGCTGATGATCCAGGTCGACCTCGACCACCCACGCGTGAGCACGACCGACGGCGAGCCGGTGTTCAAGCCGCATGGCGGCAACACCGAGTACCTGGAAAAGGTCAGCACCATGCTGTCGAACATCCACAACGGCGTGCAGGCCAATATCGGTTTTCTCGAAGCGCTCAAGCGCCATGATCTGCTCGATGCGTTCGTGCTCGACATGGAATTCGACAACGGTGCGCAGAACCGCCTGGGCGGCTTCTTCACGATCCACGAAGAACGCCTGGGCGCGCTCGAGGCAGGCGCCATCGCCGAACTGCACGCCGCGGGCTACCTGGCGCCGATTTACTTCGCACTGGCCTCGCTGTCGAACTTCCGCAACCTGATCGACCGCAAGAATCACCGCGATGCTGCCGGCCGCTAACGCCATCCGCGAGCTCGCCGGTGTGACGCCGGCCGATCTCGATGCAACGATCCTGGCCTCGACCGAGCCGCTGCTGCTGCGCGGCCTGGTGGCGCACTGGCCGGTGGTCGCTGCAGGGCGCCAGTCGCAGCAGGCAGCGCTCGACTATCTGCGCCGCTGGTGCGGCGACGCCACCGTCAATGCGATGCTCGGCCCGCCCGACATCAAGGGCCGCTTCTTCTACAACGCCACGCTCGACGGCTTCAATTTCCAGTCGCTGCGGGTGCGGCTCGATGCCGTGCTCGATGAACTGGCAAAGCATCTGGCCACGCCGGCGCCGCCCGCCATCTACGTCGGCTCGACCACGATCGATGGCGCGCTGCCGGGCTTCAGAGGCGAGAACGATGTCGACCTGGGCGCGCGCGACCCGCTGGCGTCGATCTGGATCGGCAACCGCACCCGCATCGCCGCCCACTACGACCTGCCGGACAACCTGGCCTGCATCGCGGCCGGGCGACGCCGCTTCACCCTGTTCCCGCCAGGGCAGCAGCACAATCTGTACATCGGCCCAATTGACCTGACGCCCGCCGGCCAGCCTATCAGCCTGGTCGACTTCGCACAGCCCGACCTTGCGCGCTTCCCGCGCTTTGCCAACGCGCTCGCACAGGCGCAAAGCGCCGAACTGGCGCCGGGCGACGCGCTGTTCATCCCCAGCATGTGGTGGCACCACGTCGAGGCGCTGGACGACGTCAATGTGCTGGTCAATTACTGGTGGCGCCAGTCGCCGGACTGGATGGACACGCCCAACAACGCGCTGATGCACGCCCTGATGACGGTACGCGACCTGCCGCCGGCGCAGCGCACGGCCTGGGCCGAGCTCTTCCGGCACTACGTGTTCGAGGCCGATGACGAGACAGCAGCGCATATCCCGCCAGGCGCACGCGGCCTGCTCGCCCCGATGAACGACAACGCCTCGCGCATGATGCGCGCCCAACTGCTCAAGCGCCTCAACCGCTAACACCTGCTGAAAAGCCGGGGTCAGGTCTGACATTCGGACACGATCTCGACAGTAGGCTAGCAAAAGCCGGGGTCAGGTCTGACATTCGGACACGACCCCGACAGTAGGCTAATCGGAACTGGCTGGCACCGGGCTATGCCAATTCGGGCAAGGCGCCATTGGAAGTGGCTAAGGCTGAGTTCGTGTCCGAATGTCAGACCTGACCCCGGCTGTGCCCAAAAAAATGCCCGCATCGCGTGCGGGCATTTTCGTTGATGACGGCGACGTTTATTCCGTCCCCACCTTCTGCTTGTGCAGATCGGCGTACTTCACGCCGTAGTACAGGATGAACAGGTAGCAGGCCGCCGGCACCAGGAACGAGATCTGCAGGCCGATGCTGTCGGCCAGGATGCCCTGGATGAACGGGACGATCGCGCCGCCGACGATGGCCATGCACAGGATGCCCGAACCCTGGCCCGTGAACTTGCCCAGGCCGTGCAGCGCCATGCTGAAGATGGTCGGGAACATGATCGAGTTGCACAGGCCCACGGCGATGATTGCCCACATCGCCAGGCTGCCATCGGTAAAGATCGCGGTGAGCACCAGCGCCATCGAACCCAGCGCGGTCACGGCCAGCGACTTGCCAGGGCTGACGTAGCGCATCACACCAAAGCCGATGAAGCGGCCCACCAGCGCGCCGCCCCAGTACAGGCTGACGTAGCTGGCTGCGTCGGCGTGCGACAGCGCTGCGATGTGCGGCTCGCCGATGAAGTTGATCAGGAAGCTGCCGATACTGACTTCAGCGCCCACGTACAGGAAGATGCCCAGCGCGCCGAGCACCAGGTGGCGGTAGGCCATCGCGCCGCCCTTGCCGTCGACGGCAGCGGTGGTGGTGTCCTGGAACGCGATCTTCGGCAGGCGCGCCAGTGCGAACAGCACGGCCAGCAGCGCGAGCGCCGCGGCCAGGCCCAGGTACGGGCCCTGCACGGCAGCTGCTTCGGCCGCGCGGTGCGCGATCCGATCGGCTTCCGGCAGCAACGCCAGCTGGTCGGCCGACAGTGCCACCGTCGACAGGATCAGGAAGCCGCCCAGCGCCGGCGCCACCGTGGTGCCGAGCGAGTTGAAAGCCTGCGTGAGCGTCAGGCGGCTGGCGGCGGTGCGCGCAGGGCCAAGGACGGTAACGTACGGGTTGGCGGCGACCTGCAGGATCGTGATCCCGCTGGCCAGCACGAACAGCGCGAACAGGAACAGGCCGTAGCCGCCGTTCGACGCCGGATAGAACAGCGCGCAGCCGGTAGCGGCGACCAGCAGGCCGGCGACGGCGCCGTTCTGGTAGCCGAGGCGGCGGATCAGCGCGCCGGCCGGCAGCGAGACGACGACGTAGGCGCCGAAGAAGCACAGCTGCACCAGCATCGCCTGCATGTAGGTGAGGGTGTAGATCGATTTCAGGTGCGGGATCAGGACGTCGTTGAGTGACGTGATCAGGCCCCACATGAAGAACAGGATGGTGACGATGAACAGCGCCCCGGTATGCGTATTGCGTTCGCCGTCCGTCGCTGCACTGGCCACGGTCGGGGTCTGGATGGGATTCTGCATGGTCTCTCCGTTATTGGTGCAGACTAAAAATTTGATCCGACAGCATAGCCGAAACACCGCGCAAGGCGGGATATTGTTCAGTAATCAAGTAGGTCGGTATGCGCGCCAGATAATCACCCAGGCGGCCCTTGTCTTCGAAGCGCGCGCGAAACGCCGATTGCTCGAACAGCACGCCCAGGCGCGGCACGATGCCGCCGCCGATATACATGCCGCCGGTCGCCCCGAGTGTGAGCGCGACATTGCCGGCCACGCTGCCCAGGATGGCGCAGAACACCCGCACTG
The DNA here is from genome assembly GCA_014841595.1 of Oxalobacteraceae sp. CFBP 8761. Lineage (NCBI taxonomy): Bacteria > Pseudomonadati > Pseudomonadota > Betaproteobacteria > Burkholderiales > Oxalobacteraceae > Oxalobacteraceae sp. CFBP 8761. The sequence continues at coordinate 121,835 of JACYUE010000003.1, read as the reverse complement.
AGCCCTGGCACTCGAGACATGACCCATCGAGGGCCGCCGTGGTGATGTCGGCTGCCTTCATGCGCCGGCTGGTGCGCGCCCAGTGGATCAGCTCCAGTCCCATGCCCGACAACAGGCGCTCGGCCGAGACGTGGCCGTACTCGCTCCACAGCGCCTCCAGGATCGCCACCTCATCGCGGTTGACCGGCGCGAAGCTCACGTGGCCGCCTTCGCCCGACAGCGCAATCCAGCGCCCGCCGGCCGGGACGACGCCCGAGACACCCAGGCCCGTGCCCGGGCCGATCAGGCCGATGGTCCGGTTAGGCAGCTCGATGCCGCCACCGATGCGCTGGCGCCCGGCCGGCGGCAGGTGCGGCAGCGCCATCGCCAGCGCTGCGAAGTCGTTGACCATCAGGAGCGTGGTCAGTCCCAGTTCCTGTCGCAGCGCCTCGATCGAAAAGGCCCAGTGATGGTTGGTCATCCGGATCTCGTCGCCCTCGACCGGATTGGCAATCGCCAGCGCCGCATGGCGCACGCTGTCGACTGCCATCCCGCGCGCACGCGCGCCGTCGAGGTAGGCGCGGATCGCATCACCCAGCGTCGGGTAGCTGGCGCCGGTCAGCACGTCGACATCATCGAAGCCGCCAGCCGGATCGGACTGCAGCGCGAAGCGCGCATTGGTGCCGCCGATGTCGGCCAGCAGGTGCAGGCCGTGCGTCACCTCTGCCGTCATTTCAGGTCCTCGCAGCGCACGGCGTCGGCCTCTTTCGCAGCGCCACCGGCGATCTCGATGTTCGCGAAGGCAGCGGTGAACGGGCCGTCGCTGGTTACGCTGAACGGCGTATCGACCCTGGCCAGATCAATCCCCTTGGCCTGGAAGCAGGCGAGTGGGATCGAGACGGTGTGCTTGCCGCCATCGGCCAGGCGCTTGAACAGGCTCGTGGCGTCCAGCGCGGTGTCGTTCGCACCCTGGCGCATCGCGAGCATCACCTTGCCGGTGGGTGCCTTGGCGACCATGGTGTCAAAGCGCAGCGCGCCATCCTTCGCCGCCGCTGCCGGCACGACCATGGCGCGCGCACCGCGTGCTTCGAGCGTGGCTGGCCCGGTCCAGGCGCCCATCTTGGCATCCTGCTGGGTGTTGACCTGCGCGGTCGTCACGACGATGCCCGGCAGCGTGAAGCTCGCATTCAGGTCGGCGCCCAGCACCGTGGTTTGCCCGCCGCTGCGGATCGCCAGCGGGAAGCTGGTACGGTCGGCCTGGCTGAACACGGGGAAGGTATTGCCGGCGCTGCAGCCGCCTTGCGGGATCGTCTCATCGAGCTTGCCGAGCCTGGAGCGCGTGCCCGCCTTCAGGCCGTAGCCATAGGCGAACAGCGGTGCATACGCCTTGTCGCCGACATTGAGCTTGACCTGGCAGGCCGACTTGGGCCACGAGAACGGCAGCGTGCCGCGGAAGTCGTAGCGCTTGCCGCCTGCGATCAACAGGTCCGACACGCCCTTGCCCTCGGAGCCCGGCAACCAGGCCGAGATGAAGGTGTCCGACAGATTCAGCAGGTCGTTGCCGTACACCGGCCGGCCCGTGACCATCACGGTAATCACGGGTTTGCCCTTGCCGGCCACCGCCTGCAGTACCGCCAGGTCTTCCGGATAGCGGCTGCTGTGGCGCAGCGTGCCGGATGGGTGGATGTCGCCATCGCCTTCCGCATACGGACGCTCGCCGATCACGGCAATGACTGCGTCGAACTGCGTCACGTCGACGTCTTTCGCGTCAACGCTGAAGCGGACATTGTCGCTGCCTGCCGCGTCGCGAATGCCGGTCAGGATCGTGTCGGCGTTCTTGAAATCGGCATTCGTGGTGGCGGTGCCCTGCCACGTGATCGACCAGCCGCCGCTCTGGTTCGACAGCTCGTCGGCGCTCTTGCCCACGACGAGGATTTTCTGGCCGCGCTTCAGGGGCAGGGCCGGGCCTTCGTTCTTGAGCAGCACGAGCGACTCGCGCACGGCCTGGCGCGCCAGCGCGCGTGCCTGCATCGCATCGTCCTTGCCGGCATACGCATTCTGGGCCGGGCTCTTGTCGAACAGGCCGGCGCGCAGCTTGACGCGGATGATGCGGGTCACGGCGTCGTCGATGCGCGCCATCGGGATTTCGCCCGACTCGACCTGCTTGATCGTGTTGGCGATGAAGGCCTTCCAGTCGTCCGGCACCATGAACATGTCGTTGCCGGCGTTGACCGCCTGGGCGCAGCTGTCGTTGCGGCAGCCTTTCACTTCGCCGATGCCGTTCCAGTCGGTGACGACAAAGCCGTCGAAGCCCATCTTGTTCTTGAGGATGTCGGTGATCGCCACTTTGCTGCCATGCAGCTTGCCATGCTCAACGCCGGCCGCTGTGTCGGTCCAGCTGTTGAACGACGTCATGACCGTCTGGGCGCCTGCGCTCAGGGCCGGTGCATAGCCGGCGCCATGGATGTTGATCAGGTCAACGGCGCTGGCCTCGGTCACGCCACGGTCCTTGCCGTTCTTGGTGCCGCCGTCGCCGATGAAGTGCTTGGCGGTGGCGATCGTGTTGGCATCGTCCTTGAAGGCACCCTGCATGCCGCGTACGTATTCGCCCGCGTAGCTGCGCACGACTTCCGGATGCTCGGCATAGCTTTCATAGGTGCGGCCCCAGCGATCGTCGCGCACGACGGCCAGCGTCGGGCCGAACACCCAGGCGATGCCGGTCGCGCGCACGGCTTTTGCCGTGGCCGCGCCAATCTCGCGCATCAGCTTCGGATTGCGCGCCGCGCCCAGTCCGATATTGTGCGGGAACAGCGTGGCGCCCGGCACGTTGTTGTGGCCATGGACCGCGTCGGTGCCCCACACGACCGGCACCTTGATCGCCATGTCGGTCTTCATCGATGCGTCGTGGTACGCCTGCGCCAGCGCCAGCCATTCCTTCGCGCTGGCCGCCTTGTTCCCGTTCGGCCAGCTGCCGCCGCCATTGAGCACCGAGCCCAGATAGTATTTGGTCACGTCGGCTGGCGTGGCGGTCTTGATTTCGGGCTGCGTCATCTGGCCGATCTTCTGGGCCAGCGTCATCTTGCTGACGATCTCTTGGACGCGCTTCTCGAGCGCGGCATCCTTCTTGATCGCGCTGGTCACGCGCGGCCAGTCGGCCAGGTTGGTGTCGACCGGGGCGGCATGCGCGAAGGCGGGCAAGGCAAGGGCGATCGCAAGGGCGAGCAGGGAAGGGCGAAGCGTGGCTGTCATGGTTTGTCTCGTTCGTTGTCGTTGTATGGATTCATGCATAGGAATTCATGCCTGGCGCAGGAACGCGCCGTACCATTTGCCGCTGCTCTTGAGGCGGCGTTGCTGCGTAGCGTAATCGATGTGCACCAGGCCGAAACGCTTCAGATAGCCTTCGGCCCATTCGAAGTTGTCGAGCAGGCTCCAGGCGAAGTAACCCTTGACTGGCGCGCCGCCGTCGATCGCGGCCTTGAGCGAGGCCAGGTGGCGCATCAGGTAGTGGCGGCGCTGTACATCGTCGATCTCGCCGTCGGCGCCTATCACGTCGTCAAACGCCGAACCGTTTTCGGTCACGTACATCGGGCCCGGGTGGTAGTCGTTCTCGATGCGCAGCAGGAGTTCGGCCAGGCCTTCGGGCACCACGGGCCAGCCCATCGCGGTGATTTCGCCATCGGTGGGTGGCAGCACCTTGGTGTCCAGCGGCGCGTGCCCGGCGGCATGCGCGACGGTTTCAGGAAAGTAGTAATTCACGCCCATGAAATCGGTCTTGACCGCGATGGCCTCCATGTCGCCCGGCGCGACGTCGGGCGCTGCAGCGCCGACCTGCGCGAGCGTGTCTTCAGGATAGCCACGGCCGAACAGCGGATCGAGGAACCAGCGATAGCGCAGGCCGTCGTGGCGTTCCTTTGCCGCGATGTCCTCGGCGCTGTCGCTTGCCGCGCGCAGCGGGTGCAGGCTGACGGCCATGCCGACCTGCGCATCCGGCACATTCGCGCGGATCAGCGGCACCGCCTTGCCGTGCGAGACGAGCACATTGTGCGCGACCTGCAGCGCGGCCTTCAGGTCGGTCTTGCCGGGCGCATGCCAGCCTTCGAAGTTGCCGATGATCGCCGTGCACCATGGCTCGTTGTGGGTGATCCAGTGCTTGACGCGGTCGCCGAGCGTGCGCGTCATGGCGTCGGTGTAGTCAAGGAAGGCGTCGATCGTCGCCCGGTGTTCCCAGCCGCCCGCGTCCTGCAACGTTTGCGGCAAGTCCCAGTGGTACAGCGTGGCCCATGGCTGCAGGCCGCGTTCGAGCATGCCGTCGACCAGACGCGAATAGAAGTCCAGGCCCTTCTGGTTCGGCGCGCCGCCGCCTTCGCTATAGATGCGCGGCCAGGCGATCGAGAAGCGGTAGGCGTTCAGGCCCATGCCGCGCGCGATGTCGAAGTCTTCCGGCCAGCGGTGGTAATGGTCGCAGGCGACCAGGCCATTGGAGCCGTCACGGATCGTACCGGGCGTGGCGGCAAAGCGGTCCCAGATCGATTCCACGCGGCCGTCGTCGCGGCCGGCGCCTTCGATCTGGTAGGACGATGTGGCGCAGCCCCACAAAAAATCGCGGGCAAAATCGCTGCGCTGCGGCGCTTGTGGCTCGGGGCGGTTGGCAGTGGTCATGGGTTTCGCTCTATCTGGTCAATAAGGTCTGATTGAAAATTTTCAGGAAAACATCCAAGTCATTTGGAAAGCTTTCCAGTTCGTGTCCAAAAAAATGGCCGCGCGCGGCCGGTGCTGGCTGGGCCAGCGATGTCATGTTTTCTTGCCCTCGTGTTTGGCTTTGGGCTTGGCCTTGCTGCCAGCGGCCCTGGCCAGCGATGCGCGCATCGTCACGCTGACGGGAAGCGTGCGCGCCACCGGGCGGCTCAGGTCATAGCAGCGATTGAGCAGGGCGTTGATGCCGGCCAGCGTCATCTCGCGCCACGGCATGTGCACCGACGTCAGGCGCGGCGCCGCGAATTCGGCGCTGGGCGTGTCGTCGTAGCCGATCACCGACAGGTCGCGCGGCACGCTGATCCCGGCTTCCTGGAAGTACGACAGCGCGCCGACCGCCATCTCGTCGTTGGCGCAGAACAGCGCCGTGCACGGCGTTTTCGATTCGACCAGCGCCTTGGCCGCCAGCCAGCCGCCCTGCGGCGAGAAGTCGCTTTCGGCGATCCAGACCTTGTCGGTATCGAGGCCTTCGGCCAGCAGTTCGTGCATGAAGCCATCGACACGCGCCACGTTGTCGACCAGCGCATTCGGGCCGGCGATGACGGCGATGTCGCGGTGGCCATGATCGAGCAGCGCGCGCGCCGCAAGGCGCCCGCCCTGCGCGTGGTCGACCGTGAAGCACTGGCCGAGCAGGTCGGTGAAATCGTGGTTGAGCGAGACGATCGTGCGGCGTTTGGCGCCCAGCGCGGCGATGTCGTCATCGGTCAGCGCGCTGGTCATCATGATCAGGCCATCGCAGCCGCGCTCGATCAAAAATTCGATGCCTTCGATGGCCTGGTTGCGCGCGTCGCCCAGGCCCACGCCAAAGGCCACCACCATGTGCAGGCCGGCGGCGCGCAGTTCGGTATCGATGATCTGCAGGATGGGCGTGTAGAAGGTGCCCGACAACACCGGGATATACACACCGACCATCCGGCTGGTGCCCGACAGCAGGGCGCGCGCCGCGTGCGACGGGCGGAAACCCAGCTCGTCGATCGCCTTGCGCACGCGTTCGAGCGTGGCGGGCGAGACCGAGCCTTTGCCGCTGACCACGCGCGAGGCGGTGCCGAGACCGACGCCGGCCAGCCGCGCTACGTCCTTGATTGTCGCCACGTGCGATTCCTGTTCGATGAGTGGATCAAAATAGCCGCCAAGCATACTGTATTCATCTGACTATGGCATCCCTGATTGCAGCCGATTGCCGGTGGAGCCATCGAACAACGACACCCGCTGCGCATCGATCGCAAAGCGCACGGATTGACCGGCTGCCAGCGGCCGCGCATCGTGCACGATGGCGGACAAGACCTGGCCGGCGCAGTCGAGCCACACCACCTGGTGATTGCCCATCGGTTCGACCAGCGTGACGCTGGCCTGCAGCGCGCCATGCCCGTCGATCCGGAGATGTTCGGGGCGCGCGGCCAGCGTCACGGCGCCTGCCGCAACGGGGCCCGCGAGCTGCAGCCTGACGCCTCCGGCGCTGAAGCGCCCGGCCGCATCGATGCTGCCGTCAATAAAATTCATCGAGGGCGAACCGAGAAAGCCTGCCACGAAGCGGTTTGCCGGCGTGTCGTAGACCTCGGCCGGGGTACCGATCTGCTGGATGCGGCCACCCTGCATCACGACGATGCGCGTGGCCAGCGTCATCGCCTCGGCCTGGTCGTGCGTCACATAGATCATCGTTGAACCCAGGCGCTGGTGCAGCAGCTTGAGTTCGCGCCGCAGTTCGGCGCGCAGCTTGGCGTCCAGGTTCGACAGCGGCTCGTCGAACAGGTACACGCCCGCTTCGCGCACCAAGGCGCGCCCGATCGCCACACGCTGGCGCTGGCCACCCGAGAGCTGCGCCGGCTTGCGATCGAGCAGGGCGCCAAGCTGCAGCATCTCGGCCGTGTGGCGCACGCGGCGCGTCACTTCGGCCTTCGGCGTGCCGGCGATGCGCAGGCCGAACGACATGTTCTTCTCAACCGTCATCGTCGGATACAGCGCGTACGACTGGAACACCATGCCGATCCCGCGCTCGCTTGGATCGGCGTGGCTCATGTCGCGCCCGCCGATTTCGATGGCGCCGCCCGAGACATCGATCAGCCCCGCGATGCTGTGTAGCAGCGTGGACTTGCCGCAGCCCGATGGGCCGAGAAGCACGAGGAATTCGCCCGGTGCGATTTCCAGATCGAGGTCGCGGATGATCTCGTTATTGCCGCGGGTGATGCACAGTTTGCGCAGATGGACATTCGACATGAGGGTCAGCCTTTCACGGCGCCGGCGGCGATACCGCGCACGAACCAGCGTCCGGAGATGAAGTAGATCACCAGCGGCACGGCGGCCGTCAGGATGGTGGCGGCCATGTTCACGTTGTACATGCGGGTGCCGGTAGTGGTGTTGATCACGTTATTGAGCTGCACTGTCATCGGCAGGTTCTCGCGGCCAGCGAACACCAGGCCCAGGATGTAATCGTTCCAGACACCCGTGACCTGCATGATCGCAGCCACCACGATGATCGGCAGCGACATCGGCAGCATCACCTGCAGGAAGATGCGCCAGAAGCCGCCGCCATCGATGCGCGCGGCCTGGAACAACTCGTGCGGCACGGACGCATAGTAATTCCGGAACAGCAGCGTCATGAGCGGCATGCCGAAGATGACGTGCACGACGACGATCGCCGGCAGCGAGCCAAAGACGCCGGCATGCGCCATCATCCACACCAGCGGATAAATCATCACCTGCACCGGAATGAAGGCGCCGGCCAGCAGCACGCCGAACAGCAGGTTCGCGCCACGCGGGCGCCAGAACGACAGCGCGTAGCCATTGATCGCGCCGAGCAGGATCGGGATCACGGTGCTGGGGACGGCGATTGCCACCGAGTTCCAGAAACCCTGGCTGACCGCGCCCCAGGCTGCGCGCCATGGATCGAGCGTGGCCACGCCGGGCAGGGCGAACACATTGCCCATCCTGATCTCGTCCATTGGCTTGAAGGACGTGATGACCATGACGTACAGGGGCAGCAAAAAGAACAGCGCGGCGCTCAGCAAAAAAGCGTAGATGCCGATGCGGGCCGGCGAGAGTCGCGCTGTCATGCGTGCCCTCCGCTCAGGCGCGCGCGGCGGCTGCGCGCATAGGCATATGGCGCGAGCAGGGCCAGCACCGGCACCAGCAGCGTCACGGCGCCGGCCGACGCCAGGCCAATGTTCGAGCGCAGGAACAGATGGTCCATGATGAACTTGGCCGGCACTTCGCTGGCGATGCCGGGGCCGCCCTGCGTCATTGCGACGACGGCGTCGAACAGCTTGACGACCGCGGTCGAGAGCAGCAGGAATACGGTCGCCACGGTGGGGCCGAGCATCGGCAGCACGATCTGCAGGTACACGCGCCAGGCCGGAATGCCATCCAGGCGCGCAGCCTTGTAAATCTCGGGATCGATGCCGCGCAGGCCGGCCAGCATCAGCGCCATGACCAGGCCCGAAGCCTGCCATACGGTGGCGATGACGACGGTGTAGATCACCAGGTCCTGGTGCACGATCCAGTCGAACGAAAAACCGGGGAAGCCCAGCTGGCGCACGGCCCCTTCGATGCCGCTGCCGGGCGCCAGCAGCCATTGCCACACGAGGCCCGTGGCGATGAACGACATCGCATACGGGTACAGGAACACGGTGCGCAGCAGGCCTTCACCCTTGACGTTCTGGTCGATGAACACGGCCAGCAAAAAACCGATGACCATGCAGGCGACGATGAATACCGCGCCGTAGACGGCCAGGTTATGCAGCGAGAGCAGCCAGCGCTCGTTGTCGAACAGGCGCACGTACTGCGCCACGCCGATGAACTTATCGGACGGGAAGGTGCGCGAGGCGGTGAACGACGTGCGCAGGGTCCACAGCGCGCCGCCGACGTAAGCCAGCAGCACCGTCAGCGCCATTGGCAGCAGGGCGATATGGGGACTGAGGTGCCGGGAGAGTCGGGGTGCGTGCATGGCGTCAGTATTTGAGGGCGCGGGCAATGCTGCGCTGGACCTTCTCGACGCGCGTGTCCATATTCCAGTACGCGGTCAGGATGTCCTGCATTGCCCCGTTCTGGTCGGGCGTCAGATAGACCTCGGTCACGCCGACTTGGCGCGAGCGGTCCTTGATGATGGCAACGCCCTTTTGCGCGCACAGGTCGAGCTCATTGGACTGGGCATCCAGGCGCACGGGGATCGAGCCTTTCAGCTTGCTGAACGCGATCTGCAATGCGGGCTGTGAGACGACTTGCGCCAGCAGTTGCTGGGCCTTGATGGCGTCCGGCTTGTCTGTGCGCGGGAAAACGAAGACGTCGCCCTGCATCAGGTACGGCGTGTCGGGCTTGAGGCCGGCGATGCAGCCATAGTGCTTTCCGGGCAGCTGGCCGGCATTGGTAAATTCGCCCTTGGCCCAGTCGCCCATTACCTGGAAGCCCGCACGGCCACTGATGACCAGCGCGGTCGCGTCGTTCCAGTTGCGCCCCGGTGCGCCCGGATCGACGTACGACTTCATGCGCTTGAAGGCCAGCAGCACGTCGCGAAACGCGGGCGAGAGGATCGTGGCCTGGTCACGGTCACGGATCACTTTCAGGTACAGATCGCGTCCGCCGATATTGGCGAGTAATGCCGAGAACAGCACGGTTTCCTGCCACGACTGGCCGCCGTGGGCCAGCGGGATCAGACCTGCGGCCTTGAGCTTGTCGAGCGCGGTGAAGAGTTCCGGCATGCTCGCCGGTTCGCGCGTGATGCCGGCCTTCTTGAAAGCGGCTTTCGAGTACCAGATCCACGTCTGCATGTGGATATTGAGCGGTACCGCGTAGTAGTGGCCATCGTGCTTGATGACGTCGATCAGCGGCTCGGGCAGGATGCGGTCCCAGTCCTGCGCCTTGGCGACGGCGTCGACGTTGTTGAGCATATTTTGCTCGATGACGTCGGTGAACTGCCTGGAGGTGTTGAACTGCGCAGCGGTCGGCGGGTTGCCACCGATGATGCGGTTGATGGTGACGGCGCGCGACTGGTCGCCGCCCGCGATGGCGCTGTCGACCCACACGCCGCCGGCATTGCGAAACGCCTGGGCGACCTGCTTGACGGCGTTCGATTCGCCGCCGGAGGTCCACCAGTGGATGACTTCTGCTTTCGGTGCGGCCGCACTGGCTGGCGCGCTACCGAGCACGATACTCAGCGCACCTGCAGCGGCGCACAACCATGCGCAGGCTGCTGCCAGGTTGCGGAATTTGACCATCTTGTCTCCGTTCAGTGCCATGTTTTTTTGGCACGTTGGAAACGTTACCATTGGCTTTGCCCGACTATAGCATCGGGTCAATTGACGGTCAAACTAAACTTGCCGATTCAGGCAGCGATCGAAGCGGAAAAAACGCACATGGTTTTCTTCCTCGTGTAGAGTAATAGTTAATCTTTCAAGCGGCGAAAAAGGTGATTGCCGCACCTGGCGGTTGCATGACGCTTCGGAGGCATGTTGAGAAATTCGAAAATATTTCCACGTGTACGATACCTCGGGACCTATGTTGATCGGGCAGGCCTGTTTGCCTGCCACGTCCGCCCAACATCAATCGCGCTGACCATTGCGCATGGTAGCCGCCCATGAGTCGCCCGGTCATTTTACTTGTCGATGATGAGCCCGCGAACCTGGCCATGATGCGCAAGGTGCTCAGCGATGACTACACGCTGGTGTTTGCCCGCAACGGCGCCGAAACAATGGCGGCGCTCCACAAGCATCGCCCGGCCATGGTGTTGCTGGACATCGGCCTGCCAGACATCAACGGCTACGACCTCTGCCTGAAAATCAAGCAGAGCGATACCACCGGGACCATCCAGGTCATCTTCGTGACGGCATACGCCGACCCCGTGAATGAAGCCGCCGGATTCTTTGCTGGCGGGGTCGACTACATCACGAAACCCGTGTCGCCGCCGATCGTGCGTGCGCGCGTCGCCAGCCATTTATCCCAGGTGCGGGCCGAACTGCTGGCCAGGAGTTACCGCGAAGCGATCTCGATGCTGGGCCAGGCGGGGCATTTCAACGATACCGATACCGGTGCGCATATCTGGCGCATGGCTGCCTACGCAAAGGCGCTCGCCAAAGGAGCAGGGTGGAGCGCCGAAGACAGCGAGCAGCTCGAACTGGCGGCGCCGATGCATGACACCGGCAAGATAGGCATTCCCCAGGCCATCCTGCGCAAACCCGGTCCACTGGACGACGCCGAGTGGGCCATCATGAAAACCCATCCGCAGATCGGCTACGACATTCTGAGCAAAAGCGCCGCGCAGGTGTTCCAGCTCGCCGCCGAGGTGGCGTTGTATCACCACGAAAAGTGGGATGGCAGCGGCTATCCGGCCGGCCTGGCCGGCGAGGCCATCCCCCAATCAGCGCGCCTGGTGGCGCTCGCCGATGTGTTCGATGCCCTGAGCATCAAGCGCCCATACAAGGAAGCCTGGCCTGTCGACAAAATCGTGGCCTATGTGGATGGCCGCTCAGGGACGGATTTCGATCCGGCGCTGGTGGCGGTGTTTCACAGGACGCTGCCGGAGTTGCTCGACATACAGCAGACGTGGGACGCGCGCGATGGCGAACTGGACGGTGCGTCGGGGATGATCCAGAAAAAAAGCACACGCTGAAGGCTGGCTTTTTTGAACATGGTGACGAGACACATGGCGTGGTCGCTACTGAAAGCCACACGAGGATAACGTCCAACACTGAACCGCATTTGTCGGACTTTTGCTACAGCGCGCCAGGCTGATGATGTCGACGTGAAACTTTCCCGTTAGAAATTGAGATAAGCTTGGGGCATCGTCACCGCTGACATTCACGCGCTGGGACATTGATGCCACAAGTGCCTTTTCGTATCTGCTGCAATCGCAGCGTCTATCCAAAATCTGCCCCTGTTGGAAATTCATTGGGAACGCCGAGCATTTGTTTCGTGCCGGCTTTCTGATGTTTCTTTTAATTTGACAAGTTCCTAAAAACGCTCTGGTTTCACGAACATAAAATCGGCCTGTCGGTCGGTGTCATTCCTGTATGGGAATAAACGCCCGACAGCGTGGTACTTTTTAATTCGGGGTCATCATGTACTTTTTTAAGCAGCGCCTTAGTCGACAACTGACAATCGCTTTTGCGACGCTCGTCTCAATCATTGTGGCGATATCTTCGCTGGCAGTATTCAGCTTGAGTGAAGCCCAATCCAACTTTGACGGGTTTGTTGGTGATGAGTTCAATCGCGGCAGCGTTGCGCGTGATGTCAGGTCGGCAGTAAGCGCAAGGGCAATCGCAGCGCGCAACCTTATTTTATTGAATGCGCCTGCCGACATCGCTGCAGAAAAGGCTGCAGTGATGGCCGCCCATGAGCGCGTCAAAGACCGCATGGCGTTGCTCAAAAAATTGCTTGATCTGGATAAGAAAGCGACGCCAAGAGAGCATCAACTCTATGACGAATTGGTCAGTATTGAGCAGCGTTATGGCCCTATTGCGCTTGCAATTGTCGACATGGCACTGAACGGCAAGAAACCTGAAGCCATTGAAAAAATGAATGCCGAGTGCCAGCCACTGTTGAAGAAGCTGATCGCCACGGTGGGCGAATATGCGAAATTGATTGCCAGCTCAGCAGAAGCTGAAATCCAGAAATCAGCTGAAAAATTCCGCGCCAAGCGTTTGTTGTTGATCTGCGTGTCGCTGGTTGCCGTTGTCACGGCGATTGCCCTTTCACGCTTGATAAAGCGCAGCTTGCACCGCTCTTTGGGCGCCGATCCGCACGATTTGAGAAAAGCCGCGAATCAAGTCCGGTCGGGAGACCTGGGTACGTTGCCGGAAGCAGCGACCGCGCCGGCAAACAGCGTCATGGCATCACTTGGAGACATGCAGCAATCACTGGCAACCATCGTACATAGTGTTCGTCGCTCCTCCGATACGATCGAGTCTGGTTCAACGGAGATTGCTGACAGAAATAAAGATTTATCGGCACGGACTCTGGAGCAGGCAAGGCAGTTGCAGGAAAGTGCAAACGCGATGGAGAAAATCACCGGGACCATACGCGTCAATGCGGACACAGCCGCCCGTGCCAGTGATTTGGCGCTGAGCGCGCGCGCCTCTGCTGAAAACGGCGGTGCGATGGTCGACGAGGTTGTCATCACGATGCAAAAGATCACGGCAAGCTCCAGGAAGATCGAAGACATCATTTCAGTGATTGATGGGATCGCTTTCCAGACCAATATCCTTGCACTGAACGCAGCAGTTGAGGCGGCCCGTGCGGGTGAGCAGGGCAGAGGGTTTGCCGTCGTGGCGAGTGAGGTCCGCGCACTGGCGCAGCGTAGTGCGCAGGCGGCCAAGGAAATCAAAGTGCTGATTGTTGACAGCGTCGGCATGATCGGATCGGGCGCGGACATGGTGTCAAACGCTGGTCAAGCAATGACTGCGATCGTCAGCGAAGTAAAGAGCGTCGCCGAGCTGATCAGCGAAATCAGCACGGCCACCCGTGAGCAGACCATGAGCATCAGCAGCGTTGGCGAGACAGTCATGGCGCTGGATAGCGGTACCCAGCAAAATGCATCTCTGGTCGAGCAGATGGCTGATGCCGCAGATGCCCTGAATCAGCAGGCACATAGTCTGGTGTCGGCAGTGTCAGTATTCAAAGTTGCAGGTGGCAGCGATATGACGAGTGAGGCAGGCAAGCGGAGGCCCAATGGAAATTCCCCCACAAAACGAGCGCGATTAGAAGTAGAGTTTTCTTCTTGAGATACAGAACGCTTTACATGAATACATCCTGCTTTACCGACAGCCAGATCATCGCCATCCTCTAGCAGGCCGACGCCGGCAACCCGATGCCGGCGCTCTGCCACGAAAGCGGCACCAGCAACGCCACGTTCTACAAGTAGTGTTTCAAGCTTGGCGGTATGGATGCCTCGCTGATGGCCTGCACGAAGGAACTGGAAGAGAGAAGTCGGCGCCTTACGAAGATGACGTCGAGGAGCGCCTGAAGGCCGAAATCGTTGCTGAGGAGCTCACAAAAAATGGTAGTTCCATCCCAACGGCGGGAGATGGCACAGCGGCCGTGGCGGAACGGTCAACCATGGTCAAGCTGGCGTGCAAAGCATTTGGCATTAGCCAGACCTGCTGCCGATACGAAGCGAAACTGGATGCGGAATACAACGTCATTGCCGATTGGCTGCCGCGGCTGATGAACAACCAGCGCGCCGGGATTTGGGTTGTGCTTCCTGTACGTGCGCAACGTGAACCGCTTCCAATGGAATCACAAGCGCGGCTACAGAATTTGCCGCGAACTTGGGCTGTACCTGCGGATCAAACCGCGTCATCTTCTGTACGTGAGAAACCGCTACCGCTGGCAGTGCCAACTGCGATCAGCCAAGTGGTTGTAGACCTAAATCACGACCAACCCAACATGTCACCCCGCGGCATTCCACTAAAACAGCAACTTGTCCTTACCGCTTAATCCCTACTTTTAGCTCGCTTGAAAAAAGGTGGATTGCCGGGCGACCTTCTCCTTCTTCATTGACGTTTCGGCAGCTTTTGGGTTGACCACGACCTGCACTTCTGTCAGGGGAATCGCGATGAGTTGCACAGACGCAAATTGCACCCTGAACGATGCTTCGACAATGCGATATTGAAGTCGACGTTACTGCTGTTCCAAGCTCGCGCCCAGGCGCCAACCTCAGCAAACAAATACGGGCATCACCATGGCGATTGTATTTTCCAGTCAGCTGGTCGTTCCTGCATCCATCGTAGCGCTACTGAGCGCCGTCTACCTGGTTCGCCACACGGAGCGCATGGTCCGCGCCCGCTATCAGGCGACGCTTGGATCAACTGCTTTCGGCATGGTGGCGACTGCATGCCTGATTCTGCCAACGCTCTGGTATGCAGTATTCTACGAACGCTGCAACGGCCCAGGACGCGAAATGATCCATATGCTTTGTGTGGGAGGTCTCAGCGTCTCAGCGGTCATTTTTGCACTCGTCAACTTTTCAACAATGCGCCGTACCGACGCTGTTCTCTGCACAGTTGCACAGGTACTTCTGGCTGTGGCCGTTCTTGGGGTGGGATCGGTACCGCCTTTGCTGTGGGATGTGTATCAGGACGCTCGCCACTGGCGGTGGGATCCGTGCCCTTCAAGACGGCCATGATGTGCGCGCCAATCGACGGATCGTCCGTAAAGAATAAAGCCGTCTGTTAAATGGGACGCGCTGCAAGGCGTACGTGAGCAGAACTACCTCCGCCCGCCGCTTGATTCGCTGCGTGTCTGGCATATGAAGGTCGAGGCGTGGATACTCGAGCAGGCTGGGATAGTCTTAGCGCTGGCACCGGCAGATTTGCGTGTCGTCGCTCCCCAAAAGACCTGAATGCATAAGCTAGCGGAGCTATGAAATAGTTGCTGAAAGACTGCCGATCAGCTTGCATCCACATTCAGTCGTCGCAGGTCATTGTGGATGCGCTTGGACACTTCTTCGCCGCAGATGAGTGGGGCGAGATGGCAGTGGTGGCGCGCCAGATAAGTCTCGTGCTTGCTTGTCCTGATCCACCAAGGCAAGGGCAGGCATTGGTAGGTAGGGGCCTAGTGTCCGGTTGTAGTAGAGCTTTTATGTATAGAGCCCGTTCTTTTCTTCCATACCCATTCAATTACTCTCAAGCTTGTGCACTGCCAAAGATTCAACAAAAGATGAAGGGGTCTGGATTGCCTGATTACGAAGCGGCCAAGATCTTCAATATCTTACAGGCGACCGCAGTTAAACTGCCTAATACGACAACGTGCAAGACCGCTTGTATCGAGTCCACAGGCTGAGCGTGAAAAATACTTCTTTGCAGACGTGATCGTCGCAACATTTACGTTATTACCCTTTGAAATCCGCCAGAAAAATGCACTAGACGAGAGAGCTGATCAGGCGGGCGCCACACTCCGTAACGTCGCCGTCGTAAGCGTACGGCTTGCCTTTGTGCTTTGCGCCTGAATCATCTGGCTTGATCGCAAATTTTCCCTTACACGTTGGGCAGAAAGTCATGTCGTTTTGGATTGCCGCAGCCTTTCCCATGGCAATTGTTTCCGACGTGGCGCTAACGACTTGGCCACCATGATCAGTCTTGTCGTTCAGGCGAATCACTCCGCGGCCTTGGTGTTTCATACTCACTCCTAATTGAGATTCTGCTTTCTCGTTACTCAGCGTTAGTTGTGCTTGATTTATGCTCGGGGAGGTAGTACGAACCCTCAGGTGCGCCGGGCACCTTGACCCTAAATTTTAGGCCAGAGAGGAGCCTGTCCCAGAGTGCAACTGCCTCGTCGTCGGTGACCGATGCTTTTTTAGCGGCACCAACCAAGTTATGTTCTACTTTGGTGTACATATTGACAATAAATTCAGATGGGTTTGCGACGTCCTTTGGGGTTCCCACGAAGCCCCACTCAAAATCATGTACGCCATCCAGTCGTTTAATAAGCGACTCCTCGCCGTGCCAATGCTGAACAGCACGCTTTCCTTCACGGAGGACTATTCGCTGCGGATACATAGTTCCCTGTTCTTCTTGGGCCTTGCGGATACGTGTTAATAAAGATAATTCTTCTCTTTTTTCTTTCTCAAATTCTTCATTTGGATAATCAGCATATGCGTCCTTGTTTGAACTGATCGAAAAAGTCACATCGGGCAGGCTTGGAAGATAAATTCCAATTTCTACCATTTCTTGATCCCCGTAGAACGAACTCGCCATGAAGGCGTGCTCGATACAATATCCTTCGGTAGGCGATATAATACCGTCGTCTAAACGCAAGTGTAAGCTTTTTGACCGGCTTTCCTCCACTGCAGCGATCTGCTCTTCAGACTGCCCTTCGTCGACAGCGTTCCCAAGGCGAAAAATGATGTTGCCTTTACTAACGTAGGTGTTGAAAAAAAGAAGATTAAGCTGTTTTGCTGCTTTGCTATCAAAATAACGAATTTGCCAGCTCAATTCGATAGGCCCTGACTTGTCGTAGGTAATCTCAGCACCCTTATCGTCGTATTTTATTTTTTCAATATCTTCTTCTGCTTTTTCCCTCAAAGTCTCTACGCTACCAAGAAATGAAGAAATTTTGGATGGAAAATATGTGCCACCCCAGACAATTTGTGCCTCCTTTGGTACTGCCAGTGCGTATCGCCCAAAACAAACAAGCTTGGTAACTTGGAATAATTTTTTTAGTCGGAGAGTTAGGGAAATCTGTTCTGGCACAGCATCCTCCTTGTAAGAATATTTTTTTGAGCAAGCAATTAGTGGTGCTGCGAGAGCAAGCGTGAAGAAGATTCTGAATAGTAATTGCCGGCTGTTTATAGGCATATTCACTCCCATTCTGCAGAACCAGCTATTTTCACAATAGAATACAACATGGATGCTAAGACATTGGGATTCGAGTAACTATTTTGATGTTCATAGCCAGTACCCTTGGTTTTTCCATGAGTGAATAAAGTGCCTGCTATTTTAGAGGCTGAACGCTCCGCCGGAACGGTTTCGTCACCGACCGCTTCGACAGGTTGTAATTTAAGAGTCAATACTTTTTTACCTGCTTGAACTGTTAATGTTCCCTTCTTATCATCAGTCAAAAGTTTCCATGTGTCCGCACTTGGGAGGGAACTTTGACGCGCATCCCAAACCTCCGGATTCATCACTTTGAAGACCAGGATTCCATAGCTCTTGTGTTCCTCTGATGAGCAAAAACTAGCGTAGCAATTTGTAGGATGAAAAGTTTTTTCAATAGAATCGAGAAATAAATTTGCCTTGATCAAGCGTTTTTTTACATTGGCCAACCCCGCGCCATCCTTATTTTTCCCATTAGCTGGATTTACCCAACTAGGGTTAACGAGACGCCACCAATTCATCTCGGGTTGAAGATAAATGCTGTCAAGCGCATTTTGGTTTCCTTGCGGCCAACTTAGGATGGTCTTCCCGGAACCATCGACGACTTTTAGCCAATCCTTACCATATCCCTCGGCTGGTAGCATCTCTAGCGGCGCCGGCGTGTTTGCCAAAATAGCGGTAGCATGTTCTCCATCAATCCCTAAAATTTCAGCACCGATCTCATCCTTTAAACCTTCTTTTTCTAGAAAACCAAAACGCATACGTTTATAAGCTGCTGCCGCCCCGAGCGTTGGCATTGCGTTATGGTATATTCCTAAAACTTTTACATCTGGATCGCTCAACAAGTTCCCATAATCTGGATGTATTAGAGCACGCCCCACAAGCCCTCCCATGCTATGTGTAATGATAATCACTTCTTTGCAGCTGAATCCACGTTTTTGGTAACCCTGTACGAGGCCTCTGATACGATTAGCTATAACTTTGGCGGAGTCCCCATTGCTCTTTAGGAAGTTATATCCCATTGCGTGTACTGGATACCAGCAGTTTGCAATTTTCTTCAGGTCATCCATCTTTAAATCTAAACCAGATAATGGGCCAAAGAGCGACATTTGGTATTTCGTATTCCAAATCCCGTATGGATCTAGTCGTCCCCCGCGCGAAATATTGTTGAGATATTTTTCAGCGATTTTCAACATTCCGCCATATGCGCCGGCAAAAAGTACCTCGCTCCAGCCTCGCCAACGCGCAATTTGAGCAGCAGTCGTATACTTGCGAGAAAGTTTCGGTCCGCTAGGAGGGCGAAAATGATTTTTGATCAAGGGTGGAATAGAGTTTAAGGAATCGGGGACATTTCGATGGCGTGCATCAGCTGCAAGGGTTTCCTTACCCTCGGGGTCAAATCTTCCTTGGTCCTCGGTATAGTGGTAATACTCGACTTCGGTCTCATTGGGGTCAAATACGAGCTGACGTTGAGCTGGCGAGGCCTTCCGAAAAAAGCCACCCATTCCCTGTTTAGTCGCAACTGATATTGTGCTGGAAACAAGGTCATCTGGGCGCCAAGCGCGATTATCTTCTCGTTCTAATTTTTCCTGCCGAGTCTTGCTCATGCGAAGGTTGCTACCCATTACTCCTGGAAGGAAAATGACCGGAATAACTTTTCCTGGAGGAACCTTAACGTCATGTCTGACCATATCGCTCGTGTCGGTCATGTGTACGGTGTACTCGGCCCAGCCGCCAACACCTTGGCCAAATTCTCGGTCATAGTTTCCGCGGTCGTTCAAGTTATTTGTATCGCTCATGGAAGTTCGCCTTTCCAACGGATCGTGTAGCTGTCTATTCCTGGCCCTTTTTGAACACTGGTACTTCCGTCGACGCTAGTCGTTCCTGCGATAACCGTTGCATCGTCGCGTATCAGCTCGTAAGCAACATTGTTCTCGGGTTTTGTGTCGGCATTGACGAAGTTTACTTCTTGGTCGAATTGATAATCGGACGAGCGTTCGTTAAATTCCTGCGACATACTCTTTGATGGGAGCGTCTCCAGGTTGCCGTGAAATAGCACAGGCGACAAAGTGAAAAACTGCACTTTCTCTCCGATCTCGACCATGTTATTAACGCCATGTAGTCGCACGCCTTTCTTGCCGCGGACGTTTACCCAGTCTGTCTCGCTAAGCAGTTCGAGCACTTTGTTGGCAATGACTTCGACGTTATCGCTTTGCGCCTGCACGGACACTTTGCCACTTGCGGCTACAAGCTTCATTCCCGCTTTATGCACGAAGAGCCTGAAGGTCTCTCCGACACTAGCGAACAAGCTATCGACGCTTCCGATCGACAAGCTTTTTCCGCTGGTGATGGCGGTGTGGCGACCGCTGGCAATATGTGTCGACTGAGCGGTTGTAAGCTCGATCCCGGCAGGGCTTGCCATGACGAGGTGCGGTTCGGCGAGCTCAGGAAATGCCCCTTTCACTGCGCCACGAATGTCCGAGTGCTGGGCTTTGACGTCCTCGGCGGCTTCGTCCTGCTGGCCCTTTTCCTGGGCATCGTGGTCGACCGCCATCGACGCCAGCTGCTCCTGGATCTGCGCCGCCGATGCCAGTCGCTGCACGGTTTCGCCCATGTCTTTGATGTGGGATGCCGCATTCTGTCGCGCTTCAGTTGTGATGAGCATGCCTTGGGCGGCTCGAGCGACGCCCCACGCGTCGGTCGCCAGCTCCCATCCTTCACCCCGAGCATCCTTGCGGCCGGTAGGGTCTTCAATGCGGGTAATGTGGCCTAGCGATAGTTGACTGCACTGGTGGTCGCTCTTCAACTGTGCCTGTATTTTCCCCGCAGTGTCATCAAGGACCAAGTGATTGCCGCGCTGGCTACCTTCCAACTCCCGGCTTCGCAGACCGGTGAGCGCAGACTGCTCAGGCAAGTTCCACGGTGGCATATGCCTGCCGTTGTAGAGCGCCCCCAGGATGAGCGGATGATCGATATTCCCGTTCGCATAAACAACCGCCACTTCCTCGCCAACACGCGGCAAACGGATCTGCCCGAACTCGTCGCCGGCAGCCGGTGTCATCACCCGGATCCACGGCGAGCTGTTCTCGTCGTACTTGTCCAGCCGGTTCCAGTGAAACTGCAGCTTGACCCGCCCGTAGTCGTCCGTATGAATGTCAGCGCCGGCCGGGCCAACCACGATCGCCGTATGCAGCCCCATGTAGGTACCGGGCTCGCTGTTGTAGTTGCGGCCCGGGCGCCAGCGGATATCCTTGCGAATGCAGGTCAGCCGGTTTTCGTAATGCGACGGTGCGCCTGGCCCGGCCTGGTAGTTGTTCGCCACCTCATGGTCGACAGAAAGGATGAGGTAGAAGCGGTCGTCGATGCTGCGGCGCGGTTCCGGATCGTATTCGGGTGATCGTGGTTCGGCACTGAAGTGTCCGCCGAGCTTGAAGGTACGCCCCGGCAGCACGCTCCGTTCATTGCCTTTTGCCTCGAAGTACTGCGTGTCCTTGTCCGCCTCCTCCATGCGCCGCGTTGCCAGCTGCTCGCCATCGTCGCGTATGCGAAAGCCGTAAGAACCTGTGTCTTCGTAGACTTCGTAGCGAAAGATATCGCCTTGCCGGTTGGCTGAAATGCCTTTGGCGCGCTGCGCGCTAGGGCTCTTGTAATCGAACGTTGCCAGCGTTGTCTGGCCCGAGCCGAGGCGTCGCACCGCCGTCCACTCGTGAATGCCGTCGTCCTCGAGCGATCCACTCTTCTTGTGGAACGGGATCACGTACGCTTCCTCATCGATCCGCTCGGACAAGAAGCTGTTGTCAGAGATCATGAGCCGGTGGCGGCCAAATTCGTGCTCGTACCAGTAATGCAAGCCGAGCGCTTCCCAGCGCCGGTGCAGGTGGTTGTAATCGGTCTCGTTATGCTGGTTGGCGACGGTCAGCTTTGCCTCGTCGATTGGGTACATATGCCAATCGGCCTGGCGATAGTGCTTCAGCGTTTCTTCGGTGATCTCCCGTACGCTTTTACCGTGAAACGACACGTTATCCTTGCGCAGCCGCGCGAACGCAAGCCACGGTTCGAGCACCATCTGGTAGAAGGCGAATCCGCCATCGGTGCGCAGGAAACGGAACTCGGTGATATGGCCGTTGAAGTAGCGCAGCGATCCGTCTTCGCGCACCAGGGAGATCACTACCATCCGGCCCATCAGCATTTTCAGGGGGATGCGTGCCTCGTCCGACAATACTTCGACGATAAAGCGGAACCCCCGCGAGACTTCTTCCCGGGCGACGAGCGTGTTTGGCAGCAGGATGGCGGGCGGCCCATCCTCGAACGGAAAATCCAGCCGCATCAGGCGCTTGTGTTGCGAGTTTCCGCTGAACGCCGACAGTGCGGCACCGGCCGCAATTACCTGGCTTAAGCCCATTGACTGCCTCCGGTAGCCGCTCGGCATCGCCGTAGCGCAAGTGGAAATTGTCCAGCGGCTACGTTACCTCGGTGTCGCCAAAGCGAAATTGATAGCAATCAATACGCTTCCCAGAGCCATTTTCTGATTTGGCCAGTCACCAGGCTCGAAGAGGCTAATTCAGCTAGTTGGGGGGCAGCTGTTACACGCGCCCAGATAGCAAAAAGCCCAATCCTGAGAATTGGGCTTTTTGCTTGACTAACTGGTGCCGGCTGCCGGTTTCGAACTGGCCACCTGATGATTACAAATTAGCAGAGGAAACAGTATGTCTTTGATTATTAAAGGAATTTAGTCGAACTATAGCGAAGATAAAAGTACTTTAGTTTCAGTAACTTAGCGTAATTTGTCGGGCAGAGCAATAACTGATTGATGTACCGCAGCTGTACCTGATTAGCTAAACCATACATCCATATATGCACCATGACGTATGAACAAATGCTAAGCAGAGAACTTCATGCCCCAGTTGCCGTCAATGGCGCACAACGCGCTAGTTCAGAGCGGACCCTCACGTTCGACCTGCGCATGCAACGGCCTCATTCCAAGCTAACGCTAATGCAAAATGCAAAATGCAAAATGCAATAGGGCAACGTGCGATGACCTCTTCAACGGCTTGTTGCAAACGAGCTTCAGGCAGGGTATGCTTTCCTTACCTTACGCGTAGGGCAGATTCGTAGTTGGTTGCATTTGTCCTTGTCGGGCGATTAGCCAGACACAAATTTATTGAGGATATTTAGGTTGCGTCAAGAGCTCGCCTAACGATCCTTCGAAACCCCACCTCAGGAGCGTTAGTCAATCTCTTAACGCATCCTTTAGGTAAGGAAACACTAAGACGGCCTCCTCGCGAGGCCGTCTTTTTTACTACTTCGCTCGATGAAGAAGTTTGAAGACCAGCTAATTGTCGAGTTCCAAGGCTTCGAACACGCCAAGTTCAATGTCTCATTTTTGCCGCCCCGTGTGTTTCTGTGTGGCGGAGAAGTTGATATAAAGGCAACTTTTCCGCGCAGTGCTCGTCAGCGTTTAATCGAATACTTTGCGGCCAGCGAACCTGATCTTCACAATGCATGCATCCAGGCCGAGGACTTCAAGGATTACTTCAAGGAAGGGGCCTATTCCGACCTGCTTGAGTTTGAGTCCGACATTGCCAGTGTCGCGACTTTAATCGTTGTATGCCTTGAGAGCCCAGGTTCGATGGTTGAGCTCGGCCTGTTCTGTATGGACCCCAAAGCTACAGGTAAACTACTTGTTTTCGCTCCGCATGAAAAAGTAGCCGCGGAGGATTCGTTTATCTATCTAGGGCCGCTGGCATATATCAAACGCCAAGATGCTGACTCAGTTTTTATTTACCCTTGGCCAAACGATAGCGAAAGCGAGTATGAGCACCTGAAGTTAATGGTCGGGGACATCAAGCAAAAACTTGAAAAAACGCAAAAAACTCAAAAATTTTCGGCTTCCAACCGGGCGCATATTGCATTGCTCATTCATGATATTGTGATGCTGGCGCATCCCATTACGGTGACAGAAATTGAATACGCCTTGTTGGCATTTAAGGTCGATCAAGAGCTAAAAACTGTTACACGTTTGCTATATCTGCTTGAAAAACTAGGCTTGGTGGGGCACGTTGTGTACAGCGGCGTTACCTATTATTTTGATAGGCCTGGAAGTGTGCGTAGAATCAAATTTGGCACGGATATTAAAGGGAAAACTCGCGATACCCAAGCGATTTCAATGGCATTTAGATCTGTCTATATCTTGGGTGATGACGAGCTGTCGAAGAAACGTACATTGGCATTAAAGCAGATTAACAAGCTGAAGGCGGAGATGAAATGAGCATATTTTCCACATTGGCTGACAAACTTCTGATGTCTGAGGAAGAATTGCTTCGATTCGCCTTAACGATGCCACGCCGGTATAAAAAATACGAAATTCTTAAGCGGAACGGCATTGACACGCGGCAGATTGCCCAGCCATCCAGAGAATCAAAATTCATTCAACGAATGATAATTGATGAACTTAGAGGTGTTCTGCGAGTACATAAAGCAGCAACCGCCTATGAAAAGGAAACGGGCATACGCTTAAATGCACTCCGGCATTTGAATAGTCGTTATCTGCTAAAGATGGATTTTAAGAATTTTTTTCCTAGCATTACCCCAGAACTTTTTTTCGCTGTTGCAGAGTCCTCGGGCGTTGATTTCGAACAAGCTGACAAAGTGTTCTTAGAGCATGCCCTGTTTTTTCGAGCAACACGGCGATCACGGTTGCGAATGAGTATTGGCGCACCAAGTTCGCCATTCATTTCAAATTTCGTAATGAACACCTTTGATCATGCGATGATGAAATTTTGTGTTGAAAGGAATATTTCTTATACACGATATGCCGATGATCTGACGTTTACGACTAATGAGAAAAACATACTTTTCGATCTCCCCAAAATGGTCGCGACTCTTCTTGCTGAATATTGCTTTAAAAAGATAAGGATAAACAGTAGCAAAACGGTTTTTTCGTCGAAACGATTCAATCGCCATGTGACCGGTATTGTTCTAACCAACAATAATGAGCTTTCGATTGGGCGAGCACGCAAACGTGAGATCGCATCACTCATAAATTCGTTCAGATATGGAGCCCTTTCTGAGGATGCTACATTGAAGCTAAAGGGTTTGATGGCTCACGCATATCACATTGAACCAGATTTTATCGCAAGAATGAAGCTGAAGTATTCATATGAAGTAGTGAATGCAATTCTACGATATCCATTAGCTATACAAACGTTAGAGCAATAGCCTTCCATTCTTGAGAATGAGCATTATCTTGGATCCGGACTGGCGGCGGACTTGCTTTAATGATGAGATGGCACAAGACTCAAATCGGCCTGCGTGACCGTCTGCTTCAGGTCGTAGGTGGACGCTACAATAGGTCCGCGGTTGGCCAAAGCAGAAACATGGCTTAACGTTCCGAGATAAATATTGGCAGACGAACCCTATGCATCTAACCTATGATTATCTTAAATTTCGAGGTCGAGCTAGTTTTGAAGCGGCTGATCCTGTGATCTAAGGATAAAAAATTGATTACCGAAGGCGATGTTTTTATGGATGCGAAAACGTACAATAACATCAGGCGCATAATTTTTTCGACTGCTAACAACCCGAAGAAGGGGTTTGGTTTAGCTCGGCAATATTTAGAAAAAACGTACCGCGCGAAGTTGGGTCAACGAAGTTATGTTGGCCTGTTGGCAGAACTCAAGTTCTACGAACGACACAGAAAAGAATTCGGTCTTACGGTTGCAGGCGATATGGGCGAGCACGCTGATTTTGCTGGCGTCTACGACAAAGGCGCTACTCGCTTCGACGTGACAACAAATTTAGAATTCAAGCGGTTCAGCACGTATGAACCTTTTATTGGCGAAGGCATGCGCTATCAGATCGCATTGTTAGATAGTACTAATTTCGAAATCATCGACATAATCGACCTGGCATTTAACCGGTGTAAATGTGGCGGATATCTTCTCCCGTTCGTTACGGTTTTCGACCTAGGAGGTCAATCGGATAATGGGTATGTTATGAATGTATGCTCAGGATGTAAATCGGTGGTTGAATTGGATGACAATGTTCGTCGTACAAATATGAGCTTAGCAGAATATGCTAAGAGTTCCTTATCTACTGGCTTTTCTAGCAATAAGCAGTCATATGATACCTACAGCGTAGATCAATATAAGTATCTTCGTAACCAACATCCCGAAGATAACTTGATGGGCATCGCCTTTCCCCATTATTTGGCAGGAGACCCCTATGCTGTAGAGTTAACCTTCTGCAACAAAGTTATTGACATCGATTTGTCAGGCGAACTGGTGATCGATAATTGGGTGGATGATATCGCTAACAAAGAAGAGAATGCAAATCTTTGGGTTGATGATTTCATGCAACCTTAAATTAGATTTTTTACGGGATGGATGAGTCCCGCACGGTTGGCATCTTTCGGCTGATGGTTGCAAGTGCGTCTGCGCTTGTACTATAACAAGCAACTGTGACAACCTCTTTTAAGCCGCAGGCTGCCGACACTTTTATGAAGCAAGTTTCTTTGCCCGATTGGGCTGATTTTGAGGATTCGCTGCGCGCTGAACTGACTGCTCTCGGATACACGGGAAAGGTGGTGGCGCGAAACTTTTCTTTGACTACATTCGACGCAGATCACACCGAAATCGACAGGCTCGCTATGGTCATCAATACAGGAACTGACCGCAGCCCGGACAGCCCTTTTTGGAACGAGCCGGGATTTGACCATGATCATGATGACGATCCCAGAGGCAAACAAGCCAATGAGATCATCTACGCCTTTACCCTCGACTTGCAGGTCAAGCCTTATCTGGTTCTCCATGACGTCAATCCCACATCGTTTGACATCACCGAAGGATTGAGTCCATACGACGGCATCGTGATCTATGACCATTGCAGCCTAGACCGGGTATCTAAGAACGAATATTGGTTCAACTGCAAGCCGTTGAACGCGGCTCTACTGGCGTTTACGCTGGCCAATGTAGACGGCGAGGCCTAACGTCCGCTGGCACTTCGTGTCGATTCGGTTTATTAAATTAACTATACAACGATAAACCCGACTAGCCGCAGGTATAGTTCTGCAATTCTGCTGAAGTAGACCGCTCAAGTAAACTTCGGCTTCCGGCCAGGAGCCGACGCTCACAGAGACTTTACAGCGGTAGACGCGCACCGCCCAAACAAGCGCGCTACGGCGTGGAGTCGCGCGAAAGGCTTGGCCGATGGCGTTGGGTCGTCGAGCGTACCTTGGATTGGCTACTCCGCTTCCGCAGATTGCGTATTCGACATGAGCAGCGAGCAGACATCCACCAGGCGTTCCTTTCGCTTGCCTGTTCGCTCATCTGTTGGCGGTATGTCGAACGGTTTTGTTAGGCGTTCTTAGTAGCACGGCTGCACGATGCGCGGTTGCCTGTTTCGCTGGCAAAAGCGATACCCTGTTGCCCGAAGACCGCACATCCATAGTAAGCGGCGTGCAGACATTCAGAAACGTTCTTACGCCTGTTTTCTCAGTAGGGGTTTCCATCAAGGAATATTTTCTATACAATTCCTTGTCGGTATCCGGCAACTTCTCCTCACAAACTCTTCCATCGGATGTTTCCGTTGAAAGAGCATCACCGCTAAGATTTCTTAACGCTTTTGCGGCACAAATCTGAATAGCCTCATGGCTTTCGCAATCTCCGGCGCTCGGCCGCCAAATGTAATCCCGACGTAGTCTCCATCGCCCGATCTTGTGCTGACAAGCTCGCTTGCGATCTTCCACGTCTTCCTTCTTAACGCGTCACTACCTGGTAGTGACGCGCGTCCCGATACCTCCGCAAACCTAGTGTCTATGCGGGTTCCAACAGGCGAACCCGAAGTGACAACCTAAAAATGTCATTTTATGAAACCCAAAACGGCTGAAAAATTCAGATTCTGAACTTTTTTACACGTCAGAAAATCCAAAAAAGCAATCCAGAAAGGAGTCTTCGCAAGAGCCCCGCGCGGCGCATAGCGCACCTGTTCAGCATGTTTTACCAGGCCGAAGTACCCCCGTCTGCATGACGGCAGCCGCTCCCATCTAAACGACGTAGGACCACCTTGCATGCAGTGCGGTGTTGTAGTACTAGGATTTTTTGTCACGAACTCGTGAGACTTTTTTATGGCTAAGACGTACAAGCAAGGCGATTCCACAACTGCGAAGTTCATGAAGGCGGCCTTGGTCGACAAAGGCGCAGCGACGCTAACGAAGACCAGGATGCAGACCACGTTTAAGGCGATTGAGGTCTTTGGAAAGCAGCAGCGGTGGGGATCGGTCGATCCGGCTTCGCTTACGGCTAAGCAGCTCAAGGGTTTTGTGGCGGCTCGCATCGAAAAAGGTATCAGCGCCCGATCGATCCAAAACGAGATGAGCCATGTGCGGCGCGCCCTGGAGGGAGTTGGGCGCGCTGAGTTCGCCCAAGACGTTTGCTCGAACAAGGAGCTCGGGGTACCGTCTGGGAGCCGGATCGGATCCGGCAAAGTGGTTGAGCCTGAACTGCTGCAGCACGCGTTAGAGCGAGCGCCGGCGGATACTAAAGCGCTCATCGAGCTGAGCCGTAGTCTAGGCCTGCGAGAGCGCGAAGCAATCCAGTCAGCCAACTCCTTACGGGAGTGGGGGCGGGCTCTATCTCAAGGACAGCCCATCATTGTTAGGGATGGGACGAAGGGTGGACGAGCGAGATCCGTCGTAGTGGCCCCAGGAGGGCTAGAAAGGGCCGTAGAAGCCGTTAAAGCGGCGCAGACCGTGTTGGGGCAGCAAAAGCAATTGGTGATCAGCAGGAGCCTAAAAGCGGCCATAGAGCAGCATTCTGATCGACTGGCCAAGCTCGGCCTGAAAGGCGAGAACTCATGCCACGCTCTGCGGCGCGCCTTCGCCATGGACCAGTACAAGCACTATCTGGCTGCTGGCAGTAGTCAGAAGGTCGCTTTGTCCAGGACGTCGAATGACCTGGGTCATGGCGACGGCCGCGGGCGGTGGGTCTTCAACAACTACATCAGGAATTCGCTGTGAACGAGGTCTACACCACGCACAAGATGCCAGTTGGCACCTTCTGGAAGGCAGCGGAAGAGACTTGCGGTGGAACGATGCTGCAGCAGCTCGAGCCGCCGAATGAGGATCTGGCCAAGGTCAGGTTTGCGCACTCGGTCTTCGAGGTGTTGAAGACCAAGCGGAAGAGAGGAGAGACAGTACGCCAGACGCTCGAGCGAATCATTCTCGCAGCGTCACCTAGTTGAAAGGTGTCCTTTTTTGATAGGCAAAACGTCGAAAACGACAGAAAGATGCTCGTTCGTACTAGTAGGTGACTGTAAATTCCCGCACATTGCTAAGAAAATCGAATTTGAAGAACAGTTAAGCACCGAAAAGGCAGGGAAAATCCCACTTCTTGAAAAGCCACTAAGAAGCCTATCAAAAACGTACACCTTTCGTGTTTGCGTTCCGGCGCCGGTTCTGTCAATTCTTCCTATGAAGTTCAGTACGAAATTCCTGAACTGCACAGCTAAAGGGCACCAAGGAGTCGATGAAGTCTTGGCGAAGCAATTGTCGAGTATGAGCCCAGAAGCTCGGCGCCAGAGGCTGAGGCTCGCGACTCCGGAGAACCTGCCACGAAGTGACAAAGAAGCCCCTGAACGGGGCAGTGGCTAAGCGCCCAACGCGCTTGAGTCGAGAGGACACAGACATGATTCTCCCTGATTACCAGTGTGGAAAGCGGCTAAGTACCAGATGCACGAGCGCCTTATAGCAGACCTTTGTGTGCTCAGTATATCGTCGTTCTTGAGTTGGTGGGTGCGCGCTTGTTGGGCGCTGAGGGGACTGTCATTCCGTTATACGGACGAGTGAGCGACGTCTCGTATGAAAGGAAATGGGGGCCACGTGGCCCCCAAACTAGCTCATACCAGGACTTTCCTTCAGTCCATCGCGCATCTGCTGCGCCCGTTTGGGAAAGAGCTTTTCTATAAGCTCTGCAGAGGGTTCTGATGTCACCAAAGTGACCTTTGACCGTGCCACGGCCGCTTCGTTCTGCTGTCGCCTTGCACGCTCAGCCTGAACAGCATGTCCTTTTACAAGCGAAAAGCCTCCTTCGTTGGCCTTTGCGACAAGTGTCCGTGCTAAACCTACAATTCCACTTCTCAGCTTTCCGGATCGCCTGTAGCCCTCCAGCTCATCCAGGACGTCCTGCCGTGCGTGAGCGTTGCAATCAAGAATTAATCGCTGTAGCTCGACCATTTCAGCCGCAGTCACATCTGGGTATGTGAGCAGTTCGCATCGATCATTAAGCTCGACGTTCTGGCGGCGTCCGGCTTCGTCTGGTCGCTGGATGGTGTCTTTGGTTGTGGTTATATTTTTTGTTGATTGTTTTCTCCTTGGTACTACGTTATGTACGTGTCCACCAGACACGGCAGAACCGTCTGCGGCGCGACCGGGGGTGGCTGAACCGTGGGTGGAAAACCCGTCCATGGTGAGTGACCGTGAAACTGGCGTAAAAATGATCTCCCAAGTCCACAGACCTCCTGCGCCGTTTATCTTTCTGCGTGATAAATACTCAGCTGCTTCCAGCTGTTCGGCAATGCGTTTCCAGCGTTCCTTACTAAGGATCTTGCCCTGTTGGGCGAGTCGATTGCGAAGCACACTTATGCTGATCTGCCAGCCATCTTGCTTGATGGCAAGCCAGGCAGCCACAGCTCGGGTATCGAGGTCGAGGCGCGGATCTTCAAGTAGCGCTTCAGGTACTATGCCGAAACGATATGTGTGATGGATCTGTACAACTCCGCCGCTATGGTGCTTGAATTTGTTGTCGCTCTTCGGCGCTGCGGCGTTGCTCATGCTTGATCAATGATCCTGGCGATCTGGACGGTTTTGAAGAACACACGTCGGCCGATCTTCACGCGAGCGGCATTCAACTCTAAGGACCCGGGTGACTTGTTGCTGAGAGAAATTCGTAGCCCATCTGGGCTACGGTTGAGGATTTGAGCGAGTTGCGTCAGCGTGAGCAACGGTGAGCGGTACTGGTTGAGCAAAATTTCTTCTGTGGTCACTTCTGATCCTTTCGTTACGGTGGGTATCGAAAGAATACGAAGCTTTTATGCTGGCGCAACTTCAAATCCTGCTGCATTTTGTGAAGAATTCGCTTGAAGCGATAAATTTTGTCCGCCATCGCTGTGGCGCGGGCACGTTTGACTGAGCCCACGCGTGGGAGCGCAATTTTGTGCAAAATCAAGGTAGAGTCTGGCGCTAAAGGTCTTGCGGAGCCGGAGGATTTTTTTTCAAACGATCAAGCTTTGTGACCAGGTCCTCGGCTCGAAGGTGCGTATATCGTCGAAGCATCTGCATGGACTTGTGCCCACTAATCGAAGCCACCTCCTGATCACTGAGCCCTCCTTCAACAAGGCGGCTTACTGCTTCATGGCGCAGGTCATGGAAGTGGAGGTCAGCGATCCCGAGAGCGTCTTTGATTTCGGCCCAGACCTTCGTGAACTGATAGGGGCGGCGCTTCCCGTCTTTGCCTGGCTCTCCGAAGAACACGAGCTCGCTATCCTTCGGTCGCAAGGGATTTTCGAGTGCTGCCTTGAAGGCTGCTGTGGCGGAGATCGTCAGCGGGACTGTACGCGCTGAATCGTTC
This sequence comes from Oxalobacteraceae sp. CFBP 8761, assembly GCA_014841595.1. Taxonomy (NCBI): domain Bacteria; kingdom Pseudomonadati; phylum Pseudomonadota; class Betaproteobacteria; order Burkholderiales; family Oxalobacteraceae; species Oxalobacteraceae sp. CFBP 8761. The sequence continues at coordinate 91,183 of JACYUE010000003.1, read as the reverse complement.
TTGGTGTCCGAGAGCCGGACAACACGAGCAGTCAAGTCCAGCTGCGGTTTCCGTAGGTTCAGGATTTCAGACTGACGCATGCCTGTCTCGATCGCAATGCGGACGATCCAGCCAAGCATGGGATTACTGTACTGGTCGACCGCGTTCAATAAACGCTGTTCCTCGGTTGCATTCAAGCGACGGTCACGTCCTTTGCCAGGACTGGGCTTTCGGATTGCAGCGACTGGGTTGTGAGAAAGCCCAAGGCCCCACTCCTGAATCGCGATCGTGAACAGATTGCTTAGCAAGGCCAACTCTATACGCACGGTGTTGTTCGACTTGCCGGCGCCAATACGATGATCACGATAGGACGCGACCAGGTCGCTCGAGAGGGCAGCCATTGAGTACTTGCCCAGAAAGCCGGTCAGGTGCTCGGCTGTGATTTTCTCACTGCGCTGAGTAGTCGGCTTCTTGGTAGGCGTGACCTCCAACAAGTACCTTTGCAAAGCGTCTTTGACTGTCAGACGCTCTGCACCGGTCCTCGAGATATAGACACCGCGTACCATGCCATCTTCGGTGTTGCGCGCCCAGTCTGTGGCGTCTCGTTTGGTACGAAAAGTTTTTGAAGTAATGGGCCATCCTTGCTTGCGGATGATGGCTTTCCATGTACCTGAGTCGGTCTTGACGAACGTTGCCATTGAACCTCTGTGATCTGTAGCTGTACCTAAAGTGTACCTGTTGAAGATTCACAAAGACAAATGCCTTAGGTGAAAATCACCTAAGGCATTGTTTTCAAAGCTAAATTTTGGTGCCGGCTGCCGGTTTCGAACTGGCCACCTGATGATTACAAATCAACTGCTCTACCAAATGAGCTAAGCCGGCGTGATCTTTAGAGCAAGAATTATACGCTATTTGATCCGCGTGAGGGTCGGTCGTCCACCCTTCTTCGGTGGCTCGTCATCGCCACCCGATGGCGGGGCAGACACTTCCGTATCCGGCACCACCGGCGAATCCACGCCCTTTGATGGCACCGCCGACAGCGATGGCCCCGCAGGCGCCGTACCCACTTCAGGCGACGACCCATCCGACGACGCAGCAGGCAATGCACCCACTTCAAACGCCATCCCCTGGCCATTCTCGTTGGCATAAATCGCCAGCACATTGTGCACAGGGATATAGATCTCGCGCGACACGCCGTTGAAGCGTGCACGGAAGTGAACAGCGTCGTTATCCATCTTCAGTGCCGAGGTGGCGCCGAAGCTGATGTTCAGGATGATCTCGCCCTTGCGGACGTATTCCATCGGCACCGTCGTCGATCCATCGACCTTGACTGCGAGGTAAGGCGTAAAGCCACTGTCGGTGCACCATTCGTAGATGGCGCGCAGCAGGTAGGGTTTGGTGGAGATCTCTGACATGGTGGTATGGGCTAGCAATACAGGCAAAACGGGCGTTCGCGCCAGTCTATCGGATTCGCCCGAAGAACGTCCGATTCCGGCGCGTACGGTGCGGCTGAGGACAGGGGCGGCAACAAGTCCGCCCCAGGTCCATCAACGACGCATCACTTTCTCGGACGGGGTCAGCGCCTCGATGTAGGCAGGGCGCGAGAAGATGCGCTCGGCGTACTTCATCAGCGGTGCAGCCGTCTTCGACAGTTCGATGCCGTAGTGGTCCAGGCGCCAGAGCAGCGGTGCGATGGCCACGTCGAGCATCGAGAACTCGTCACCCAGCATGTACTTGTTCTTCAGGAACAGCGGTGCCAGCGTGGTCAGGCGGTCGCGGATTTCGGTGCGGGCCTTGTCGTGGATCTTGTCGTTCGACTTGTTGCGCTCGCTTTCCAGCGTGTGCACGTGGACGAACAGCTCTTTTTCAAAGTTGAACAGCATCAGGCGGGCACGGGCGCGCATCAGCGGGTCGGCCGGCATCAGTTGCGGATGCGGGAAGCGCTCGTCGATGTACTCGTTGATGATGTTCGATTCGTACAGGATCAGTTCGCGCTCGACCAGGATTGGGACCTGGCCGTACGGGTTCATCGTCGAAATATCTTCCGGCTTGTTGAACAGGTCGACGTCGCGCACTTCGAAGTCCATGCCCTTTTCGAACAGGACGAGGCGGCAGCGTTGGGAGAACGGGCACGTGGTGCCGGAGTAGAGAACCATCATGGTTTATAGTTCCTTAAGAAACAAAGGGGTGCAGCGCCGAGCACTCACCCCAGAGAAATGATTGCCCGTATTATAGCCAACCGGACAACGAAAGCGAATTACTTCACTTCTTTCCAGTACGATTCATTCAATCGCCAGGCCAAAAAGGCGAAAATCGTCAGGAACAGGAGCACGAATGCCCCCAATCGCTTGCGTGTTGCCTGCGCCGGCTCGGCCATCCAGACCATGTAGGCAACCAGGTCGGCGGTGGCGGTGTTGAACTCCTGCTGGGTCATGGTGCCGGGGTTCACTTGCTCGAAGCCGGCGAAGGTGTGGACCATCTTGCCGGGCTCATGCGGATCGGGCTGGTTCGTGAACTTTGCCGTGCGGATCCCCTGCTGCAGCCACATCGCGTGCGGCATCGCGACATTCGGCACCACCATATTGTTCCAGCCGGTCGGGCGCGTCTCGTCCTGGTAGAACGTGCGCAGATAGGTGTACAGGTAGTCGGCGCCCGAGCCGCCCGGCGACGCCTTGGCCCGCGCAATGACCGACAAATCCGGTGGCACCGCGCCGAACCAGGCCTTGGCATCGTTCGGGCGCATGGCCGTGGTCATCATGTCGCCGACCTTGTCGGCAGAAAACAACAAATTTTGCCGGATCTGGTCGTCTGTCAGGCCCAGGTCGCGCAGGCGGTTGTAGCGCATCGACGCAGCCGAGTGGCAATTCAGGCAGTGGTTGACGAACAGCTTGGCGCCGTTTTGCAGCGATGCCAGGTCGGCGCGGTCCGGGGCGCGGTCGAGCGGGAAGCTGCCTTCGGCGGCGAATGCCAGGCCGGGCGCCAGGGCCAGGATGGCGAGCAGTTTTTTCACAAGCAATGTCATGGGATGTCCTTGTGCGCGGGTCCGAAGGCGTCAGTGCGGGGTGAAGGTGACACGGGTCGGCACCGGCTTGAAGGTGCCCATCGTGCTCCACCACGGCATCAGGAGGAAGAACCCGAAGTACGCCAGCGTGCACACTTGCGAGATCAGCGTGAACGCGGCCGTCGGCAATTGCGTGCCCAGGTAGCCCAGCGTCACGAACACCACGGCAAACACCGCATACACCCACTTGTGCCAGTCGGGACGGTAGCGCAGCGAGCGGGCCGGCGAGTGATCCAGCCATGGCATGCCGGCAATGATCATCACCGACGAGCCGAACAGCACCACGCCCCAGAACTTGGCGTCGAGCACTTGCGGCAGCATGCCGATGACCAGCAGCAGGCCGACCACGGCGATGATTGCCTTGGTCGTGAAGGCCAGGCGCGACTTGAACCAGATGAAGACGACGTAGGCCGCGACCGCTGCCATCAGCACGTACATGAAGTCGGCCGTCGTGGCGCGCAGCACCGAGTAGAACGGCGTGAAGTACCAGGTCGGCGCGATGTGCGACGGGGTTTTCATCGAGTCGGCCGGCAGGAAGTTGTTGTACTCGAGGAAGTAGCCGCCCATCTCTGGGGCGAAGAACACGACCGCCGAGAACAGCAGCAGGAACACGCTGACGCCGAACAGATCCTTGGTGGTGTAGTACGGGTGCGACGGGATCGTGTCGAGCGGGTAGCCGTCCGGGCCGATGTGGTCCTTGACTTCGATGCCGTCCGGATTGTTCGAACCCACCTCGTGCAGCGCCGTCAGGTGGGCCACGACCAGGCCGATGATGACCAGGGGCAGGGCGATCACGTGGAAGGCGAAGAAGCGGTTCAGCGTGGCGTCCGACACCACGTAATCGCCGCGGATCCACAGCGACAAATCGCTGCCGATGACGGGAATCGCGCCGAACAGGTTGACGATCACCTGCGCGCCCCAGTACGACATCTGGCCCCACGGCAGCAGGTAGCCGAAGAACGCCTCGGCCATCAGGCATAAAAAGATGCCGAAGCCGAACAGCCAGACCAGCTCGCGCGGTTTGCGGTACGAGCCGTACATGAGGCCGCGCGCCATGTGCAGGTAGACGACGATGAAGAAGGCCGACGCGCCGGTCGAGTGCATGTAGCGCACCAGCCAGCCCCACGGCACTTCGCGCATGATGTACTCGACCGAGCCGAAGGCCAGCGTCGCGTCGGGCTTGTAGTGCATCGTCAGGAAAATGCCGGTGACGATCTGCAGCACCAGGACCAAGGCCGAGAGCGAACCGAACAGATACCAGACGTTGAAATTCTTGGGCGCGTGGTACTTGCCCCACTGATCGTTCCACAGCTTGGTGGCCGGAAAGCGGTCGTCGACCCAGGCCAGTGCCTTCCGGGCCGCCGGTGCATCGGCGGGCAGCTTTGTCTCCTTGAACGCGCCCATGGTTATGCCTCGCCTTTCTCGTCTTTGCCGATCACGATCCTGCTATCGGAGAGATACATGTACGGGGGAACGTCCATATTCGTCGGCGCCGGCTTGTTCTTGAAGACGCGTGCGGACAGATCGAAGGTCGAGCCATGGCACGGGCACAGGAAGCCGCCCGGCCAGTCGTTGGGCAGGTTCGGCTGCGGGCCGGCGGCCAGGCGCGACGAGGGCGAACAGCCCAGGTGCGAGCAGATGCCCACGGTGACCAGCACTTCCTTGTGTTCGACGCGCGAGCGGTGGGGGTTCTTGCAGTATTCCGGCATCTCGAGCTGGAATATCTTTTCGGAGGCGGGGTCGGCCAGTTCGTCCTGGTCTTTGTCGAGCGTGGCCATCATGGCCGGGGTACGGCGCAGAATCCAGACCGGCTTGCCGCGCCATTCGACGACTTTCATTTCGCCGGGGGCGACGTCGCCGATATCGACTTCAACCGGTGCGCCTGCGGCCTTGGCGCGCTCGGATGGCTGGAAGGTGCTGACCAGGGCTCCCGCCGTGGCCACGCCGACGACGCCGCCTGCGGCGCATGTCGCGACCAGCAAGCCCCGTCGACCAGGATCGACCTGCTTTTGAGTACTCATACCAACCCCACTCCGTGAATATACGAATTATAAGAATTAAGTCCGAGCTTCCAGCTTGCAAAATTATATGTGAACGGCAACACCTATAGAAAAAATATTGTCTTGCCTACACGCCTTGCAAAAATGGTCTTTTGCACCACACTTGTGCCTCGGTTGACGCCGCCACCGAAAGGCATCGGTTATCATGCAACGACTTATTTCAACAACAATGAGAGGGGTTAGTCATGGCAATGATGGACGAATTCAAGAAGTTTGCGATGCGCGGCAATGTGATGGACCTGGCCGTCGGCGTGATCATCGGTGGGGCCTTCGGCCGTATCGTCGATTCGCTGGTCAAGGACGTCATCATGCCGCCGATCGGCGCGATGTTCGGTGGTCTTGATTTCGCCAATTATTACATCCCCCTCAATGGCCAGGGCTATAACCTACCACTTGCCGAGGCGCAAAAGGCAGGGGCCGTGCTGGCGTACGGTAATTTCTTGACGATCATGCTGAACTTTATCCTTCTTGCATTTGTCATCTTCCAGATGGTGCGCCTGATGAACCGCCTGCGTGGCCCCGTCGAAGCACCGACACCGGCCGCCACGCCTGAAGACGTACTGCTGCTGCGCGAGATCCGGGACGCCCTCAAAAAGTGAAAGATGACATCGTCCGCGACATAAGGCCCCCGCATCCGTTGCGGCGTTTCTGGGTCCGTTCCTGGCTGCTGTTTGCGCAAACGGTTACGGTAGCGCTGGCCATCTGGTTTGTCGTGGCCGCGTTGCGGCCGGGCTGGCTCGAATCGACGCCGGCACCGAAGCAAGTGCAGGTGGGTACCCCGGGCAAACCGGTGCCCATGCTGCAGGCGCCACCCCGGCCCGCCACCGGCAGCTACCGCGACGCTGCCGCCAAGGCGATGTCGTCGGTAGTCAATATCTACACGAGCAAGGCGTCGCGCGAGGCGCATCCGCTGCTGAAAGACCCGCTGTTTCGCCGGTTCTTCGGCGGCGACCGCGCGCCGCAGGCCGAGCAGCTGGCCAGCCTCGGCTCGGGCGTCATCGTCAGCAGCGACGGGTACATCGTCACCAATTTCCATGTGATCGATGGCGCCGATGCGATCGAGGTGGGCCTGGCCGATGGCCGCAAGGCAGCGGCAACGCTGGTCGGCACCGATCCGGAAACCGACCTGGCCGTGATCCGCATCAAGGAGCGCAACTTGCCGGTGATGGTGCTGGGCGACCCGGAACTGGCGCGCGTGGGCGACGTGGTACTGGCCATCGGCAACCCATTCGGTGTCGGCCAGACGGTCACGATGGGGATCATCTCGGCGCTGGGGCGTAACAACCTGCACATCAACCACGTCGAGAATTTCATCCAGACCGATGCCGCGATCAACTTCGGCAACTCGGGCGGGGCGCTGGTCGATACCAATGGCCACCTGCTTGGCATCAACTCGGCGATTTATTCGCAGAGCGGCGGCTCGGTGGGCATCGGGTTTGCCATTCCCGTGTCCACCGCCAAGAGCGTGCTGGACGCCATCGTCAAGAACGGTGAGGTAGTGCGCGGCTGGATCGGCATCGAGTCACAGGACATCACGCCCGAAATGGTCGAGAGCTTTGGCTTGTCCAAACGCAGCGGCGCCATGATTGCCGGCGTGGTGCGCGGCGGGCCGGCCGAGCGCGCCGGGATTCAGCCGGGCGACATCCTGGTGGCAGTTGCTGGTAAAAAAGTGGCTGACACGAGCGAGATGCTCAAGCTGGTGGCCCAGCTCGAGCCGGGCGCGTCCGTACCAATGACGATTGTGCGCCAGGGGCGTGAAACAGCGATCGCCGTCAAGGTCGGCCGCCGTCCACGCCAGACGCCCTGAACTTCTTGAATTTTATTTTCGGACCCACATGCACCTGCGCGACCTGACGCAATACTTGAACGAACTGACCGAGAGCAATAACCGCCCCTGGTTCATCATGAACAAGCCGCGCTACGATATCCTGCGCGAAGAATTCCAGGAGGTTGTCACTGAACTGATCCGGGCCATCACGGCCTTCGACAAGCAGGTCGCGGCCTGCAACCCGAAGAAGGCGATGTTCCGCATCAACCGCGACATTCGCTTTTCAAAGAACAAAACGCCGTACAAGACGCGCTTCTCGGCCGGTATCACGCCGAACGACAAGCGCCGGCCCAGTGCAGGCGGTGGCTCGACCTATTATTTCCAGATCGATGCCAGCGGCAAGCTCGGTTTTGGCGTCGGCGAATACCTGCCGCCACCCCCGCGCCTGAAGGCCATTCGTGAGCACGTGGTCAACGATGCGACGGGTTTTGGCAAAATGTTGAAGAATAAGCATCTCCGCGCCACCTATGGTGACCTCCTGGACGAGGACAAGTTGCAGCGTCCACCAAAGGGTTTCGATGCGGATCATCCGCATGTCGAGTACCTGAAGCTGAAAAGCTTTTTCGTGTGGACCGAAGTCGATCTGGCGCTCAATGCGCCGGAAAAACTGGTGCCGCAACTGGCGCAGGGATTCAAGGACGCGTTTGCGCTGGTCACCTGGCTGCGCAGCGTTCCAGAACAACACGACGAATAGAGGAGGGCGACATGGCCTTGCATCACGCTACATCCGGCGAGAAAATCGCATTGCAACGCGGCGATAACGATATCGCCCATTTCACCTCGGTGGCCCTGGTCAAGACCGAGCATATGGAACTGATCCGGCTGGTACTGCCGGTGGAACGCCCCATTCCCGAGCACCGGGTCGATGGCGAAGTGACGGTACTGTGCCTGGAAGGCGAAATCGCCGTCGATGCGCATGGAGCAACGACGTCGCTGCTGCCCAACGAAATGGTGTATCTGAGCGGTGGTGTGCCGCACACGGTCCGCGCCGTGAAGGACGCAGTGGCGCTCATGACCATTCTGATCGGGCCGCAGCAAGCTGCCTGATACGCGGCTCCGACAAATTGCTTGATACGTAGGGTGGACGGCTATGCCGTCCACGCGGTGATGGTTGGCGGCGAGATCATCCGGCACGCCACGCCACGCTTTACGCGACTTCGATCCGCGGATCCCTTGCCAGCAAACCCGCCGCCGTTCGCGCTGCATCCACCCCATCAAACAGCACGCCAGCCACCGCCTCGGTGATCGGCATATCTACACCCAGCTTGTGCGCCAGTTCGCGCACGGCTTTTGCACATGGCACGCCTTCGGCCACATGGCCCAGCTCGGCCACGATGGTCGCCAGCGCCTTGCCTTCTGCCAGCGCCAGGCCCACGCGCCGGTTACGCGACAGATCGCCCGTACACGTCAGGATCAGGTCGCCCATGCCACTGAGGCCCATGAACGTGCCCGGCTGCGCGCCCAGCGCCAGTCCCAGGCGCGTGATCTCGGCCAGTCCGCGCGTGATCAGGGCGGCGCGGGCATTCAGGCCCAGGCCCAGGCCGTCCGATGTGCCAGTGGCAATGGCCATCACGTTCTTGACGGCGCCGCCGACTTCCACGCCGACCAGGTCGTCGCACGAATACACGCGCAGGTTGTCGCCGTGCGCCAGCGCGACGACGCGTTCACGTAAAGCGCGCGAGCTCGATGCGACGGTCAGCGCGCACGGCAGGCCGCGCGCCACTTCCTGGGCGAACGACGGGCCGGACAGCGCTGCGCCCGGCACGGCGTCGCCCAGGACTTGCGCGACCACCTGGTGCGGCAGCAGGGCGGTGCCGGCCTCGAAGCCCTTGCACAGCCAGACGACGTTGGGAATCGAGCGACCGCGCAATTGTTCGAGCAGGGGGCGCAGGCCGGCCACCGGGCAGGCCAGGATCAGGAGCGGCGTCTCGTCCGGCGCGCTCGTGGCGACATGGGCCAGCGCCGCGTCGAAGTCGGCGCTCACGCGCAGGGATGCCGGCAGCGGATGGCCTGGCAGGTAGGCGCGGTTGTCGCGCGCGGCGTCGATGTCCTGCATCTGCTGGGGATTGCGGCCCCACAGCAGCACGTCGTGGCGCGCCGCCAGGGCGATGGCCACGGCGGTGCCCCAGGCGCCGGCGCCCAGGACAGTGATTTTGGTGAGCTTATTCTGTTGCATGGAACTCCTGCAGAGGATTACAGGCCCCAGACATCCGAGACCTTGATGTGATCAAAGGCGAATGCGCGCGGGGCGACCGGCAATGCGGCGCATGAGGCAATCAATGGGGAGCGGGCAAGACGGCGGGCGGAGAACATGGCGGGCCTGGATGGTGGTTGAAACCGGGACACCGGACATCTGGCACGAACGCGGCGTGGCGCCGCGTTCGTCGGGTACGACTGCTGCTTAGTTCGACGGCGCTGCTGCGGCTTCGGCCATGGCCTGGGCGCGCTGCTGGTAGAAGGCTTCGAAGTTGATCTCGGCCAGGTGCACTGGCGGGAAGCCGGCACGGCTGATCACGTCAGCGATGTTCGCGCGCAGGTATGGATAGATGATGTTCGGGCAGCCGATGCCCAGCAGTGGATCCATCTGGTCAGCCGGGATGTTACGGGCTTCGAAGATGCCTGCCTGCTTGCCTTCGACCAGGAACGCAACCTTGTCCTTGACCTTGGCGGTGACGGTGATCGTCACGGTCGACTCGTAGATGCCTTCGGCGATGCTTTCAGCACCCACGTCGAGCGACACTTCGATCGCTGGCGCTTCTTGCTCCAGGAAGATCGATGGCGAGTTCGGTTGCTCCAGCGACATGTCTTTCAGGTAGACGCGTTGGATTTGGAATACTGGTTGCAGAGTTTCGTCGGACATGGAACGCTTTCTAATAATAGTGGGAAGTGGCGGGCCACTCCGGTTGCCTGGTCGAGCGCGACGTCGTGAACGGGCCGTCGGATCGAACACGACGGCAATTGTAGCAAAATCAACTTGCTTGCAATAGCAGTCTTGCCGCCGACGGCCGCGCTACGCAGCGCGCATGCAGCTTACTCGCCCTTGAGCAGCGGGTCCAGGCGGCCTGCCTGGTCCAGCGCATACAGTTCGTCAAAGCCGCCGACGTGCGTATCGCCAATATAAATCTGTGGGACCGTGCGGCGACCGGTGCGCTGCATCATGACCTGGCGCTGCTCGGGATCCAGGTCGACACGGATGCCTTCGATCTCGGTGACACCCTTGGCTTCGAGCAGGCGCTCGGCGCGGACGCAGTAAGGGCAAGATGCGGTGTGGTACAAAACGACGTGAGCTGCCATGATGAATCCTTTCGTGTGCCCGATCGACTCGATGGGGCGGTTTATTTGGTGAGCGGCAAGCCTGCAGCCTTCCAGGCCGCCAGGCCGCCTTCCAGGCTGTGGACGTCCTCGAAACCGGCCGCCTGCAACTGGCGCGCTGCCTTGTCGCTGCGTGCGCCGGTCTGGCAGACCATGACGACGGTCCGGGTTTTCGACTTGTCCAGTTCGCCAACGCGAGCACCCAAGTCTGCCAGCGGGATGTGTTTCGCGTCGCGCAGGTGACCGGCGGCGAATTCTTCGCTGCTGCGCACGTCGACGATCGTGGTCTTGCCGCGGTTGATCATCTGCGTCAGCTGCAGCGGCGATGCGCGTTTTCCGCGCGGCGCCAGGGCTGGCCACAACAGCGCGCCGCCAGCGAGAACGGCGATCGCTACGAGGAAAATGTTATCGATAATGAATTTCACAAGGGTTCCGATTGGTTGAACTGAATCGGGGCATTATAAAATAGATGCTGGACCGGACATCAACCAGAAATTTTGCGAAAAGAGCTTTCATGTACAAAATCGTATTCATGCGCCATGGCGAATCCACCTGGAACCTGGAAAACCGCTTCACCGGCTGGGTCGACGTCGACCTGACCGCCAAGGGTGTGGCTGAAGCAAAGGCCGCTGGCCGCGCGCTCAAGGAGGCCGGTTTCACGTTCGACCTCACGTATACCTCGGTGCTCAAGCGCGCGATCCGCACGCTGTGGCTGGCGCTGGACGAGATGGATGCGATGTATCTGCCGGTCAAGAACGACTGGCGCCTGAACGAGCGTCACTACGGCGCGCTGCAGGGCCTCGACAAGGGCGAGACCGCCGCCAAATTCGGCGACGAGCAGGTGCTGGTCTGGCGCCGCAGCTACGACACGCCGCCGCCGGCGCTCGAGAAGGACGATTCGCGCACGTCGTTCAATGACCCGCGCTATGCCAGCCTGGACGAGAGCCAGATTCCGCTGACCGAATGCCTGAAAGACACCGTGGCGCGCGTGATGCCAGCCTGGAACGACGAGATCGCCCCGGCGATCCGCGCCGGCAAGAACATCCTGATTTCGGCCCACGGCAACAGCCTGCGCGCCATCATCAAGATGCTCGACAACATCAGCGATGCCGACATTGTGGGCCTGAACATCCCGAACGGCCAGCCGCTCGTGTACGAACTCGACGCCGACCTCAAGCCGATCAAGCACTACTACCTGGGCGACCAGGCGGCGATTGCCGCTGCCATGGCCGCGGTCGCAAACCAAGGGAAGGCGAAGTAATCTTTTGCGTTTGCCAACCATGAAGGACGCCGGCAGCAAGCTGTTGTGCACACTGCTGGCGGTCGCGGTGTCCGGCGCGTTCGCGTCGGACGCGTGGGCGCAGCGCCAGACCGAGCGCAGCCGCCAGAAAGCGGCGGCCGAGAAGCAGCGCGCCGGCATCCAGCAACAGCTGGCGGCCATCAAGCGCGACATCAACCAGACCGAAAACGCCAAGGAAGACGCGGCCGACACGCTGGCCGAGTCCGAGGCCGCCATTTCCGACGCCAACCGCGCGCTGCGCGATCTGGCCGAGGAACAGGATACGACGGCAACTCGCCTGCAAGCGCTGGCGAATCAGCAAGCCCAGCTGGCGCAGACTATCGGCGCCCAGCAACAGCAGCTGGCCAAGCTGCTGCGCGAGCACTATGTGGCTGGCAACGAAGACCGCATCAAGCTGCTGCTCTCGGGGGATAACCCGAACCGCATCAGCCGCGACCTGCAACTGATGGCCTACGTGTCGCAGGCCCAGGCGCGCCTGCTGGACTCGGTGCGCAGCAACCTGGCGCAGGTCGAAGTCAACCGCGACAAGGTTGAAAACGCCCAGCAAGAGCTGGAAGAAATCGCCCAGGAACAACTCGATCAGAAAGCCATGCTCGAGAAGGAAAAGGCACGCCGCGCGGCGCTGCTGGGCACGCTGTCGAGCAAGCTGGCCGACCAGCGCAAGCAGGCCGACCGCCTGAAGGGCGACGAAGAGCGCATGTCCGGCCTCGTCGACCGGCTGGCGCGCCTGATCCGCGAACAGGCCGAAGCCGAGCGCAAGCGCCAGGTGGCGGCTGCAGCTGCGGCCGCTGCGAAGGCCAAAGCCAAGGCCGAGGCCGATGAAAAAGCCCGCCTGCTGGCGCAGGCGCGCGCCAAGGCGGCGGCCGACCGGCGCGCCGAGCGCGAACGTGAGCGTGAACGCATCGCGCGCCAGAACGCCAACGCCAAGCCGGGCGTCAAGCCCGAGCCGCTGCCGGCGCCGCTCCCCGCACCGGTCAAGGAAGCGCCGGTCGTGGCTGAACAGCCGCGGCCAGCGCCAACCCGGCCCGAACCGGCGCCCGAGGTTGCGCTGGGTCCGGCAGCGCCGTCCGGCTCGTTTGCCTCGCTCAAGGGCCGCATGAGCAGCCCGATCAATGGCAGTGTCGTGGCACGTTTCGGCACCCGCCGCGGCGATGGTCCAAACTGGAAAGGCACCTTCTTCAAGGCGCCCGAAGGCACGGAAGTGCGCGCCGTGGCCCCGGGCCGCGTCGTGCACGCCGACTGGATGCGCGGCTTCGGCAACCTGATCATCATCGACCATGGCGGCGAGTACCTGTCGATCTATGGCTACAACCAGGCGCTGCTCAAACGCCCCGGGGACAGCGTGCGCGCGGGCGAGGCGGTGGCCAGCGCGGGCAACACCGGTGGCAACGAAGAATCGGGGCTATACTTTGAGCTCAGGCGTAACGGCAAGGCGTTCGACCCGGCAGGCTGGGTCCGGTTCTAGGTCACCACAGGGTACACATGGGCATGAAAGCAAAGGGGTTCGGGCTGGTTGGCGTGGGGATGGTGTTGGGTGTGGCGGCGTCGTTCCAGTTGTCTGCTTATGCACAAAAAACCGGCACGGCCACGTCACTGCCACTGGACGAGCTGCGCCAGTTGGCCGATGTGTATGGCCTGATCAAGACCGACTACGTCGAGCCGGTCGAAGACAAGAAATTGCTCACCGAAGCCATCGGCGGCATGGTGGCGTCGCTCGACCCGCACTCCGTGTACCTCGACCAGAAAGCGTTTCGCGACATGCGCGAAGCGGTGCAGGGCAAGTTCGTCGGCGTGGGCGTTGAAATCTCGAATGAAGACGGGTATATCAAGGTCGTCTCGCCGATCGAGGACACGCCCGCGTTCAGGGCCGGCATCAAGTCGGGCGACCTGATCACCCGGATCGACAATGTCCCGGTGCGCAATATGTCGTCCGACGACGCCATCAAGCGCATGCGCGGCAAGGTCGGCAGCAAGGTCACGCTGACTATTGCCCGGCCCGGCGACGACAAGCCGTGGGTCGTGCCGCTGGACCGCCGCGAAATCAAGGTCGTCAGCGTCAAGGCGAAAGTGGTCGAACCCGGCTACGCGTGGCTGCGCATCAGCCAGTTCCAGGAAAACACCCTCGACGAGCTGGCCAAAAAGACCAAAGAACTGTACGCCGAACAACCGGACATCAAGGGCCTGGTGCTCGACCTGCGCAACGACCCGGGCGGCCTGCTGCCGGGCGCCATCGGCGTGACGGCGGCATTTTTGCCCAAGGCCAATCAGATCATCGTCAGTACCAAAGGCCAATTGCCTGATTCGAACCAGTCGTTCTACGGCCGGCGCGAATTCTATGCCCAGCGCGGCGACCCGCTGGCCGGGTTGCCGGCAGGGCTCAAGACCGTGCCGATGGTGGTGCTGGTCAATGGCGGCTCGGCATCGGCCTCGGAAATCGTTGCCGGTGCGCTGCAGGATTACCAGCGTGCGATCGTGATGGGCAGCCGCACGTTCGGCAAGGGCTCGGTGCAGACGCTGCGCCAGTTGTCGCCCGACACCGCGATCAAGCTGACCACGGCGCGCTATTACACGCCGAAAGGGCGGCCGATCCAGGCGACGGGCGTGCAGCCCGATCTGCGGGTGGACGAAACGGCGGACGGCGACCTGCTCAATGCGCTGCGCGTGCGCGAATCGGATCTCCAGCGGCATCTGGTGGCCGAAGGCGAGCAGCCTGCAACTGCTGGCAAGGACCAGTCGGCAAGCCTGGCCCAGCAACAACGCGCCCTGGCACTGATGAAAGACCGCAAGCCGCTCGAGTTCGGCAGCAAGGACGATTTCCAGCTGGCCCAGGCCATCAATCACTTCAAGGGCCTGAAGGTGGTGCTGGCAAAAGGCGAGCCGGTCGAAGAAAAACCGGCGCCGGCGCCATTGCCGGGTGCGGAAAACAAACCGCCCGAGCTGCATGCGCCAGCCAAAAAGTAACGTCTGGTGGAGGAGCGCGTCCTCCACCGCGCTTTCCCCATGAACGACAACCAACTCCTGCGCTACTCGCGCCACATCCTGCTCGACGACATCGGCATCGAAGGCCAGCAACGCCTGCTGGACGCCCACGTCGTCATCATCGGCGCCGGCGGCCTGGGTTCGCCTGCGGCGCTGTACCTGGCCTCCGGCGGCATCGGCCACATCACGCTGGTCGATGACGACACCGTCGACCTGACCAATCTGCAGCGCCAGGTCATGCACACGACCGGGCGCATCGGTGAGCCGAAAGTCGAGTCCGGCCGCGCTGCGCTGCTGGCGATCAATCCCGACATCGAAGTCACCGCCCTGCGCGAACGCGCCGGTCCCGAGCGGCTGCTGGAACTCGCGGGCGCTGCCACGGTCGTACTCGATTGCAGCGACAACTTCGCCACCCGCCACGCCGTCAACCGGGCCTGCGTGGCGGCCGGCACGCCGCTCGTGTCGGGCGCCGTGATCCGCTTCGACGGCCAGCTGGCCGTGTTCGACGCGCGTCGCCCCGCGGCGCCGTGCTACGCCTGCTTGTTCCCCGAAGACACTGGCTTCGAGGATGTGGCGTGCAGCACGATGGGCGTGTTCGCGCCGCTGGTCGGCGTCGTCGGCGCGGTCCAGGCTGCCGAGGCGATGAAACTCATCATGGCTATCGGCGAACCGCTGGTCGGCCGCCTCTTGATGCTCGACGGCAAGTACATGGAATGGACCGCGATCGGTGTGGCGCGCAACCCGGCGTGTCCCGTGTGTGCGGCGCGCCATGGTGAGAGCGGCAACACTGTTGATTAGTGGTGTCTTAACGGGCATGGCGAAACGTGGTGTGCAGGTGAACGTGACATACAATTGCGTACTTTTCGCAGGTACGCTTGTCATATTTCGGGCTTATACTGTGCCGGTTCCATCGATTCCCTTGTCATCACACAGAGCTTATGAATTTTCAACGTACTCAGCGCAACACGCGCAGCACAGGTCGTGCACGCGGTTTTACCCTGGTCGAGATCATGGTTGTCGTGGTCATCATCGGCATCCTTGGCGCGCTGGTCGTGCCCAAATTGCTGGGCCGCACGGGTGAATCGCGCGTCACGGCTGCCAAGGTCGACATCGCCACGATGATGCAGGCGCTCAAGCTCTACAAGCTCGACAACCAGCGCTACCCAACCACCGAGCAGGGCCTGGTCGCACTGACTACCAAGCCGACCTCGGGTCCGTCGGCCAATGGCTGGAAAGAGGGCGGTTACATCGAGAAACTGCCGAAAGACCCATGGGGTAACGCTTACCAATACCTGTCGCCGGGCGTCAAGGGCGAAGTCGACGTGTTCTCGTACGGCGCCGACGGGCAGCCGGGCGGTACTGGCGAAGACACCGACGTCGGTTCCTGGGACTAAGTTATTTCCATGCCGGCCATGCGCACAGCGCGCACACGCGGCTTCACCCTGGTGGAGCTGCTGGTCGTGATGGTCATCATCGGCCTCACGCTGGGCATGGCCACGCTCAACGCCATCCCGAGTCCGCGCCAGGATCTCGATAAAGAAGCGCAGCGCCTGGCGCTGCTGCTGCAACTGGCGCGCGACGAAGCGATCGTGCGCAACCGCCTGGTCGCGTTCGAGGCCAATGGCGACCGCTACCGCTTCATGGTGCGCGGCGACGCCGGCTGGGAGCCGGTCACGCGCGACGACCTGCTGCGCGAGCGTGAGTTCAAGAATTCACCCCTGCAGTTGATTCTGGAACCATCTGGTACCGGCAACCCCGACATGCTGCGCATCACGTTCGGGCGCGAGCCGGTCGACCGGCCATTCGTGCTGACGATGGCCAAGGGCGGCAACACGGTCGCCATCCGCGCCGACGGCGTCGGCCACTTCACTGTCGAATGACATCCCCCGCCACCATGCGCCCCGTTTCCCGACCTGCTGCCGGTTTTACGCTGCTCGAAGTGCTGGTGGCGCTCGTCATCGTCGGCACGGCGCTGGCCGCCGGCCTGCGCGCGGTCGGCAGTCTGACCTCGAACAGCCAGGGCTTGCGCGCATCGATGATGGCGACCTGGTCGGCCGAGAACCGGCTCGTGCAAATCCGTCTGGGGCGCGAGTTCCCTGAAGTGGGCAAGCGCAGCTTCCCGTGCCCGCAAGGCGGCCTGAACCTGATGTGCGAAGAAGAAGTCCTGACCAGCCCGAACCCGCTGTTGCGCAGGATCGAAGTCTCCGTGTTTGACGTCGACAAGCCTGGCCGCCGCATTGTCAAACTGATCCAACTGGTTCTGAGGCCTTCCCCGGTATGACGCGGATCCCGAGCAGCAGGCGCCCTGCAGGCTTTACCCTGGTCGAGCTCCTGGTGGCGATCGCCATCCTCGCCATGGTTGCCGTGCTCGGCTGGCGCGGCCTGGACGGCATCGTCCGCGCGCGCGTGGCGCTGACTGCCGACATGGAAACCACGCGCGGCATGCAGCTCGCCTTTGCCCAGATGGAAAACGATTGCGAGCACGCGGCCGGCAACGACATCATGGCCGGTCGTCCCGCGCTGCTGTGGGATACCGACCGCCTGATCCTCGTGCGCAAGGTGTTTGTCGAGAACGAACCGTCGCGCCTGCAAGTGGTGAGCTACCGCGTCGTCGAAGGAAAATTGGTGCGGCGCGAGTCGCCCGGCACGCGCGACCTGATCCAGATCGAGCAGCTGTGGCAAGCCATCGCATCCGATGCAGCGGCCGAGAATGCGCCGTCCGTCGTGCTGCAGGTTGGCGTGGTCGGCATGCAGGTGCAGGGCTGGCAGAACAATGCCTGGCGCAACGAACCCACGGCCGTGGGCGGCGGGGCGCCGGATCCCGCCTTGAACGAGTCGCCTGCCAAAAACGCGCAAGACCCGACCGGCGTGCAGGTGGCGCTGACCGTGCAGGGCCTGGCCCAGCCGATGGTCAAGGCATTCCTGCTGGGAGGCACCTGATGCATCGCCACCTCACACGCCAGCGGGGCGTTGCCGTCGTGACTGCCATGCTGCTGACCACGCTGGCCATCTCCATTGTTGCCAGCCTGTTCTGGCAGCAGCAGGTGCAGGTGCGCTCGATGGAAAACCAGCGCCTGCAGTCGCAGACCAAGTGGATCCAGCGCGGCGCGCTCGACTGGGCCAGCGTGATTTTGCGCGTCAATAACAATAGCAACTACACCTCGCTTGATCAGGTCTGGGCCACGCCGCTGGCCGAAACCCGGCTCGACCAGTACATCGAGCGTGAGCGGATCCAGGGCGAAAACTTCGATGCGTCGCTGTCCGGGCAGGTTCTGGACGCCACGGCGCGTTACAATCTGAACAATCTGGCCAAGGGCGGCACGCCCGACAAGGCAGAGATCGAAGTCATGCGCAGGCTGCTGACCAATCTGCGCCTCGAAGCGCGGCTGGCGCAGCCGATTGCCGAGTTTGTTGCTGCCGGTCAGCCCCTGGTCGCCGAGCCGCCGCCAGACGGTACACCCCCGGTGGCGCAGAAGCCGCGCACGGGAGCGCCAATGCGGCTGGAGCGGGTCGATGATTTGCTGATGGTGTCAGGTCTCAAGCCCGAAGCGGTCGAGCGGCTGCGGCCGTTCGTCATCGTGCTGCCGGCATCGAATACGGATGTGAATGTCAATACTGCGGCGCCTGAGGTACTGGCCGCCGTGCTGCCGGGAAGTTCGATGGCCGAAGCCAATTCGATCGTCGCGCAGCGCCAGCGCGTGCCGTGGGCCGATGTCGAGAAGTTCAAGACCTCGTTGCAGAATCCGCAGCCCGAGGTCCAGCCGAAGATCACCGTCAAGAGCACATATTTCCTGGTGCAGAGCCGGATCCGGCTCGACCGGGCCGCATTGGATGCCGAGTCGCTGGTGCGAGTCGGTGGCAATCTGGTCAATTCCGGTAGTGTGAACGTGATCTGGACCCGCCAGAACTGAGAAGAAAGCGAGACAGTTTGAGTACTCTTTATATCCGGCATCCGGCACGCAGCCAGGGCGAAGGCGCCCTGTGCCGCTTTGCGCTGGTCGGCGACAACGGCGCCATCGGCCAGCAGGGCGAGGGCGTGCTGCGCAATCTGGGCGACGTCGTTGCCGCCAGCCGGCGCGTGGTGCTGGTGCTGGCCGCCAGCGACGTCACGCTGCTGTCCGTACAGGCCCCGCCGCTGGCCGGCGCCCGCCTGCGCGCGGCGCTGCCGGCGCTCGTCGAAGAACACATCCTGGGCGACCCGCTCGATTGCGTGCTGGTGGCCGGTCCCGTGCAGCCCGATGGCCGCCGGCCGGTGGCCGTGGTGCAGCAGGCCTGGCTCGAGCCACTCGTGCGGGCACTGCTCGCACTCGGTGCGCGCCAGATCGCGGCCATCCCCGAGCAATTGTGCCTGCCGCTGCATCCGGGCAGCGTCAGCGCCGCCGTCGGCAACGGCGAACTGATCCTGCGCCAAAGCCAATATGACGGACTGGGCCTGGCGCTCGACGGCAGCCCGGTGATGGCCTTGCAAACGGCGCGCGCGCTGTCGGGCGATGCACCGCTGGTGCTGTACGTCGACCGTGAACAGCTGGGTGAATACAATGCGCTGGTGGCTGAAGCCGGTCCCGGCATCACGCTGGAAAGCGATGACTGGGCGCACTGGATCGCCGGCGCCAGGGGCAGCACCGGCCCCGTGCTCGACCTGGTGCCAGGCCTGGGCACGGCCGGCGTCGCGCAGCGCGACTGGCGCCGCTGGCGCTGGCCGATCCGCCTGGCGCTGGCGGCCGTGGCAATCAACCTGATCGGCCTGAATATCGAATGGCTGGGCCTGAAGCGCGAAGCCGATGCCGTGCGCCTGCAGATGAGTCAAACGTTCCGCTCGGTGTATCCGAACCAGCCGGCCATCGATCCGGTCGCGCAGATGCGCCAGAACATCGACCGTGCCAAGGCCGGCAGCGGCCAGGTGGCCGGCAACGAGTTCAACTGGATGGCCGCCGCCTTCGGCGAAGCGACACGCACGCTGGGCGTGCCGCCTGCGATTGCATCAATCGACTACCGCGAACGGACCCTCACCGTGCGCGTCAAACCAGAGTCCACCAACCCCGGCATGGCCGACCAGCTCCGCGCGTCCCTGTCGTCACGTAACCTCAGCCTGGAGTCGCCCGACGCGACCACCTGGCTGATCCGCAGCACAGGAGCCAAGCCATGAGCGCCATCGGCAAACTGAGCGGCCTGCGCGAACGCGTGGGCGGCTACTGGAGCGCGCGCACCGCGCAAGAACGCAAGTTCCTGCTCGTCGGCGGCGGCGTGGTGGCGCTGACGCTGCTGTACCTGGTGCTGCTCGAGCCGGCGCTGACCGGCCGCGAACAATTGCGCCGCGCGCTGCCCGAGCTGCGTCAGCAAGCCGCGCAGCTCGATGCGCTGGCGGCCGAAGCACGCGCCGTCGCGGCCCAGCCGGCGCCGGCCGTCGCACCCGTCACGCGCGAGGAGCTGGCCGCCAGCATGACGGCCAGCGGCCTGAATCCCGCGTCGCTGTCGGTCAGTGGCGAATACACCAAGGTACAACTCAATGGCGTTTCGTTCGCCAACCTGATGGCCTGGCTCGACGCGCAACGCCGCGACAGCCGCCTGCTGGTGCAGGACGCGCAATTTACCGCCAAGGATGCCCTTGGCCAGGTCGATGCCACGCTCACGCTGCGTCAAAGCACCGAGCCGGCTGCATGAGGCGGGCGCTGACGTGGGGCCTGCTGGTGGCGCTGGCCGTGGTGGCAACGGTGCTGGCATTCCTGCCGGCGGCCTGGCTGGGCCCCATGGTCGAACGCCAGACCGGCGGTCGATTGACGCTGGGGGATGCGCAGGGTACGCTTTGGCGCGGCTCGGCCTTTATTGGCGGGGCGCCGGGCCAGGGCGGTGCGGTGACGCCATTGCTGCCAGGCCGTTTTGCCTGGACCCTGTCGCCACTGGTGGTGCTGGGCAATGTGAACATGACGCTCGAGAATCCGCAGGCGCTGACCAGCCCGGTACGCGTGCAGGGCAGCTGGTCGCAGTGGCAGGTCAATGCCGGCGAACTCCTGCTGCCAGCCGAGGGGTTGTCTGGCCTGGGCGCGCCGCTCAATACGCTCGCGCCGAGTGGGCGCATCCGGCTTTCCTGGAATACGCTTGACCTGCTGCGCCAGCAAAACATCGTGACGCTGCAGGGTCGTACCACGCTGTCGATGAGCGACATGGGTTCGCGCATGTCGCCCATCAAGCCGCTGGGCAGCTACGAAATGATCATGGACTGGCGCGGACCGCAGGCCGATCTGACGCTGCGTACCGTGCGCGGCGCCCTGCTGCTGTCGGGCGCGGGCACATTGCAGAACGGCCGCCTGCGCTTTTCAGGCCAGGCAGCGGCCGCCGATGGCTATGAAGACACTCTGGGAACCATGTTGAATCTGCTGGGACAGCGCCGGATGGTGAACGGCAAAAACGTAATCGCACTCGAGTTCAGATAATGAAGAAAACAGACCACACCACCTTCGCGCACCTTGAACTTCCGGCCCTGCGCCGTCTTGCCGCCGGCGCCATGCTGTGCTGCGCCGCCTCCGCCGTCACGACCCTGGCGCTGCCATTGTCCGCCTCCGCGCAAGAGACTGCGAATGCCGCAGCGCTCAGCTTCGTGAATGCCGACATCGAATCGGTGATCAAGGCGATCGGCCACTACACCGGCATGACCTTCATCATCGACCCGCGCGTGAAAGGCACGCTGACGCTGGTGTCCGAAAAGTCGCTCAGCAAGAGCGAAGCCTTTGGCCTGCTCACGTCGACGCTGCGCCTGCAGGGCTTCGCAGTGGTCACCAGCGGCGACGGTTATGCCAAGGTGGTGCCCGAGGCCGAAGCCAAGCTGCAATCGTCACCCACGCAAGTGGGCGGCGTGCGCTCGAGCAAGGCCACCGGCGACCAGATCGCCACGCAGGTGTTCTACCTGTCGTACGAATCGGCTGCCAACCTCACCGCCGTGCTGCGGCCGCTGATTTCGCCGAACAACTCGATCATGGCCAACCCGGGCAACAACACCCTGGTCGTGACCGATTACGCCGACAATCTGCGCCGCCTGGCGCGCATCATCGCCGCGCTCGACGCGCCGGTGGCGGCCGAGCTCGACGTGATCCCGATCCGCAACGCCATCGCCAGCGATATCGCGCAACTCGTCACGCGCCTGATGGAACCGGCTGCGGGCGGCGACTCGGGCCGCGTCACGGTGCTGGCCGATCCGCGCACCAATGCGGTCATCGTGCGCGCGCCGTCGCAGGCCCGCGCCAACCTGGCCAAGAGCCTGATCGCGCGCCTGGATCAGGAAAGCTCCAGCCGCGGCAATATCCACGTCGTCTACCTGAAAAACGCCGACGCCAGCCGCGTCGCGCAGACGCTGCGCGCTGTTGTCTCGCAAGACGCGTCGGCCGTGCCGGTGCAGCAGCAGGGCACGTCGGGCAGCTCGATCACGTCGGGCACCGGCAGCGGGCAGGGCGGCAGCGGCGCCGGCGGGCTGGGCGGCCAGCAAGGCCAGCAGAGCAGCACCGGCATGGGCGGCACCGGCAACACGTTCGGCCAGCAAAGCCAGCTCACCGCCAATGCCGGCGGCGCCGGCGGCGGCCAGGGTTCCGGCTTCATCCAGGCCGATGCCTCGACCAACAGCCTGATCATCACCGCGCCCGACGCCGTCTACCGCAATCTGCGCTCGGTCATCGACCAGCTCGACGTGCGCCGGGCCCAGGTGTACATCGAGGCACTGGTGGTCGAAGTCACGTCCAACAAGGCATCCGAATTCGGCGTGCAGTGGGTTGGCGCGACGGGCGACTCCGACAGCAAATACCGCTTCGGCGGCTTGCAGAACTACACCGGCGGCGGCTCGAGCAGCAGCATCGTCAACCTGGCGCTGGCCGCCAGCCAGGGCACCAGCGCGACGACCACGCCAAGCGTGCCGTCGGGCCTGACCTTCGGCCTGTTCCGCCAGATCGGCGGCGAGCTCGGCCTGGGCGCCGTGGCCCGCGCACTGGAAAACGATGGCAACGCCAACATCCTGTCGACGCCAAACCTGATCACGCTCGACAACGAACTGGCCACCATCAAGGTCGGCCAGAACGTCCCGATCATCACCGGTTCGTACACCACGTCGGGCAACAACAGCGGCAACCCGTTCCAGACGGTCGAACGGCAAGACGTGGGCCTGCTGCTGAAGGTGCGCCCGCAGATCTCGGAAGGCGGCACCATCAAGATGGCCATCTACCACGAGAATTCGAGCGTCGATGCGTCCACCCGCAACCTGGCCTCGGGCCTGACGACCAATGTGCGCGCCATCGAAAGCAATGTGCTGGCCGACGATGGCCAGATCATCGTGCTGGGCGGCCTGATCGAAGACACCGAGGGCGACGGCGAAGAAAAAGTGCGCGGCCTGGGCGACATCCCGGTGCTGGGCAACCTGTTCAAGTACCGTACCCGCACGCGCAACAAGACCAACCTGATGGTGTTCCTGCGTCCGGTCGTGGTGCGCAGCAAGGATGCGTCGAACTCGATCGCGATGGACCGCTACGAATTCATGCGCGCCGCTGGCGCTGCCGGCCGCCCAGAGGCTTCGCCGCTGCTGCGCGACCTGGGCGCGCCGCTGCTGCCGCCGCTGGTCAGTGGTCAGCCGCCGGCAGGTGGCAGCATGGCCACCGTGCCGGTCCAGGCGCCGCCACCGGCCAACGCCGCGCCGGGCGCGTCGAACGATGGCGCCGCCAATCGTCCGGGCGCCTCGCGTTCAAGCTCTGCGAACCCGGCGAGCAATGCTGCAGAAACTGCACCGGGCGCAGCATCCGGCGCCGCCGTGCCCGCCTCGCAGTTTCGCCCGGTGACGCCACCGAACCGGGAGTAATCAGATGACCAATCTCTTGCCCTACGCGTTCGCCCGTGACCACGTCGTCCTGGCGCGCGGCACTGGCGAACCGGGCCAGAGCGTCGAAGTGCTGGTCTCCAGCGCGACCGCGCCGGCCGCCATCGCCGAGGTGTCGCGCCGCTTCGGCCGCATCCAGCTGCGCCGGATGGACAAGGACGAGCTCGACACAGTCATCGCCGGCGCGTATGCCGGCGGCGGCAACGACGCGTCGCAGGTCGTCGACGAGTTCGACGCCGATCTCGACCTCACCAAGCTGCTGCAGGACGTCCCGGCGATCGAAGACCTGCTCGAATCGTCCGACGACGCGCCGGTGATCCGCATGATCAATGCGCTGCTCACGCAATCGCTGCGCGAAGGCGCGTCCGATATCCACATCGAGCCGTTCGAGCAGACGTCGGTCGTGCGCTTTCGCATCGACGGCGCGCTGCGCGATATCGTGCGCCCCAAAAAGGCCATCCACGCGTCGCTGATCTCGCGTATCAAGATCATGTCGCAGCTCGACATCGCCGAAAAACGCCTGCCGCAGGATGGCCGCATCACGCTGCGCGTGGGTGGTAAACCAGTCGACGTGCGCGTCTCGACGCTGCCGACCGGCCACGGCGAGCGCGCCGTGCTGCGTCTGCTCGACAAAGAGGCAGGGCGCCTCGACCTGTCGCACCTGGGCATGGCCAGCGACCTGCTGCCGCAGTTCGACCGCCTGATCAACCAGCCGCACGGCATCGTGCTGGTCACGGGCCCGACCGGCTCGGGCAAGACCACGACGCTGTATGCGGCGCTGTCGCGCCTGAACGCGGCGACGGCCAACATCATGACGGTCGAAGACCCGATCGAGTACGACCTGAACGGCGTCGGCCAGACCCAGGTCAATGCCCGTATCGACATGACGTTCGCAAAAGCGCTGCGTGCCATCCTGCGCCAGGATCCTGACATCATCATGATCGGCGAGATCCGCGACCTGGAAACGGCGCAGATCGCCGTGCAGGCGTCGCTGACGGGTCACCTGGTATTGGCCACGCTGCACACCAACGATGCGGCCTCGGCCGTAACGCGCCTGCTCGACATGGGCATCGAACCGTTCCTGCTGTCCTCGTCGCTGCTGGGCGTGATGGCCCAGCGCCTCGTGCGTAAGCTCTGCTCGCAGTGCAAGACCTTCGACGGCACGACCTGGCACGCGGTCGGCTGCGAACGCTGCGGCCATACCGGTTACCACGGCCGCGTCGGCGTCTACGAGCTGCTCGAGACCACCGACCAGATCCGCGCCCAGATCCACAACCGGGCATCCGAAGCCGACATCCGCGTTGCGGCGCTGGGCGTGGGCATGAAGACCATGCGCGAGGACGGCGAACGCTGGCTGCTCGACGGCACCACCACACGGGCCGAAATCGTGCGCGTGACCAAGGACTAACCGATGCCGGCATTTCGTTACGAGGCCGTCGACAACGGGGGCGCCACCCGCAAGGGCGTGGTCAACGCCGACAGTCCGCGCGCCGCGCGCGCCGACCTGCGCGCGCAGGGCCTGACGCCGCTGAGCGTTGAAGCCATCGCGGCCCAGCTCGACGCCGCCGGCGTGGCGCGCTCGCGCGGCATCGGCGAGCGCCTGTCGCAAAACGAACTGGCGCTGTTCACGCGCCAGCTGGCCAGCCTGCTGGAAGCTGGCCTGCCGCTCGAGCAAGCCTTTACCGCCTTGCTCGAACAGGCCGAGCGCCCGTACGTGCGCGACCTGGTCGCGTCGATTCGCGCCGAAGTCATCGGCGGCTCGGCCTTCTCCACCGCCCTGACGCACCACCCGCGCGACTTCGCCGAGATTTACCGGGCGCTGGTCGGTTCGGGCGAGCAGATCGGTCAACTGTCGCGCGTGCTCTCGCGCCTGGCCGACTACATCGAGCGCCGCAACGCCCTCGTGCAGAAGGTGCGCCTGGCCTTCACGTATCCGGCGATCGTCACCGTGGTCGCGTTCGCGATCGTGATTTTCCTGCTCACCTACGTGGTGCCGCAGATCGTCTCGGTGTTTGCCAACACCAAGCAAAAGCTGCCATTTCTCACGGTCGTCATGCTGGCCGTGTCCGACTTCGTGCGCGCGTATGGCATCTATGTCGGCATCCTGATTGCCGGCGCGTTCTGGCTGTGGCGGCGCGCGCTGCGCAATCCGGTGCTCAAGCGCCGCTGGCACACGTGGCTGCTGACCGCGCCCATCTACGGCAAGTTCGAGCGCAGCCTGAACACCGCGCGCTTTGCCAGCACGCTGGCGATCACCACCGGCTCGGGCGTGCCGATCCTGCGCGCGCTCGACACCAGCCGCGAGACGCTGTCGAACGTGGCGATGGCCGAACTGGTCGAGCAGGCCACGGCCAGCGTGCGCGAAGGCGTGAGCCTGGCGCGCGCGCTGTCGGCGCAAAAGCTGTTTCCACCGATGCTCGTGCACATGATCCGCGCCGGCGAAATCACCGGCGAATTGCCGGCCATGCTCGAGCGCGCCGCCAATTCGCAGCAGGCCGATCTCGAGCGCCGCACGCTGACCATCGCCGGCCTGCTCGAGCCTGTGCTGATCCTGGCGATGGGCCTGGTCGTGCTGCTGATCGTGCTGGCCGTCCTGATGCCGATCATCGAAATCAATCAGCTGGTGCAATAAGACAATCGCGTAGCGATGCCAATGACCGAGATGCGAAAGACACCATGAACAAGCGTTTGCCCCTTCTTTTGAGCCTGCTGGCCCTGATCGTGCTGGCCGCTTCCAGCACCTATTGGGTGCTGCAGCTGTACAAGCCCGAGCAGCGCCCGCTGGCTGCAGCGCCGCTGGCGACCCAGCCAGAGCCGAGTCCGGAAGCCGCGGCCACGCTGTTTGGCGGGCAGCCGACAGTGGCAATTTCCAGTTTCCAGTTGACTGGCGTGGTCTCGGCCGGCGCCAACAGCGCCGTGATCCTGGTGGCCGACGGGTCGCTGCCGAAAGCAGTGCGCATCGGCCGCGAGATCGCGCCCGGCGTCGTGGTGGCAGAAGTGCATCGGCGTTATGTGATGTTGTCCGATAACGGTGTCATGAAGCGCGTCGAACTGGCGCCCGATGCCGGCCAGTCGAGTGCGATCAGCCAGCCAGTACCGCGCGCGATGCCGCCGCAGCCGGTGATGGAGCCGCAAATGGCGCCGGGTGTGGTCAGCGCGCCGCCGATGGTGCAGAGCGCACCACCGGACGCCAATCAACAAGGCATGCAGGGTCAGCCCCGCGATCCACCACCGGAGCAGGACAACCCGGGCCAGCCGCAGATGCCACAGAACGCGCAGCCAATGAACGGAGAGCGGCCGGTGATGTGATCGGGCTGGTGTCGGCCTGATGCCGGCGGCATGGCCGCGCATCAGCAGCCGCAGCAGCCGCAGCAGCTTCAGTAGTAGCCGCTTAGCGCCGCAATGCCGTAAACGCCGCCAGTTCCCATGACCGGAAGCCCAGTAGCAGCGTATGCCCCTTGCGCTCGTCGGCTGGCAGACGCCGGTCGTTGCGGTGCAGCCGCGCCAGTTCGGCCGCCAGTTGATCAATCTTCAGCGACAGTTCGAGCGCACTGGCCGGCGACAGCCGCGCCGGCAGGCATAGCAGTGCTTCGCCAGCCCCATCGAAGCGGCCCGAGAAGTAATCGTTCACCACGTTCTCGCGGAAAAAATGCTGCACCGGACCATCCGGCAGCCAGCGGAATGCATTCGACACCCGCAGCAGATAGCGGTTCAGCGGTTTCAGTTCAATCAGGCCCAGCCGGTCGAGCTCGGCGAGCAGCGTGATGCACTCGGCCTCGGTCAGGTCGTAGGTCTCGATGATCTGTTCGATGCTCCAGTGGCCCAGGCAGCAGATCGCCATCAACAGCAGGCGCGGGTTGGCAACAATGGAGCGTTCCTGCGTCAGGCTCAGCGCATCGAGCTGGGGCCGCGCCTCGATCGCCCCGCGCAGCAGGTCTTCCAGGCCAATGCCGGTGGCCTGACAAATCTCCGCCAGGCGCGACAGCGCCATATCCTTTTGCCCGAACATGCGCTTGACGCTCGACTCGCTCACGCCAATGCGCTCGGACAGCGTTTTATACGTGATGCCGGCCGCGCGCAAGCGTATGCGCAGCGCGTCCAGGATCAGATCGGGTGAACTCATTGGCGATCCAGAGAAAATGACAACGGCTGACTTTAACGTTGAATCACGGTGCGGACAAGGCACGTACACCGGAATGGACGCCGCGGGCTAAAAAAACGGACACCGAGGTGTCCGCAAAGAGTGTATGCACTGCAGAACCGGCGCCGGTCAGTCGTCGTCGCCCGCCACCAGCCTGACCTTCCTGAGCGCCTGCTTGGCGGCAGTGCGCTCGCTCGAGAGCGGCTTGGCATGCGGGCCGGCGGCGCGCGCCTTGGCCAGCGCGGCGATGGGATTGCGCGGCTTGCCCGCCTGCTGCGACGGTTCGATCCGCAACCGCATTTTCTGCCGCGTCGCCAATGCCTTGTTTGCCATGCCGGCCTCCCGCAAGAAAATTACAGCACGTAGCGTGACAGGTCTTCGTTGACCGCCAGCGCGTCGAGCCGTTCGTTGACAAAGGCTGCGTCGATGCGCACCACCTGGTCTTTTTCCGACCCGGCAGTAAACGAGATTTCCTCGAGCAGCTTTTCCATCACCGTGTACAGGCGGCGCGCCCCGATGTTCTCGGTGCGCTCGTTGACCGAGAACGCGATCTCGGCCAGACGATGGTTGCCTTCGTCCAGGAACTCGACCTGCACGCCTTCGGTGGCCAGCAGCGCCTGGTATTGCTTGGTCAGGCTGGCGTGGGTCGACGTCAGGATGCTCTTGAAGTCTTCGATCGACAGCGATTCGAGCTCGACGCGGATCGGGAAGCGGCCCTGCAGCTCGGGGATCAGGTCCGATGGCTTGGACAGGTGGAACGCGCCCGACGCGATGAACAGGATGTGGTCGGTCTTGATCATCCCGTACTTGGTGTTCACGGTCGTGCCCTCGACCAGCGGCAGCAGGTCGCGTTGCACGCCGGCGCGCGAGACATCGGCGCCGCCGTGCTCGGAGCGGGTCGCGATCTTGTCAATTTCGTCGAGGAACACGATGCCATTCTGCTCGACGTTGGCGATGGCCTTTTGCTTGAGTTCGTCTTCGTTGAGGAGCTTGCCGGCTTCTTCGTCGATCAGGATCTTCATGGCTTCCTGGATCTTGAGCTTACGCGGCTTCTTGCGTGCACCGTTGGCGCCGGCAAACATCGACTTGATCTGCTCGGTCATTTCTTCCATGCCCGGCGGCGCCATGATTTCCATCTGCGGCGCCGCGTCGGAGACTTCGATCTCGATTTCGCGATCGTCGAGCGCGCCTTCGCGCAGGCGCTTGCGGAAGGTCTGGCGCGTGGCGTCACCTTCCTTGCTGTCCGGCGTATTGGCGGTGTTGAAGCCAAAGTCGCGTGCCGGCGGCACCAGGATGTCGATGATGCGGTCTTCGGCCGCGTCTTCGGCGCGCTGGCGCACTTTCTTTGCTTCGCTGGCGCGGGTCTGCTTGATGCCGATATCGATCAGGTCGCGGATGATGGTGTCGACGTCGCGCCCGACATAGCCGACCTCGGTAAACTTGGTCGCTTCGATCTTGATGAACGGCGCATCGGCCAGCTTGGCCAGGCGGCGCGCGATCTCGGTCTTCCCGACGCCCGTCGGGCCGATCATCAGGATGTTCTTCGGCGTGATTTCGTAGCGCAGCGATTCGTCGACCTGCTGGCGGCGCCAGCGGTTACGCAGCGCGATCGCGACGGCCTTCTTGGCCTTGCCCTGGCCGACGACGTGCTTGTCCAGCTCGGAGACGATTTCGGGTGGGGTCATGTTCATGAAGCTGTTCATATCAATCCAGGGTCTCGATGATGTGGGACATATTCGTGTAGATGCACAGTTCGCCCGCGATGGTCAGCGCCTTCTTGACCACTTCGGCAGGCGCCATGTCGGTGTTCTCGTACAGGGCCTTGGCGGCCGACTGGGCATAGATGCCGCCGGAGCCGATCGCGCCGATGCCGTCTTCCGGCTCGAGCACGTCGCCGTTGCCGGTGATGATCAGGGTGGACTCGCGGTCGGCCACGAGCAGCATGGCTTCCAGGCGGCGCAGCACGCGGTCGGTGCGCCAGTCCTTGGCCAGCTCGACCGAGGCGCGCAGCAGGTTGCCCTGGTGCTTTTCAAGTTTGCCCTCGAAGCGATCGAGCAGCGTGAAGGCGTCGGCGGTGCCGCCGGCAAAACCGCACAGGACCTTGCCCTGATACAGCTTGCGCACCTTGCGGGCCGAGCCCTTCATGACGACGTTGCCGAGCGTGACCTGCCCATCGCCGCCGAGCGCGACCTGATTGCCGCGGCGTACGCTGACGATGGTTGTACCGTGAAATTGTTCCATTTTTACCTCGTGATTGTCTGGCTACCAGCAGGTGGGGACCGTGCGCAGGATTGCAAGATTATCCGAACGGGAAATACCAATGCGCTGCCACAGCCGGCACAGCCGGGGTCAGGTCTGACATTCGGACACGACCTCAGCTTTATACAGCCACACAGCCGGGGTCAGGTCTGACATTCAGACACGACCTCGGCCTTCGCCACTTCCAACAGTGTTTTGCCCAGTATCCGAATGGCCCAGTGCCAACTAGTGCCGGCTACCTAACTGTCGAGATCGTGTCCGAATGTCAGACCTGACCCCGGCTTTTCGGTAGAGCTCGTGTCCGAATGTCAGACCTGACCCCGGCTTTTAAGATCGTGACCCGGGTTTTCGGTGTGCTGTAGCGTCAGTAGCGGTGTGGATACAGCCGCACGCTATCGCCGGCGCCCAGCAGCCGCAGCAGGGCGGCCACGAGATGGTTCAGTTCGCGCAGCTCGACCGTGCGGCCGGTTGCTGCCTGTCCAGCGAGCCGCGCCAGCAGGCTGACGGCGCCGACGTAGTCGATGCGCGCCAGCCGTGAGCAGTCGAGCACGAGTGTTTCGCGCTCTGCGGCGTAGGCGTCGATGGCCGCCAGCAGCGCTGGCTCGGGGCTGGTGATCATGGCAGGCAACATGAAGCGGTCGCCGTGACTTGGGGCCGGTGCGGCAGTCGAGACGTGGCGGGGCGCTTCGAATGAGGGCGGCGAGACTTCGTAGGTGACGCAGTAATCCATTGCCGCTTCTTCGAAATCCTTTTCGCGGTTGGTCAGCAGCAGCAGTTCGAGCAGCAGCAGCCACGGCGCCGGGCTGGCCCCGCGCTTGCCGATGACGAGCATCGGGCGCAGCGTCGTGATCAGGGTGTCGGCCCCGGCCAATACCAGGCCGCGGTCGCTCGCGCGCAGCGTTTGCAGGGCGGTCAGCAGGCAGTCGGCGCCGTCTGTGTCGATGCTGCGCACCTTGCCGAAGTCGAGCCGCACGTTGGGCGCCTGCGCGTCGAGCACGCGGCGCAGGCGGGGCGCGACGGTTGCATCGAGCAGCGTGTCGAAGGTTTCGGTGGCGGCCAGTCCCTGTGCCGGCTGGCTCGCCACCGAGGCGGGCGCGAGCGGCTTCCAGGTGGGCGGCGAGGTTTCGAAGTGGCTGGCGTAATCGATGGCGATGCTCTCGAATAGTTCTTCGCGGCCACCGGCCTGATACAGATCGAACAGCATCCACCATGGCAGGCGTTCGTGGCGGCCCAGCGTCGCTAGCGACTCGCGCAGCAAGTGTTCGGCCGCGGCGCTCTGGCCGTTGGCGTACAGGATGGCGCTTTCGTCGACCGCCGGAGCGCTCGCGGGCGCAGCGGCCTGGTCGGGAATGTCGTCGGGATCGGGCACGGCGGCCGCCGTGACGCCGTTGGCGGGACGGCGGCCACTGTCCCAGGCCGGCTCGTCATCGAACATGTCGGACGCAAATTCGAGTTCGATTTCGTCGATCTTGGCAGCGGTGGCGCGGGCGATTTCACGCTGGCGTTCGCGCTCGGCGTCGGACGCCAGGCGTGACGGTTCGCCGCGCAGGCGCGACTCGGGGGGCGGCCAGCTGGGCGCGGCCACCGCATCGTTCTTTTTCTTCAGGAAGGAAAAAAGCCCCATGCTCACCGTTGTCTCGATAACGTGTCCACCATGACCTTAGCACGGACCCCGGCGACGGATGCTGAGCACACGTGGCCGGGCGTCAGTGTAGCCGAAGGGCAATGTTGGTAGGATATTGAGCAATTGTAGCGTGTACGCATGGCCAGGACGGCAGCTGTCATGCGTCGTTACAAACATCAAGAAATGGTGTCTGCAAACAAAAAAAGCATGCGACGAGGTCGCATGCTTTCTGGTCGGTGCTGAATCGCTGTTCAGCACGCACGCCAATCAGTCGCCGTACAGCTTCTGCTTGAGTTCGCGACGCTGCTGGGCTTCCAGCGACAGCGTGGCGGTCGGACGGGCGATCAGGCGCGGGATGCCGATCGGCTCGCCGGTTTCTTCGCACCAGCCGTATTCGCCGCCGTCGATCGACTGGATCGATTGCTGGACTTTCTTGAGCAATTTGCGCTCACGGTCGCGGGTGCGCAGTTCGAGCGCATGTTCTTCTTCGATGGTTGCGCGGTCGGCCGGATCGGGAACCAGCACGGTTTCGCGCAGGTGTTCCGTGGTTTCGCCAGCGTTCTTGAGCAGTTCGCGCTCGAGTTCCTGCAGACGATTCTTGAAGAATGCGAGCTGGGCCGCATTCATGTAGTCGCCCTCGCTCATCGCGCGAATCTCGTCTTCCGTCAGGAGGCGTTCGTCGGACTGGGCGGTATTCGGTTTCGTTGTTTTAGTCATGATGCCTTCGATACGACAGAGGTTTGCATTTTATCAGCTTGCCAATCAGCAACACCGCACAAATGGGTGCATGCCGGGCAGGCTGCCTTGATGACGACGGTACGCCATCCTATCTCCGTCCGCGCCGCATGGGCGGCAAGGGCGGTTCACCACTGGCTGTTTGAAGCGCGTCGTGGCGGTCCGTGCGGCCCGGCCTGGCAAACTGTCGACGCATGGCGCCGGACATGCCTGCATGGCCAGTCAAACTGATGCAGTTTATACCAAACACTGTTCCAGTCCGCGGATAAATACGTCTTTTGGTAAATTTTTACCAATAAAGACCATCTTGGTGGCGGGCGTTTCATTCTCCCCCCATTTCGGTCCCACGTCGCTGCCCATGATCTGGTGCACGCCCTGGAACACGACCTTGCGATCGACGCCATCCATCCGCAATACACCCTTGTAGCGCAGCATTTGCGGGCCAAAGACCTGGACCAGGCTGCCAAGGAATTGTTCCAGGCGCTCCGGATCGAATGCACGCTCGCTCTTGAACACGAACGCGGCGATGTCGTCGCTGTGGTGGCTGTGATGATGATCGTGGCTGCACGACGCATCGTGCACGTGGTCGTGACCGTGGCCACAATCGGCGCCATGCTCATGCTCGTGATCATGGTCGTGATCGTGCCCGTCTTCACCATCGACACGCAGGAAATCGGGGTCGATGTCCAGCTTGTCGTTCAGATTGAAGCCGCGCAGGTCGAGCACGTCGGCAATCGGCGCGCGGCCGAAGTCGCTCGTGGCGATCGGCGCGCGCGGGTTGATGCGCTGCAGGCGCGCCTTGAGCGCATCGACGGCGGCAGCATCGACCAGGTCGGTCTTGGACAGCAGGATCTTGTCGGCAAAGCCCACCTGGCGCTGGGCTTCTTCGTGCGCCGTCAATTGTTCCATCGCGTGGCGGGCATCGACCACGGTCACGACGGCGTCGAGCAGGTAGTGGGCGCCAACTTCTTCGTCGACGAAGAAGGTCTGCGCCACCGGGCCCGGATTGGCCAGGCCCGTCGTTTCGATGACGACGCGGTCGAAACTGATCTCGCCAGCGGCGCGTTTCTTTGCCAGGCTGTTGAGTGCCTCGATCAGGTCGCCACGCACGGTGCAGCAGATGCAGCCGTTGTTCATCTCGATGATCTGCTCGCCGGAGTCCTGCACCAGGATTTCGTTGTCGATGTTTTCTTCACCGAATTCGTTCTCGATGACGGCGATGCGCATGCCGTGGTCTTCCTGCAGGATGCGGTTGAGCAGGGTGGTCTTGCCCGCGCCGAGAAAGCCGGTGAGGATGGTGCTGGGGATCAGGTCCATTGGTTCGCTACTCGTGGTTGACATCAGGGTTGGACAAAAGAACCGGGGGATTATGCCGCAATTCTTGCAACCTCACCATCTGGCGTGTGGCGCGCAGATCGTGTTCAAACCATGGAGTAACTTCTCGCCGGATTGGCAGGGTGGCTACTTCTTGCCGGCCGCTTCGTCAGCGCGTGCAGTGTCGGCCGCTGCAATGACCTGGGCAATTGCGGCAACCACGAGCTGCGGTTCTTCCTGGTGGATGTTGTGGCCGCTATCGGGCGTCACCACGTGGCTGCCGCGCCTGAAGCCGCGAAAGAAGCGTGCATGCAGATCGCGCCAGACGTCGACGGCTGCCGGGGTTTCCAAAAAGAGCTGGGGCTGCTCGCGGCGCTGGACGGATGTGAGCACCACGACCGGCACATCCGGCAAGGGCCCGGCCAGGGGCAGGTTGCCGCTGTCGAGAATGGCCTGTACCTGGGCCAGTTCGGGCTGGAACTTGGGCGGCATGTATTGCACCAGCAGGCGGGCGTCGCTGTCGACCGCGGCCGCATCGAGCTTGCGCAGCTCGGTGTTCTGGTGCTCGTCGCTGGGGTCGACAAACACCATGCCGGCAATCTCGGCCGGATGGCGTGCGGCGTAGCTGCGAATCAGGAAGCCGCCGTAGGAATGGCCAACCAGCACGAAGGGCGGGCGCAAGTCTGCAGCGGCGATCATTTGTTCCAGTTCATCGGTACGGCTGGCCACGGTGGGCGTCCCGGGGCGTGCCTCCGAGCGGCCATGGCCGGCGCGCGAGTACGTGATCACCTTGTTCGACCTGGCCACCTGCGGCGCGACATCGCGCCACACGTTCAGGTCGCGCCCGAAGCCTGACTCGAAGATGACGGTATAGGGACCGGTGCCCAGGCTGGTCAGCTGCACCCGGTACGGGCCCACGTCCAGCAGTTCGGGTGCGTCCTTTGGCATGGCAGCAGGTGTTTGGGCACTGGCAAACGTGCTCAGTGCCAGCAGGACGGCACCGGCAGTGCGGGACAGGTAGACCATATTGACTCCATCAAATGCGTTGTCATCCTGTCTGCATGCGGCGACAATTGGATGTGAAGCAATAGTCTAAGAAACACGGCAAGACACCGGTACTGTCAAATATGTCAGTCGGGCAGCGGGCTGGGGATGGGGGAAGCGGTGACAAACGAATCGATGGCGCAATGGCGTGCCCGTCATCTGGACGCAATGGGCCGGGCCGTGGATGCGGATGGGCTGTTTGCGGTCGTCGCCGGCGCCGCGCGCGAACTGGGTTTCGACTATTGCGCCTACGGCATGCGCAAGCCAATGCCGCTGTCGAAACCGTCGACCGTGATGCTGAACAATTACCCGGATGTATGGCAGGCGCGCTATGCGGACCAAGGTTATCTGGGGCAGGATCCCACGGTCCGGCATGGCGCCGCATCGCTGTTGCCGCTGTTGTGGAGCGAGCCGGTATTCGCGCAGGCGCGCCCGCTGTGGGAAGACGCGCGTGGCCATGGTTTGCAGGTGGGCTGGGCGCAGGCGTCGCGTACGCCAGACGGTTGCGTCGGCATGCTGACGCTGGCGCGCTCGCACGATGCCCTGTCCGAGACCGAGCTGGACCAGAGCGAAGCCAATATGTCGTGGCTGGCGCATGCGGCGCATCAGGGATTGGCCCGCCTGCAGCGGCCGGCGCCAGGTGCGCCGTTGCTGGCGCTCAGCGCGCGGGAAGCCGAAGTCTTGCGCTGGATGGCTGACGGCAAGACCTCAAGCGAGGCCGGCACCATCCTCAGCCTGTCCGAGCGGACCGTCAACTTTCACGTTGCCAATGCCCTGCTCAAGCTGGGTGCGGCCAACAAGACTGCCGCCGTGGTCAAGGCCGCGTTGTTCGGCCTGCTTTAAGAGGCTGGGTCGAGACGCTGGTTCAAGACGCCGGCTCAGGACTCCGGCTTGGCTTTCGCCCGCGGGTGCGCCGCGTCATACACTTTGGACAGGTGCTGAAAGTCCAGTGCCGTATAGATTTGCGTGGACGTGATGCTGGCGTGGCCCAGCAGTTCCTGCACTGCGCGCAGGTCGCCCGACGATTGCAGCAGGTGCGACGCAAACGAATGGCGCAGCACGTGCGGGTGCACGTGCACCGGCGTGCCGGCGCGCAGCGCGTGCTGTTTCAGACGGGTTTGCACGACGCGCGGCGTGATGCGGGTGTCGCGCGCCGACAGGAACAGCGCAGCGCCCCCGTCGCGGGCGGCAGGGCGCACCGCGAGCCAGCGCACCAGCGCCTCGCGCGCCGGGCCGCCGACCGGCACCCGGCGCATCTTGTTACCTTTGCCGGTCACCACCACTTCGCCCGCCTGCAGGTCGAGCCAGCCCAGTGAGCCCGGCTGGCCGCCGCGTGCATCTTGCCAGGCCACGTCCAGGCCCGCCAGTTCCGACACACGCAGCCCGCTCGAATACAGCAGCTCGAACATCGCGTGATTGCACAATTCGAACGGCTCGAGATGGCCGCGCTGGTTGGCTTCCATCAATTGCACGGCGTCGTCGACCGCGAGCGCTTTCGGCAAGCTCTGCGCGCGCTTGGGGGCGCGCACGCCGTCGACCGGATTGGCGGCAAGGGTCGTCTGGTGCGACAGCCATTCATAGAAGCCGCGCCAGCCAGAGAGCTTGCGTGCAATGGAGCGCGCGGACTGGCCGCCGGCATGCAGCTTGCCGGCAAAACGGCGGATGTCGGCGTGCACCAGCCGGGCCCAGTCGCTGTGGCCGGCCAGCGCCGCGAGCTCGGCCAGGTCGCGCCGGTAGGCCGCGATCGTGTGCGGTGACAACTGGCGCTGGGTGGCCAGTTCGCCGAGATAGCGCGCGGCCCAGTCGGTTGGCGGCTCGCGCGTGTCCATGCCCGTCAAGCGCGCAGCGGCGCCAGGGCGGTGGTGGCGGTGGCAGCGATGTGGACCAGGAAATCGGTCGCCATCGCGGTGGTGAAGCGCGCCGGATCGGGCGAGCCGAGCACCAGCAGGCCAAAGCTCTGGCCCGGCGCGCCGAGCGGCAGCATCACCGTCGAGCGGATCGCGTCGGCATCGTCCAGCCAGCGCACCGCTTCGAAATCATTGTTCGGGCCGCAGTACGGCGCGCGCAGGCTGTTGGCGAAGATGCGTGCGTCGTCCGAGACATTGCTGGCAAACCAGGCGTCGGCATGTTCCGGCGCCACATGCCACAGGCGCAAGGTCACTTGCGGGACGGTGAAGTGGGTGCGCAAGCCCTCGGTCAGGTCACGCGCCATCGCGGCGCCGCCTTTCGACACCAGCAGGGACTGGGTCCAGGCGTGGAAGCGGTTGGCGATGCCGGCGTTTTCTTCGGCGCGGCGCGACAGGTCGGACAGGCGCAGTTCGAGCGCGCGGTATTTGTCGCGCATGACTTCCATCTGGCGTTCCTGGAGCGACACGGTGCGACCGGTCAGCGGACTCGACAGTTTCACTTCACCCAGCAAGCCGGCTTGCTCCTGGAAGAATTCCGGGTGATCGGTCAGGTATTGCGCAACAGTGCTGGCGTCCAGTGGTGCAGTGCTCATGGCGGAATGAATGTTGGGATGAATCGGGTCATTTTAACCGACGCTGGGCGTTGCACCGGAGAACAAAAAAGACGCCCGCAGGCGTCTTGTGATGAATGGGGATTCGCTCAGAAGCGGTGACGGATACCCAGTTGCAAGGCGCGGCCATCGGCGCCCGGCGCTTCGGTAAAGCCGCCCGGATTGCCCGAGGTACCCGGCGAATACTGGGCTTCGTTGTCGTTCTTGATGAACGCCAGCGCCGTGTACAGGTCGGTACGCTTGGACAGGTAGTAGTTGTAGCCCAGCGCATACAGATTGGCATCGCTGTTGGACGCGGTGCGGTCGTTCTGGTGCGCGTACGACGCGACGATGCGGCCATTGCCGATCTTGTAGTGGACACCGACCTGATAGCTGTTGGCGTCCTGCTTGGTGTTGGCCGAAATCGCACTGGCGAAGATCCCGCGCAGGGCCTGCTGGGTCGGGAGCGGGATGCCTTGCGCGGTCAGTGCCGGGCCCACGGCCGTGTCCCAGCCATTCAGGTAGTCGGGGATCAGCGCCGAATTCTCGTTGCGCTGGCTGTGGAAGCCGGCGAAGAATTTCCAGCTTTCGCCCAGTGCGTAAGAGCCGCCAACGGTCAGCGTGCGCAGGCTCGGCCGGTTCTGCTGGTCGTAGCCATGGTTGTAGCCAACGCCGACGTCGAAACCGTTGGCTTTGTACGTCACCGCGCCGGCGCGGAACTTGTTATAGCGGCCGAGGTAACCGGAATTGCGCGCGCCATACATTACCGAACCGCCCAGGCCGTTTGGCAACGCGATGCGGTACTGGATGGCTTCCTGCGAGCGGATGTCCGCGCCCAGTGCGGTAAAGCCGGCAGTGCCGCCCGTGACGTGGCCCCAGGTGCCGGCCGTGCCCGACTCAAACGCATCGGCCATATTGAACACTTCGTAGCCAGGCGTGTACATGCGGCCCAGCAGCACGGCGCCGATCGGGGTGATCAGGCCGACCATCGAGGTGCGGTCGAACAGGGCTTTTTCCTGATTGACGGCAGGGCCGCCCGGCGGCTGGATGGCCGCTTGCAGACGGTCGCGGATGGCGACCGGGATGCGTTCCATGCCGCGCAGCAGGTAGCGGCCCGGATTGTCGTTCATCAGCGTCGGCTGCTGCGAACCGGTGTCGAGTTCGACGCGGGCTTCGAGATTGAAAATCGCCTTGTAGCCATTGCCCAGGTCTTCGGAGCCACGCAGGCCGAGGCGTGAGCCATCGGCGCCGCCGCTGTAGATCTTGGTCGGGCCGCCTTTTTGCCACATTACGCCGGCGTCGGCAATGCCGTAGATCTGGACACTGGTCTGGGCCAGGGCGGTGCTTGCGAAGGTCGCGCCGAGCAGGGCGGCGATAAGGCATTTTTTCATGGTGTCTCCATATTATTTTCTTGTCGCGTGGCATGGGCCCGCTACGCAAATATGCCATTGCCTTGCTGCACTGTACAGAACGCTCGTTCGGAAAGGCCCTGGTAGCGCATCCTCGTTGTGAAAAGGCTACAGACCGTTGCAAACGACGAGGGCGGACACCGTTGCCGATGCCCGCCCTCGAGAAGTTGTGGTCCGCTACAGTCGGTTCAGAACGTGTGGTGAATGCCGATGTCGTACTGGTTGATCGTGCCCGGGGCGGTCGGGACGCCTTTTTTGCGCGACACGTCAAAATACAGGTAGGTACGCTTGGACAGGCTGTATTCATAGCCCAGCGACAGTTGCTTGACCTTTTCCAGGCCATCGGTGTCCTTCTGACCATAGCCAGCGAGGAATTTCCCGGGGCCGACCGTGTAATTCGCGCCCACGACCCACGAACTGGTATCGGTATTGAACGGGCGCGTATTGTCTTCGTCGAGCCGTGTGAACGTGCCCATCAGCTTGAGTTCGGGCGTCGGGCTGACCGAGGCGCCGATCGACCAGACCTTCGATTCGACGGCGTTGCGCTCGTAGGCGGCCATCAGCGCAGCCGGGCCGTTGTTGTAGGTGCCGGAGATGGAGAACGGATTGGTCGAGGCTTCAGTACCGGCCGCATACTGCGGCGCCGCTGCACTGCCACGACCGATGATGGCGACGGCGCCATTGTTTTCTTTGGTGGCGATGGCCGTGTTGAGCTGGAAGCCGTTCACGACCGGCGAGTTGTACCAGACCGCGTTCGACCAGCGGTTGGCGGTCGAACCGACCGGGTCGAGGGGCTGCGAGCTGTAGCCGGCCACGCTCAGGTCGGTATAAAAGCCGCCTGCGGTTTCGATCGCGTGGAATGGTTCGAAGGCACCGATGGTTTCGTGGAACGGGGTCAGGCCGCGGCCGATGCGCAGCATGCCGAAGTCACCCTGCAGGCCGAC
The DNA here is from genome assembly GCA_014841595.1 of Oxalobacteraceae sp. CFBP 8761. NCBI lineage: Bacteria > Pseudomonadati > Pseudomonadota > Betaproteobacteria > Burkholderiales > Oxalobacteraceae > Oxalobacteraceae sp. CFBP 8761. The sequence continues at coordinate 51,849 of JACYUE010000003.1, read as the reverse complement.
GCGGCTCTGGCCCTGGAACAACCGGCGTCCATTGCCATCGGGGCCGATTTCGGCGCTGCCGGTGTCCGGCTCATAGCGCGTTTCAAGTTGGAACAGGGCTTTGAGGCCATTGCCCAGTTCTTCGGTGCCCTTGAAACCGAGGGTGTTGGCCGAGCGCTTGCCGATGCTGACATTCTGGCTGCTGCGCTTGACGATGCCGGCATCGAGGTTGCCGTAGACCTGTACTGACGTCTGCGCATGGGCCGCACCGGCGCAAGCGCCAAGCAGTGCGACAGCCAGGAGAGAGGTCTTCATCGGGGTAATCCTGTCAATAAAGTGAACACGTACATCTGGAGCGTTGAGACCTGGCTGAACGCGCGATACGTGCACCTTAAATCTTTCAAACGTCAAGACTAGCTAATCCGTCAATTATCGGGGGGCTGCCGCGCTCCTTGCCAATAAATCGAACCGTGCTGTTGTATTTTTGAAACGAGCGTCATCAATCAGGGTAATGCGGTGCCTTTCAACGGGGCAACCCGACGTTACCGGCCTCGGCCTGACTGTTTGTCTTGCGAATATCCGGAACAGTTTCATCGGATTCGTGCTGTTTTGTGACCTCTCAATCCGCTCTGGAATCCAATCGAATCGCCATCTGCCACGGCGTAGACTTTGGCCTCGTTCGCACAGCAGCGCCGCGTGGTGCCGATAGCTTGTATATTTGCAACTTCCACGTTGCCGCTGTGTGTCGCAGGCACACTTTCCATGGCGTTCACGTCATGTCTCTCACGTATTCCAACGATGGCTAACCGCGAAGAACTGGCGATCATCCGCAATGCCCGTGCCGGCCAGGTGGCAGCCCAGCTCGCGCTGGGCAAGCTGTACTTGTTTGGCAGCAGCAGCTTGCCGCAAAGCCTTCCTACCGCGCTGCACTGGCTGGAGCGCGCGGCGCGGCAAGATTGTCCGCCAGCCTGGCAATTAATCGGCAACCATATCCCGCTTGAATTAGCGCAGCGCGACGCAGCAGGTGTGTCGCAGTGGTACGAACGCGCGTATGACGATGGCAGCGTGCATGCCGGCCTCGTGTTTGCGCAACTGGTGCTCGATCCCCTGGCGCCGGCCGCGCAACAGCAGCAGCCCAAAGCCGTGCGTGCGCTCGAAGACGCCGCGCGGGCCGGGTTTTCGCATGCCCAGGTGCTATTAACCCGGCAACACGAGCAGGCCGCCAGCAGGGCGACAGTCAAGCCGGCCATGGCGGCGCGTACGTCGGCGGCGCAGGGGGCGCTGCATGGCGCGCGGCCCGCGCCGGCGCAGTACGCCGCCATGGCGCAGCATGCAGGCCTCGACGCCCTGTGGTTCGCGCGGCGCTGGGCCGATTATTTGCAACTGGCGTTACCGCAGGCGCGGGCGCTGGTCGATGAGCACGGCGAGCGCGGCCAGCCCGGCGAACTGCGCCGGTTGGCGCCGGACGAAATCGCGCTGCTGTCGCGTTGCGCGCGTCTGATGGATCCCGCGCTCGATGGGGTCCATGGCGTCGATGGTGTTGGTGATGTAGGGGGGGCCGGCGCTGCGCCGGTGCCCTGCGATCCCGGTGAGCTGGCCATCTTCTGGGAACTGGCTGCCGCCGAACACGATCCCCACGCGCAACTGGCGCTGGGCCTGCGTTCTGCCCGCATGCGGGTGGATGGCCGGCGCATTGGCAGTGGCGATGCGCGTGCTGCGCACGTGGCCAATTTCAAACGGGCAATCCGTTGGCTGACACTGGCGGGCGAGCAGGGGCTGGCCGAGGCGTGGTACGCGCTGTCGCGCATCTGTATCAAGCCAGAATTCTCACAACGTAACGTGGCCGATGCCCAGCGCTACCTCGAACGCGCGGCCGAGATGGGGTATCGCGATGCCCAGCTCGAATGCGGCCACATCGCCTGGCGCGCGCGCCGCGAAAACGAAAACAACGATGTGCGGGCCGTGTACTGGCTGCAAAAGGCGGCGCAGCAAGATGCGCCGGACGCGGCCGGTCTGCTGCACAAGATCGCGCCGCGCCTGACCACCACACCATACACCGACACGGGTGCCTTGCTGGCGCTGCACGCCGGGGCGCTGGCGGGGCATCCGCTGCTGGCGGCGCGCCTCGAACTGGCGCAGCTGTTCAACCTGTCGCGCCCCGAAGCCCTGCTGCTCGATGTGGTGGCCGCCGACCAGGGCCACTGCCTGGTCATCGATATCCGCGCCAGTTACGGCCGCAGCAAGCGGCGGTTGGTGATGGTGGCGCCGGGGCCCGAGCGCCAGGCGCTCGACCGCATCGTGCGCCTGTTCGAGCCGGTCGATTGTGGCCCGGCCGGGCCGGAAGGTAACTACCGCCAGCGCCTGTACCGATTGCGCACGCTGCTCAACATTGCGCAGCCTGGCAGCGACGACGGGGCCGGGACCGACGTCGGATTGGCGGCCTGACGCGCGTGTCGTTCAATCAAGGCACGGCCGCCTGACTTGGCGGCATCAGGCTCAGATCTCGACTTCGCCTTCAAACACCGACACGGCCGGGCCGCTCAGATACACCGGCTGATCCGGGCCGGCCCAGGCGATGCTCAGCTCGCCACCACGGGCCGAGACGCGCACGGGCGAATCGAGCAGGCCGCGCCGGATGCCGGCCACGACCGCGGCGCAGGCGCCGGTGCCACAGGCCAGCGTCTCGCCCGCGCCGCGCTCGAACACGCGCAAGCGGATATGGTGCCGGTCGATCACTTGCAAGTAGCCGGCATTGACGCGTTTTGGAAAGCGCACGTGGCGCTCGATCAGCGGACCCGTCTCTTCCACTGGCGCCGCATCGACATCGTCGACCACCTGCACCGCATGCGGATTGCCCATCGACACGACCGACACGAAGACGGTCTCATCGCCGACCGGCAATGGCCAAAGTGTGTCGTCGCCCTGGACCATGCCGGCCAGGCCGGCCTCGTCGAACGGCACGTCGGCCGGCACGAGGCGCGGCGCCCCCATGTCGACCGTGACGCTGCCATCGTCTTCCAGGCGCGGATTGATGATGCCCGACATGGTCTGGACGCGAATGCTGCGCGCCTGTGTCAGCCCCTTGTCGACGACAAAGCGCACGAAGGCGCGCGAGCCGTTGCCGCACTGTTCGACCTCGCCGCCATCGTTGTTGAAGATGCGATAGCGAAAGTCCACGCCAGCGTCGGTCGGGCGTTCCACGACCAGGATCTGGTCGGCGCCGATGCCGAAGCGGCGGTCGGCCAGACGGCGCCATTGCGCAACGCTCAAGTCGACTTGCTGGTTGATTGCATCGACGACGATGAAGTCGTTGCCGGCGCCGTGCATCTTGGTAAATTTCAGTTTCATGGCTTCAATCGTACAGCGAAGGTTCACCCGGCGGCCGGGTTTTAAAGCGTTTGTGGGTCCAGAAATATTGTTCCGGCGCCTCGCGCACGCGCTCTTCAATGAAAGCGTTCATGCGGCGGGTCGCTTCGACCATATCGTCACCCGGGTAGTTGTCCCAGGCCGGATAAAAGCGCACGCGCCAGCCCTGGTAGTTCGGCAGGTAGGTGGCGATCACGGGGATGACCTTGGCGCCGGTCGTGCCGGCAATGCGGCCCAGCGCGGTCAACGTCGCGGCCGGCACGCCGAAGAACGGCACGAACTCGGCATCCTTTTCGCCGAAGTCCATGTCGGGCAGCATGAAGTAGGGCAGGCCGTCGCGCAGTGCGCGCAGGATCGGCTTGATGCCTTCCTTGCGCGTGACCAGGCGTACCGGGCCGTAGCGTTCGCGGCCGTGACGCAGCAGGCGGTCGAAATCGGCATTCTTTTGCGGCACGTACATGCTGCACACCGGAATCACACGGGCACCGATGCCGGCCACGTCGAGGCACACGAAGTGCGGACACAGCAGGATCGTCGGGCCGTCCTGCATGGCGGCCAGCGGTACCGACGGTTCGATCTGGATCAGGCTGCGCACGCGTTCTTCCGGCGCCCACCACAGGATCGAGCGCTCGAAGATGCTGCGGGCGTAGGCGCGGAAATGCTGCTTGGCGATCGTACGGCGTGCCCGTTCATCGAGCTCGGGCAGGCACAGGCGCAGATTGGTCAGCGCGATCTTGCGGCGCTTGCCCAGGATCACGAACATCAGGCTGCCGACCGCTTCGCCGAAGCGCCCCAAGATGGGCAATGGCATGAAATGCAGCAACCACATAAATCCCAGCAAGATCTTCATGGTGCGACCTCGGTGTCAGGGCCCGCCACGCCGTCCGGCTGCTTGTAGCGGTTATAGCTCCAGAAATACTGGGCCGGCGCACGGGCGATCAGTTGCTCCATCGCGCGGTTGATGGCGGCTGCCTGCTCGGCACCCGTGCCCGACAGGTCACCATCGAATTCGACGAAGCGCACGATGTAGCCGGCGCCATGCGCACGGCGCTCGGCATACACCAGCAGAATGTCGGCCTTGCCGAGCTGGGCCAGCTTGGCCGGCAGCGTCATCGTGTAGGCATTGCGGCCGAAAAATGGCGCCCAGACGCCTTCGCCTTCTTGTGGCACCTGGTCTGGCAGCAAGCCGATCGGCTGGCCGCCCTTGAGGGTCTTGGCCAGGATGCGCACGCCGGACAGATTGGCCGGCGCCAGATGCAGGTTGTGACGCGCACGGGCGCCTTCGACCAGTGGCTTCAATGCGCTCTTGCGCGGCGGGCGATACATGACCGTCAACGCCGTGCGCAGCGCGATTTGCTGCGCCGTCATTTCAAAGCAGCCCAGGTGTGGCGTAAGAAAGACAATCCCGCGACCGGCGTCGAGCCGCGCCTGGACCAGGTCCCAATTCTCTACTGTGGCATGCCTGGCAACCCGCTCCGGGTTGGCGCACCAGACGAACGCAAGCTCGATGGCGGCCTTGCCGGCCTCGGCCACGGCCGCGCGCCAGTGGGCGTCATAGCCGGCCTGAACCAGGTTGGCGCGCAGGCGCTTGCGATACGATGGCGACAGGCCATACACCAGCCAACCCATCGCTGCGCCCAGGGCGTGCAGGAGTGGCAAGGGAAAAACGGAGAGTATCCGGAAAAGTACAACTAGCATGTCGATTGTTGGGTAGCGGACGCCACGCGCGTTTCCACACCAAAATTCCAAGGAAGCGTAAAATACCACTTTATGCAGGATCCGCCGAGTTAACAGACAACTTGCGAAGCGGAATATAAATGTCGCTAAAGCGTCGCAGGCTCAGTTTGCTGCGGCAGAATTATGACCCGTAACAGGAGCCTTCATGTCGAACGACTACCTCTTTACCTCTGAATCCGTTTCCGAAGGCCACCCAGACAAGGTGGCTGACCAGATTTCCGACGCCATCCTCGATGCGATCCTGACCGAGGATCCAACCGCCCGCGTCGCTGCAGAAACGCTGTGCAATACCGGCCTCGTCGTTCTCGCCGGTGAAATCACCACCCACGCCAACGTCGACTACATCAAGGTCGCACGTGACACCATCAAGCGCATCGGCTACGACAATACCGATTTCGGCATCGACTACAAAGGTTGCGCTGTCATGGTCTGCTATGACAAGCAGTCGCCGGACATCGCCCAGGGTGTCGACGAAGGCAAGGGCATCGATCTCGACCAGGGCGCCGGTGACCAGGGCCTGATGTTCGGCTATGCCTGCGATGAAACGCCAGAGCTGATGCCAGCTGCCATTTACTACGCGCACCGCCTGGTCGAGCGCCAGTCGCAGCTGCGCAAGGATGGCCGCCTGCCATGGCTGCGTCCGGATGCCAAGTCGCAAGTCACGCTGCGCTACGTCGATGGCCGCCCGGTGGCCGTCGACACCGTCGTGCTCTCGACCCAGCACCATCCTGACGTGACGCACGCGCAGATCGAAGAAGCCGTCATCGAAGAAATCATCAAGACCACGCTGCCGCGAGAGTGGCTCAAGGACACCCGCTTCCTGGTCAACCCGACCGGCCGCTTCGTCATCGGCGGTCCGCAGGGCGATTGCGGCCTGACCGGCCGCAAGATCATCGTCGACACCTACGGCGGCGCAGCCCCGCACGGCGGCGGCGCATTCTCGGGCAAGGATCCTACCAAGGTCGACCGTTCGGCTGCCTACGCGGCCCGCTACGTGGCGAAGAACATCGTCGCCGCCGGTCTGGCGCGTCAGTGCCAGGTGCAGGTCAGCTACGCCATCGGCGTGGCGCGTCCGATCAATATCACCGTGTACACCGAAGGCACCGGCGTGATCCCGGACGACAAGATCGCAGCGCTCGTCAACGCGCACTTCGACCTGCGTCCGAAAGGCATCGTTCAGATGCTCGACCTGCTGCGTCCGATCTACACCAAGACCGCCGCCTACGGCCACTTCGGTCGCGAAGAGCCGGAATTCACGTGGGAACGCACCGACAAGGCAGCCGAACTGCGCGCAGCGGCCGGCATCGCCTGAGTTCCTGACGCGCACACCGCGACCGCACAGCGAACCCCAAAAATTGCCCTGCAGTTTTTGGGGTTTTTTCTTGCCCATTGCACTAGAAGGACGCCATGCAGGTACTACCCATCTATCAAGTCGATGCCTTCACAGACCGGCTGTTTGGCGGCAATCCGGCCGCCGTCGTCGTGCTGGACGCGTTTCCCGACACGGCGCTGATGCATGCGATCGCTGCCGAAAACAACCTGTCCGAGACGGCGTTCCTGGTACCGCATGACGGGCAGTACCGGCTGCGCTGGTTCACCCCGCTGGTTGAAATGCCGCTGTGTGGCCATGCGACGCTGGCGAGCGCGGCGGTTGTCATGGAACGGCTCGAGCCCGGTCGTACCGAGGTCGTGTTCGACACGGCGAGCGGTCCGTTGCCGGTGCGGCGTTCAGCAACCGGCTATGTACTGAATTTCCCTGCTCGCACACTCGTGCCGGTGGCGGCACCGCCCGGCCTGGCGGCGGCCCTGGGTTGCCATCCGCACGAACTGCTCGACGTCCTCGACGATGGATTCGGCTATACGGTGGTGCTGGCAGACGCACGGGCCGTGCGCGAACTGGCGCCGGACTTCAACGCCATCGGGCGCCTGCCACGGCCTGGTCTGGCCGTGACGGCGCCCGGCGATGGCGACTACGATTGCGTCAGCCGCTACTTTGCCCCGGCCAAGGGCGTGCCGGAAGATCCCGTCACGGGCAGCGCTCATTGCGCGCTTGCGCCATACTGGGGCGAGCGGCTGGGCAAGACGACACTGCGCGCCTTCCAGGCATCGCGCCGCGGCGGCGAACTGGCGTGCCGGCTGGTCGACGGCCGCGTCGAGCTCGAAGGTGGATGCGTGTTGTATCTCGAAGGCCGCATTACCGTCTGAATTACCCGCTTTCATTTCACAGGAACCCCCATGCTCAAAATTCTCGGAAAAGCTGCCTCGCTCAACGTGCGCAAGGTCTTGTGGACCTGCAGCGAACTGGATATCCCGTTCAAGCGCGAAGACTGGGGAACTGGCTTCCAGCCTCCCCAGCAGGAAGCCTTCCTTGCGCTCAACCCGAACGCGACGGTGCCGGTCATCGTCGATGGCGACTTCGTGCTGTGGGAATCGAACGCGATTTGCCGCTACCTGTGCGCCAACAGCGCCGAACAACACCTGTTGCCGCCCACGCCCCGCGCCCGCGCACTGGTCGAGCAATGGATGGACTGGCAAGCCACCGAACTGAACAATGCCTGGCGCTATGCGTTCATGGGACTGGTGCGGGGCAGCCCGGCGCACCGCGATCCGGGTCAGATCGCGGCCAGCATTGCGAGCTGGCACCGGCATATCGGCATCCTCGAACGCCAGCTGGCCACCACTGGCGCCTACGTCACGGGTGCGCAATTCTCGCTGGCGGACGTCGTGATCGGCCTGTCGGTCAACCGCTGGCTGCTCACGCCGATGGAGCGGCCACACTATCCGGCCGTGCTCGCTTACATGGAACGCCTGAATGAACGTTCAGGATTTCGCACGTTCGGCGCTAACGGCGAGCCGTGAAGCCCGAACCGCCGGCCGCCGGTGTCGGGTCACGCCGTGTACCGGTGCTCGTCCAGGCAAGCATATCCATTGCGGATCAGGCGTGCTAAACTACTTCGTTCCGAGGAGCGTTGCGACTGAAAGACTCCTTTCAGCCAGGCTCGGATATCAGCAACTGCGCTCACGTTACTTTTTTCTAATCATTGAAAGGAGGGCGTGATGAACGCCGTACTCAAAGAAACTGCCGACTATCTGGTCGCCGACATTTCCCTGGCCGCCTGGGGCGAAAAAGAAATCCGCATCGCTGAAACCGAGATGCCGGGTCTCATGGCCATCCAGGAAGAATACGCTGCCACGCAACCGCTCAAGGGCGCGCGCATTGCCGGCTCGCTGCACATGACGATCCAGACCGCCGTGCTGATCCGCACGCTGGAAGCACTGGGCGCCACCGTGCGCTGGGCATCGTGCAATATCTACTCGACGCAAGACCATGCTGCCGCGGCCATCGCCTCGGTCGGCACGCCAGTGTTCGCCGTCAAGGGCGAAACCCTGGACGAATACTGGGAATACACCCATCGCATCTTCGAATGGCCAGGCGACAGCCACGCCAACATGATCCTGGACGATGGCGGCGATGCAACCCTGCTGCTGCACCTGGGCGTGCGCGCTGAAACCGATATCTCGGTGCTCGACAAGCCGGGTTCGGAAGAAGAAATCTGCCTGTTCAACGCAATCAAGGGCCGTCTGGCACGTGATCCGAAGTGGTACTCGAAGCGTCTGCCAGAAATCAAGGGCGTGACCGAAGAAACCACGACCGGCGTACACCGCCTGTACCAGATGCACCAAGAGGGCAAGCTGGCCTTCCCGGCCATCAACGTCAATGACTCGGTCACCAAGTCGAAGTTCGACAACCTGTATGGTTGCCGCGAATCGCTGGTCGACGGCATCAAGCGCGCGACTGACGTCATGATCGCCGGTAAAGTGGCTGTCATCGCCGGTTACGGTGACGTCGGCAAGGGCTCGGCCCAGGCCATGCGCGCATTGTCGGCGCAGGTGTGGGTCACTGAAATCGATCCGATCTGCGCACTGCAGGCGGCGATGGAAGGCTACCGCGTCGTGACGATGGATTACGCGTGCGAACACGGCGACATCTTCGTTACCTGCACCGGCAACTACCACGTCATCACCGAGCAGCACATGCTCAAGATGAAAGACCAGGCCATCGTCTGCAATATCGGTCACTTCGACAACGAAATCGAAGTTGCCGCGCTCAAGAAATATGAGTGGGACAACATCAAGCCGCAGGTCGATCACGTCATCTTCCCTGATGGCAAGCGCATCATCCTGCTGGCCGAAGGCCGCCTGGTGAACCTCGGTTGCGGTACGGGTCACCCGTCGTACGTGATGAGCTCGTCGTTTGCCAACCAGACGATCGCCCAGATCGAACTGTTCATGAACACCGAGCAGTATCCGGTGGGCGTGTACACGCTGCCGAAGAAACTGGACGAAAAAGTCGCGCGCCTGCAACTGCGCAAGCTGAACGCCCAGCTGACCACGCTGACCGACGAGCAAGCCAAGTACATCACGGTGAGCCAGGACGGTCCGTACAAGCCGGAACACTACCGCTATTGATCAGTCCCTGACTGTGCAGTAGTCTCTGTTGTCATGTGAAACGCCTTTCGGGGCGTTTCGTTTATCCAATTCCACGAAAGTCTGTAACGATGCGCCTGTTAATCACCTGGCTGATCAATGCCGCGGCCCTGATGGCCCTGCCTTACCTGATGCACTCCGTCGAAGTCTCGAGCGTCGGCACCGCCCTGATCGCGGCGCTGGTGCTGGGCCTGGTCAATACGCTGATCCGGCCCGTGCTGGTGCTGTTGACGCTGCCAGTAACGCTGCTCTCGATGGGCCTGTTCATCCTGGTCATCAATGCTGTGCTGTTCTGGCTGGTGGCGAACGTGGTGGGTGGTTTTGAAGTTGCCGGTTTCTGGTCGGCCTTCCTGGCAGCCATCCTGTACAGCATCATTTCGTGGGCGCTTTCTTCCTTGCTTCTCTCCGACAAAGATGGAAACTCCTGATTTCAGTATCGAGTTCTTCCCGCCCAAGACGCCGGAAGGTGCCGAGAAACTGCGCGTGACGCGGGCCAAGCTGGCCGAGTTGCAGCCGAAGTATTTCTCGGTGACGTTCGGTGCCGGCGGCAGTACCCAGCAGGGTACGCTGCAGACGGTGCAGGAAATCCAGGCCGCCGGCCATGAAGCTGCGCCGCATCTGTCGTGCGTGGGCGCCACGCGCGAGTCGATCCGCGCCGTCCTCAAGCAGTACCAGGACAGCGGTATCCGGCGCATCGTGGCGCTGCGCGGCGACTTGCCGAGCGGTTACGGCGGCGCCGGTGAATTGCGCTATGCCAGCGACCTGGTCGAATTCATTCGCCAGGAAACCGGCGACTGGTTCCGCATCGAAGTGGCGGCCTATCCCGAAATGCACCCGCAGGCACGTTCGCCGCAGGACGACCTGCAAGCGTTCGCGCGCAAGGTGAGCGCCGGGGCCGACGCCGCCATTACCCAGTACTTCTACAATGCCGATGCGTATTTTTCGTTCGTCGACAATGTGCGCAAGCTGGGCGTGACGGTGCCGATCGTGGCCGGCATCATGCCGATCACGAACTACATGCAGCTGATGCGGTTCTCGGACATGTGCGGCGCGGAGATCCCGCGCTGGGTGCGTCTCAAACTGGCCAGCTTTGGCGACGACAGCGCGTCGATCAAGGCCTTTGGCCTGGATGTCGTCACTGGCTTGTGCGAAAAGCTGCTGGCCGGCGGTGCGCCGGGTCTGCATTTCTACAGCATGAACCAGGCAGTGCCGACGACGGCGATCTGGCAGCGGCTCAGGCCTTGAGCTGCTGAAGGTAGCGTGGACGGCGGAGCCGTCCACGCGTTCAACCGATGTTCGATACGTTAGTGCACATCACGCTTCGGTAATCACCCGATCGAGCGGCACATCGTGCGCGTCGCCGACAAACTCGACCAACTGGCACGCATACGCGATGCCCACCGTGCTCGGGCGCGGCTCGGGCGCCAGCGTCCGGTCATAAAACCCGCCGCCATACCCCACGCGATACCCCAAAGTATTAAACCCCAGGCACGGCACCAGCAATGCCGGCGGCCGCGCCACCATGCGTAACTCGGCTGGCACCGCCACGCCCATCCGGTCGGCCACGGTCGGCTCGCCCGGCTGCCACTCGGCAAATTCCAGCGCCGCATGGCGCGCCACGACCACGGGTAGCGCCAGTCGTACGCCTGCCGCCGCCATTTCCGCGTACGCTGCGCTCAGGTCCGGCTCGCCCGCGAGCGGCAAGTAGACGGCCAGCGAGGCGTGGGGATTGGCTTGCCACCACGCCAGCACCCGCGCGCCAATGCGCTGGTCCCATGCGGCTTTCTGTTCAGGATCAAGCGCACGCCGGCGTGCCTTGAGTGTGTCGCGCAACAACGCCTTGTCTTGATGTGGTTGCTGTAGAGCACTTGTGTCTGGGTGCGGCACGGAGGCGCGTGGTATTCTTGGTTCGCCGGTCATGGTTTCAATGCAGCGTATTGTGAGAGTGGTGGATGTTTCAATCGAAATTGCCTGTCGGCGTGTTGCCGGCTGCTATTGCCCTTGTTCTGAGTCTGGCGTTTGCGCCAGGCGCAGCGGCCCAGGAAGACCCGGAAGCACCCGCGCCCGAGGTAGCACTGTCCCCCGTTCCGGCGGGTGCGCCTACCGTGGCGGGCGCCGCCAGCCGCGCCGACGACGACAACTTCATGTTGCTGCGCGAAGCGGCGCGCCAGAGCGACGAAGCGCGGGCCAACGCCATTGCGTCGCGCCTGCCGGTGACCAATTACCTGCTGGCGTCCTACGTTGACTATTATCGTCTGAAACCGCGCCTGCGCGATGCCATCCAGGACGAGGTGCTGCAAGTGCTGCGGCGCCACGAAGGCACGGCGGTGGCTGAACAGCTGCGCGCCGAATGGCTGATGGAGCTGGGCAAGCGCCGCGAATGGAACACCTTTGAACGCGAAGCGGGCACGCTGGCCCAGTCCGGCAGCCTGCCGATCCGCTGCTACGCGCTGCTGGCCAGGGCCGAGCGCGGCGAGCGCGTCGCCGACGAAGCGCGCGTACTCCTGAAAACCCCTGCCGGCTATGGTGACGCCTGCGGCGCCCTGATTGCGCAGCTGGTGGCCAATGGCCAGTTCACCGAAGCCGATCTGCTCACGCAGCTGCGTCTGGCGGGCCTGGACAATGCCAGCGGCCCGGCGCGCCGCGCTGCCGTCTTGCTCGGTTTACCCGAAACCCGGGCCACCCAGGCGGTCGACCTGCCCGCCGTGGCGATGGCGCGCGGGATCGGCAACAGCCGCGCCGAGCGCGAGCTGTACCTGGTTGCCGTGGGCCGCATGGCGCGCACCACGCTGCGCCTGGCCGTGGCTGGGCTCGAAAAGAACAGCGCCCAATTGACGCCCGAAGAACGCGCGATCGGCTGGGCCAATGTGGCGCTGGCCGCCTCGATCGTGCTGGCGCCCGAAGCGCACGCGTATTGGGAACGGGCGAATGGCGCGCCCCTGAGCGACTTCCAGATGCAGTGGAAGACGCGCATGGCGCTGCGCCGCGGCGACTGGAAAACCGTGCGCACCACGATCGAAACGATGCCGCCGGCCCTGCGCGCCGACTCGACCTGGGTCTACTGGCTCGGGCGCGCGCACCAGGGCGAAGGGCGTCCGGCCGAGGCGCGCGCGCAGTGGCAGAGCATCGCCGGCCAGACCACCTTCTATACCCAGCTGGCCCAGGAAGAGCTGGGCAACCAGGTCGTCGCGCCGCCCCCGATCGCGCCGATCACGGCCGCCGAACTGGCCCAGGCCACGGCGAATCAGAGTCTGCAACGGGCCATCAAATTCTACGATCTGCGTCTGCGCGCCGAAGGCAACCGCGAATGGAGCTGGGGTCTGCGCAATCTGTCCGAACGCCAGTTGCTGGCCGCTGCCGAGCTGGCGCGCCGCAACGAGCTGCTCGACCGCATGGTCGAGACATCGCTGCGCACGCGCACCGAGTTCAGCTATGACCAGCGCTTCCCGGCGCCGCACCTCGACGTATTGCGGCCCACGGCCCAGGGCCTGAGTCTCGACAAGGCCTGGGTGTATGGCCTGATCCGGCAAGAGTCGCGCTTCATCCGCGATGCACGGTCGGGCGTGGGCGCATCGGGCCTGATGCAGGTGATGCCAGCCACCGGCAAGTGGGTGGCGGCCAAGATTGGCCTGAACAACTTTGTCACGAGCATGCTCAACGACCTGCACGTGAACATCACGCTCGGCGCCAACTACATGACGATGGTGCTCAACAATTTTGAAGGCTCGCAAGTGCTGGCCACGGCCGCCTACAACGCCGGCCCGAGCCGCTCGCGCACCTGGCGCAGCCGGCTCGACGCGCCAATGGAAGGGGCGATCTTCGTCGAAACCATCCCGTTCACCGAAACGCGCGGCTACGTGCGCAACGTGATGGCCAACGCCACCAATTATGCGTCGATCTTCGAAGGCAAGCCGCAGTCGCTCAAGGCGCGCCTGGGCACGATCACGCCGCGGCCATCCACGTCCGTGCTGGATTGACAGGCTGACCAGGCCGCGGTTCGCCCGGTCGCCGGGCGAGCGCCTTGACAGCCGTGGCATTGGGCCGCAAGCTGATGTCGATTACCGCAGCCGTCCCGGGCTTTCATGCGCCGCCCGGGACGCCCTTCGCCACGTACCCGACGAGACCCCATGCAGACCATCGAACGCGACCCGATTCTCACGCACACCCTGGACCAGACCCGCAGCCCCGGCTTGACGCTCATCATCGGCAACAAGAACCTGTCGTCATGGTCGATGCGCCCCTGGGTCGCGGCCATGGCGTTCGGGATTCCGTTCACTGAAATCAAGGTCTTGCTCGACCAGCCCGATACGTCCAACGAGATTGCCCGCTACTCGCACGCGGGCCGCGTCCCGGTGCTGCTGGCCGGCGAAATGACGGTGTGGGACAGCTTGGCGATCACCGAATACCTGGCCGAGCAATTTCCTGACAAGCATATGTGGCCGCAGGACGTGGCGGCGCGCGCGCTGGCGCGCTCGATCGTGGCCGAGATGCACGCCGGCTTCGGCGAACTGCGCAGCGCCATGCCAATGAATATCCAGGCCCGCCTGCCGGGCCGCGGTCGCACGCACGGCGCGCAGGCCGACATTGGCCGCGTCTGCGAAATCTGGGAAGACTGCCTGTCGCGCTTCGGCCATCACCAGTTCCTGTTCGGCGCGTTCTCGGTTGCCGACGCTTTCTATGCGCCGATCGTGCTGCGTTTCCAGACCTATGGCGTGATGCTGGCCCCGGCGCTGCAAGCGTATTGCGAGCGCGTGCTGGCCCATCCGGCCGTGGCGCGCTGGGTGAACGAAGCGATGCTGGAAAACCACCCGACGCCGTTGCACGACGCCGATTTGCCGGAGTAAACAATGCGCAGTTATGTTGTCGGCGGCGCCGTGCGCGATGCGCTGCTCGGGCTGCCGGTCAAGGACCACGACCACGTGGTCGTGGGCGCCACGCCCGAACAGATGATCGAGGCCGGCTTTCGCGCCGTGGGCAAGGATTTTCCGGTCTTTCTGCACCCGAAAACGCACGAGGAATACGCGCTGGCGCGCACCGAGCGCAAGACCGCGCCCGGCTATCACGGCTTCGTGTTCCATGCGGCGCCCGATGTCACGCTCGAACAGGATCTGGTGCGGCGCGACCTGACCATCAATGCGATGGCGCAGGGCGAGGATGGCGTGATCGTCGACCCGCTGGGCGGCCGCAATGACCTGGAAGCACGCCTGTTCCGCCACGTGTCCGACGCCTTTGCCGAAGACCCGGTGCGCATCCTGCGCGTCGCGCGCTTTGCCGCGCGCCTGCCCGAATTTAAGGTGGCTAACGACACCAATGTCCTGATGCGCAAGATGGTCGAGGCGGGGGAGGTCGACGCCCTCGTGCCCGAGCGCGTCTGGCAAGAGCTGGCGCGCGGCCTGATGGAACGCCAGCCGTCGCGCATGCTGGTCGTGCTGGACGAGTGCGGCGCACTGGCGCGCCTGTTGCCCGAGCTCGATACGCAAGAGCGCACGCTGCGCGTCATCGACACCGCCGCGCAGCAGGATCACCCGCTGGAGATCCGTTTCGCGGCCCTGATGCGCGACGTTGGCACGGCGGCCGTCGAGGCGGTGTCCAAGCGCTTGAAGGTACCCAATGAATGCCGCGACCTGGCCCTGATGACGGCGCGCGAGCATGGCGTGCTTGCGCAGGCACGCGAACTCGATGCCGACGCGCTCGTCACGCTGTTCGAGCGCAGCGATGCCTTCCGCAAGAGCGCGCGCTTTGTCCAGATGCTGCTGGCCACGCGTTGTCACGCCAAAAATACTGAACACGACCCGGCAGGGGACTGGCTGCTGCAAGCCCTTGGCGCGGCGCGTGGCGTGGACGCCGGTGCCGTGGCGGCGCGCTGCGACCAGCGCGACCGAATTGCCCAGGCCGTACACCAGGCGCGCGTGGAGGCAGTGGCTGCCATTTGTAATAAAGTGTGAAAAACCGCTCTGTAGAGCGTCACAGTTACATGTAGTTACACCCTGCGTACAGTGTGGGCCAGCGGTTTGTTATTCTTCCACATGGTCAATTGTTGCGTTGGAGAAAAACGATGTTCAGGATGCTGGTACGGCGGGTAGGGAGCTGGCTACGGCGCCGCCGCCTGTTATTGGCGAGCCTGGCCGTCGTATTGATGAGCGCACTGCTGGTCTTTCTGTACACCCGCACCGAGGTGATCGACCCCGAAGTGCGCAGCAACGTCCTGCTCAACCTGCGCGAATTCGAAAAGCTCGACGCCGAATGGGACGCCAACCTGCTGCGCGCCCACACCGGCCGCGCCAGCGTCCGGCCCGACCTGAGTTCGCAACTGCCGCGCATGCGCATCCTGATGGCGCGTCTGGAGCAAGCCGCGCCACTGACCGGCAGCCGCGCCGCCACCGAGGCCTGCGCCGATCTGCGCACGGCGCTGCGCAACAAGGAAATGCTGGTGGCCGAGTTCGCGCGGCACAATCCGCGCCTGCGCGCAGCGCTGCTGCACATGCCACCGGCGGTGGCCGACCTCAAGACCGAAATTTCCGGCATCGAAGGCGCGCTGGCACCGGCCCAGTTCGTCGTGCGGCTCGATACGACCCTCAATGCGCTGCTGACCGACATCCTGCGCTACAACATCGCCCCATCGCCCGCGCTGGCCAGCCGTATCGAAGAAATCCTGGGCAATGTCGCCGCCCAGGAGATCGCCTTTTCGCCCGCCGTCGTCGACAAGATGGACGCCGTGATCCTGAGCAGCCGCGTGATCCTCGAAAAGCGGCCGCTGGAAAACCTGCTCGAAGCGCAGATTGCTGCCGTCGGCAGCGACATCGTGCTCGACCGCCTGGAGCAGGAATTCGAGCGTTCGTTCACCACCGTGCTGCTCGAGCGCCAGCGTTTTCGCGGTTACCTGGCGGCGTATTCGGGCCTGTTGCTGGTGCTGCTGGCCTATGCCGGTGTGCGCCTGCGCCGCAGCTACCGTATCATCGGCGTCGTCAACCGCCGCCTGCAGGCGGCCAACGAAACGCTCGAGCAGCGCGTGGCCGAGCGCACCGCCGAGCTGCAGGCGCAGTCGGTCCAGCTCGAGCGCCTGGCCCAGCACGACAGCCTGACCGGCCTGATCAACTACCGGCAACTGACCCGCCTGCTCGAACGGGCGCTGGCCCGGGCCGACCGTCGCGACAGCGTCGTGGTGCTGATGTTCATCGACCTGGACGGCTTCAAGGCAGTCAACGATACCTGGGGCCATGCGACCGGCGACCTGGTGCTCAAGACCGTGGCGCGCCGCGTGCAGGCCAGGCTGCGCGCCGAAGATGCGCTGGCGCGCCTGGGCGGCGATGAATTCGTTATCCTGCTCGAAGACGTGACGTCGCGCGACGGCGCGCTGCGCGTGGCGCGCCTAGTGCTGGCCGAAATCGAATCGATCACCGAGGCCGATGGTCATGCCATCAGGATCTCGGCCAGTATCGGCATCGCCAGCGCGCGCGGCCAGATGGGCGCGGCGCGCGGACAGGAAGCGTTGCTGGCCGAGGCCGACCAGGCCATGTACGCCGCCAAGCAGGCTGGCAAGGGCCGCTTCGTCGTCAGCGAGCAGGCGCAGTGGCGCGACGAAGACGAGCCGGCAGGGCCAGCGCCGGAGCAGGCGCGGCGCGAGCGTCCGAAGGAGGGCGCCGTCGGCAGCACTGGTACGGGCACAGGGACAAGCAAGGCAGACGCCGACCGGATCGGCTAAGATTTACGGGCGACATCGACTGGTTGTCGCGCACGGGAAGGTGGGAACATGCTGGACAATCCATTACGCCGCTGGTTACAGGGCTTGCGCGGAAAAAAGGGGCAGCCGCCGGTCCTGGTCAAGGAATTGCACGAGCGCGACCGCCGCCGCGTGCTGCGCCATCTGCTCGCGCTCGACAAGGATGACCGCCTGCTGCGCTTTGGCAGCATGATGTCCGACGACGGCATCACGGCCTATGTCGGCAAGCTCGATTTCGAGCGCGACATCGTCTTTGGTGTCGTGAGCAATGTGTTCCAGCTGGTGGGCATGGGGCACCTGGCGTTCGCGCCGACCGAAGGGCGCACCGGCACGGCCAAGGCGCAGGTGGCCGAGTTTGGCGTCTCGGTGTCGGCCTCGGCGCGCGGGCAGGGCGTGGGCACGCGCCTCTTCCAGCGCGCGGCGATCCACTGCCGCAATTCGGACGTCGACACGCTCTATATGCAGTGCCTGACGTCCAACAAGACGATGATGCATATTGCAAAGAAAGCCGGGATGGTCGTCACGCGCGAATACGGCGAGGCCGACGCCCACCTCGAATTGCCGCCGCCCAGCCCGGGCAGCGTGATGGCCGAGGCGTTGGAGGAACAGTTCGCGGCGATCGATTACACGGTCAAGGCCAACACGCGGGCCGCGGTGAAGTTTTTCACGCCACGAAAGCCGCGGCAGTAACTCACACCAGCGGCATCGCCGTTGTTTCCTTGATCCGCTGCAGCGCAAAGCTCGACTTCACGTCCAGCACGGCCGGATGCTTGAGCAGCGTGCCCATCATGAAGCGCGAGAAGTGGTCCATGTCGCCCACATGCACGCGCAGCAAAAAGTCCATGTCGCCCGTCATCGCATAGCAGGCGACGACTTCGGGCCAGCTGCCCACCGACACCGCGAAATCGTTGCGGGGCGACGTTGCGGGCAAGCCCGGCTGGCGCGTGGTACTGGCCACTTCGCTGTGCTTTTCCAGGCGCACGTTGACGTAGGCCAGCAAGCCCAGCCCGATCTTGTCCGAATCGAGCAGCGCCACGTACTGGCGGATCACGCCCGCTTCTTCCAGCCGCTTGATGCGGCGCAGGCATGGCGACGGCGACAGGTTCACGCGCTCGGCCACATCCTGGTTCGACAACCGGCCATCGTTCTGCAAAATCTCCAGGATTTTACGATCTGTTTTATCCAGCTCAATCTTTGACATACCATCCCCACGTCCGTCTTTTGTATGGCAATTTTATTGCGCAATTCAAGAAGGAGGGGGAATTGTTTGGAATTTAATGCTGGGGGGGCAGGTCTATACTGGCGCAAGACGGGAGACCACTCCCGCCAAGAAGCGAGATGCAGGAAATGCACCGCTTCCGGCAACCGCCACCAGTTTCTTGGAGACACAATGAACGCACCCCTGGACCGCGCCCACCTGGCGTCGCCGTCGCCCGCATCCGCACCTGCACAAGACATCACGCTCGACGACAAATGGACGCTCGAGCGCGGCCGCGCCTTCATGACCGGCACGCAGGCGCTGATCCGCCTGCCGATGCTGCAGCGCGAGCGCGACGTCAAGGCCGGCCTGAACACGGCCGGCTACATCACCGGCTACCGCGGCTCGCCCGTCACCTCGGTCGACCAGACCGCGATGAAGGCCAAGGCGCACCTCGACGCGCACCACGTCAAGTTCCATCCCGGCATGAACGAAGACCTGGCGGCGACCGCTGTCTGGGGCACCCAGCAAACCAATCTGTACAAGGACGCGAAGTACGACGGCGTGTTTTCGATGTGGTACGGCAAGGGCCCGGGCGTCGACCGCTGCGGCGACGTGTTCAAGCACGGCAACAACGCCGGCTCGTCGCAATACGGCGGCGTGCTGGTGCTGGCCGGCGACGACCACGCGGCCAAATCGTCGTCCACCGCGCACCAGTCCGACCACATCCTGACCCACTGCGGGATCCCGGTGCTGTATCCGTCGTCGGTGCAGGAATACATCGATTTCGGCCTGCACGCCTGGGCCATGAGCCGCTACACGGGCCTGTGGGTATCGATGAAATGCGTCACCGACATCATCGAGTCGGGTGCTGTCGTCGATCTCGATCCGGACCGCGTGCAGACCGTGATCCCGACCGACTTCCAGCTGCCCGAGGGCGGCCTGAACATCCGCTGGCCGGACGCCGTGCTGGATCAGGAAGTTCGGATGAGCAATCACAAATGGTATGCCGCGCTGGCCTATGCGCGCGCCAATAAGCTCAACCGTATCATCTGGGACAGCCCGCAGCCGAAGATCGGCATCATCACCGCCGGCAAGAGCTATCTGGACACGCGCCAGGCGCTGGCCGACCTCGGCATCGACGAGCAGGCCGCGCAGGACATCGGCCTGCGCCTGTACAAGGTCGGCATGACCTGGCCGCTCGAAGCCGAAGGCGTGCACGAATTTGCACGGGGCCTCGATGAAATCCTGGTGGTCGAAGAAAAGCGCCAGGTCATGGAATACGCGCTCAAGGAAGAGCTGTACAACCTGCCCGACGGCGAGCGTCCGCGCGTGGTCGGCAAGTTCGACGACACGGGCGAGTGGAGTAACAAGAACCGCATGGGCCACGGCGACTGGCTGCTGCCGGCCACGTACGAGCTGAACCCGGCGCAGATCGCGCGCGCGATCGCCTCGCGCATCGGCCACTACTGCGCCGGCCACCCGGTCGCCGAGCGCGTCGCGCAGCGCATCGCCTTCCTCGAAGCCAAAGAGCTGGTGCTGCGTAACATTCCGGCCAAGCCGAACCCGGAAACCGACCGCATCCCGTATTTCTGCTCGGGCTGCCCGCACAACAGCTCGACCAAGGTGCCGGAAGGCTCGCGCGCGATGGCCGGTATCGGCTGCCACTACATGGTGCTGTGGATGGACCGTGAAACGTCGACCTTCACGCACATGGGCGCCGAAGGCACGACCTGGATTGGCCAGTCGCCGTTCACCGACGAGAAGCACGTGTTCGTCAATCTGGGCGACGGCACCTACTTCCACTCGGGCATCCTGGCGATCCGCGCCGCGGTGGCGGCCAAGGTCAACATCACCTACAAGATCCTGTACAACGACGCGGTCGCGATGACGGGCGGCCAGAACGTCGACGGCCCGCTCGACCCGGGCATGATCAGCCGCCAGATCGCAGCCGAAGGCGTCACGCCCATCATCGTCGTCACCGACGAGCCGGACAAATACCCGAGCGACTACGCCTGGGCGCCCGGCACCACGGTGCGTCACCGCTCCGAACTGATGGACGTGCAGCGCGAACTGCGCGAGATGCCGGGCGTGTCGGCCGTGATCTATGACCAGACCTGCGCCTCCGAAAAACGCCGGCGCCGGAAGAAAGGCGAATTCCCCGACCCGGCCAAGCGCGCCGTGATCAACGAAGCCGTCTGCGAAGGCTGCGGCGACTGCTCGGTGCAGTCCAACTGCCTGTCGGTCGAGCCACTCGAAACCGAACTGGGCCGCAAGCGCCAGATCAACCAGTCCTCGTGCAACAAGGATTATTCGTGCGTGTCGGGCTTCTGCCCGAGCTTCGTCACCGTCGAAGGCGGCGGTCTGAAAAAGCCGAAAAAAGCTGCAGCGTCCGACGCGGCGCCACCCGAGCTGCCGGAACCCGTCATTCCATCGGTCGCCACGCCATTCGGCATCCTCGTGGCCGGCGTGGGCGGCACCGGTGTTGTGACGGTCGGCCAGATCCTGGCGGTGGCGGCGCACGTCGAAGGCAAGGGCGCGATCGTGCTCGACCAGAGCGGCCTGGCCCAGAAGGGCGGCCCCGTGATGTCGCACGTGCGCCTGGCCGAACACCAGGCCGATCTGCATTCGACCCGCGTGGGCACCGGCAGCGCCGACCTCGTGATCGGCTGCGATCAGATCGTCACGGCCAGCCGCGATGCCTTGTCGCGCATGGGTGAAGGCCGCACCTGGGCCGCCGTCAATTCGAGCACCGCCACCACGGCCGCGTTCGTGAAGAACCCGGACTGGCAATTCCCGGCCGAAGGTTCGCGCGGCGCGATCGAGCAAGCCTGCGGCAAGGCCAACGTCGAATTCCTCGACGCTGGCAGCATCGCCACGGCGCTGCTGGGCGACGCGATCGCCACCAATATGTTCATGCTCGGCTACGCGTTCCAGAAGGGCCGCGTGCCGCTGCGCGAAGCCTCGCTGCTCAAGGCCATCGAGCTCAATGGCGTGTCGGTCGCGTTCAACAAGGCGGCCTTCAACTGGGGCCGCAGCGCGGGACATGACCTGGCAGCTGTCAGCAAGTCGGCGATGCCGGCCAAGGTGATCGAGTTCAAGCGCATGCAGACGCTCGACGATGTCGTCAAGCGCCGGGTCGAGCTGCTCACGGCGTACCAGGACGCGGCGTATGCGGGCCAGTATACGGCCTTCGTCGAGCAGGTCAGGGCGCAGGAAGCGCGCCTGGGCAAGGGCACCCGCCTGTCGGAAGCCGTGGCGAAGTACCTGTACAAACTGATGGCGTACAAGGACGAGTACGAAGTCGCGCGGCTGCACACCGATCCGGCGTTCCGTGAAAAAATCGCCAACATGTTCGAAGGCGATATCACGCTCAAGTTCCACCTGGCGCCGCCGCTGCTGGCCAAGCATGACAAGGAAGGCCGCGCCATCAAGCAGGAGTTTGGCCCGTGGATGATGCGCGCGTTTGGCGTGCTGGCGAAGTTCAAGGGCCTGCGCGGCACCGCGTTCGACGTGTTCGGCTACACCGCCGAGCGCCGCGTCGAACGCGCCCTGATCGGCGAATACCGCGCGACGGTGGCGGCGCTGCTGCCCAAGCTCACGGAGGACAACCTGGCGCAGGCCGTGGCGGTGGCCAGCATTCCGGAAGATATCCGTGGTTACGGGCATGTGAAGGAACGGCACCTGAAAGCGGCGAAGGCAAAAGAAGCGGCGCTGCTGGCGGCATTCCATGCGCCGGTGGGCGCGGCGCCGCGCGCGGCCTGATGGTGTTTTGATCACGCCGGCGCGGCATACGCGCCGGCGTTGTCTGATGGATGCTTGTCGGCTTGGCATGCTTCGTTGTCGCCTGGCCTCACCTGTGACAGTTGGTGGTGTTGTGCACGAAAACCGCCGTCTATAATCATCTGCATGAGCCCGACATTCTCTCTCCCGCACAAGGCAGTTTCCGTCCGTCTGATTTCCGGCGCGCTCGCTGCGCTGTTCGCTCTCGCCGGCTGCGGCGGCGGTGGGGGCTCGCCCGGTGTCGGCGCCCGTCCACCCGTGGCGGACACGGCGCCGGTGACGCCGGCCCCGACCCCAACCCCGACCACCAGTGGCGCCACGCCGGAAGACCTCAATCCCAACCTGCTCGGCGACGCCTACGGCACTTACTGGAACAAGTGCGCGGTGCCGCGCACGGGCTTTGACGCCAGCGGCAAGGCATATCCCGATGTGCAGGGCACGCTGCTGGACGAACTCAAATTTTTGCGTGCCTGGACCAACCAGTACTACCTCTGGTACAACGAAGTCCCGAACACCTACAAGATGGCCGACTTCAAGAGCGCCATTGCCTATTTCGACGTGCTCAAGACGCCGGCCGTGACGGCCACCGGGCAAGCCAAGGACCGCTACCACTTCACCTATCCGACCGCCGAATGGGAAGCGATGCAGACCCAGGGCATCGATCTGGGCTATGGCATCACGTGGTCGCGCAACGCGAACGGCACGGCGCCGCGCACCTGGCTGATCACGGCCGTGGAACCGGGTTCGCCGGGCGCGGCCGCGGGCCTTCTGCGCGGTGACCAGCTGACGAAGATCGATGGCATCGACTTCATCAACACGACCGACGCGGCATCGATCGCGCGCATCAACGAGGCCCTGTTCCCTGAGACGGCCGGCAGCGCGCACCGCTTCACGCTGCAGCGCGGCGGCGTGCCGTTCGAGGCGACGATGACGGGCGCCGACGTGCGCATCGCACCGGTCAAGAACGTCAAGGTCATCGAAACCGCGAGCGGCAAGGTCGGTTACCTGACCTTCGACACCTTCAACGCGGTTTCCGAAAAACAGCTGATCGATGCGTTCACCACGTTCCGCCAGGCCGGCGTGAACGACCTGGTGCTCGATATCCGCTACAACGGTGGGGGCCTGCTGTACCTGGCCAGCCAGCTGGCGTATATGGTCTCGGGGCCGGAGTCGACCAATGGCAAGGTGTTCGAGCAATCGCAGTACAACGACAAGTTGCCGCGCGAAGCGCCACTGCCGTTCCGCTCGACTGCGTGGGGCTTCGCTTCGAGCAACCCGGTGCGCACCGGCACGCCGCTGCCGACGCTGGGCCTGAAACGCGTGACGGTGCTGAGCACGGCCGGCACCTGCTCGGCCAGCGAATCGGTGATCAATGGCTTGCGCGGCGCCGATGTCGAGGTCATCCAGATCGGCGGCACCACCTGCGGTAAACCGTATGGCTTCACACCGGTGCCGAACTGCGGCACGACGTATTTCTCGATCGAGTTCAAGGGCGTCAACAACAAGGGCTTTGGTGACTTCACCGATGGCTTTGCGCCGACCTGCCAGGTCAGCGACGACCTGACGCGGCCGGTGGGCGACGAGAGCGAAGGCTTGCTGGCTGCTGCGCTGACCTACCGCGCCACGCAGGCGTGCCCGGTCTCGACCACAAGCCGCGCCCGCGTCGTGCCGATGGAAATCGTGCGGCCTCAGGTGAAGGAAATCGCAATCAGGCCAACGCCCGGCGCACCGCCGCGCTGAGCAGAACGGCCGTATTGACGGGCGGCGTGGCTAATTCGGCGCGCCGCCCTTTGTGTTTCCAGAACTTAACTTTGCGTCAAGAACACGTCTATAATCGTCGGCTTTCCTGTCACCTGCCGGAGCTTCTCGATGATTCGTTCTGCGTTACTGCTGGCCCTGCTGTCTGCATTCCCTCTGGCGCACGCCGCTACCCCCGACCTGACGACGATTTCGGAACGCTCCGGCTTCCAGGCCACCGGCCGCTACGATGAAACGATCGCGCTGTGCGCCGCGTTTGCGCAGGCGTATCCGAAGCAGGTGCAGTGCATCGACTTCGGCATCACGCCGGAAGGGCGCCCGATGAAGGCGCTGGTGGCCAACAACAACGGCGTGTTCACGCCCGCGGCCGCCAAAAAGGCGGGCTTGCCTGTCACGCTGATTCAGGGCGGTATCCACGCCGGCGAGATCGACGGCAAGGATGCGGGTTTCCTGGCGCTGCGCGAGATCCTCGAAGGCCGCGCGGGCAAGGGCGCGCTCGACAAGCAGGTGCTGCTGTTCGTGCCGGTGTTTAACGTCGACGGGCACGAGCGCTTCGGCAAATGGAACCGCCCGAACCAGCGCGGTCCGGTGGAAATGGGCTGGCGCACCACCGCCCAGAACCTGAACCTGAACCGCGACTACCTGAAGGCCGATGCGCCGGAAATGCAGGCGATGCTGGGCCTGGTGAACGCGTGGGATCCGCTGACGTATGTCGATCTGCACGCGACCAACGGCGCCAAGTTCCAGCACGATATCTCGATCCAGGTCGAGCCGGTGTACTCGGGTGACCCGGAATTCCGCAAGGCCGGCCTGGCGCTGCGCACCAATGTCATCAAGGACATCGCGAAAGAAGGCTCGACGCCGCAGTCGTACTACATGTCGTTCGTGAAGCAGGACGATCCGATGTCGGGCTTCGAGGACAGCGTGTCGGATCCGCGGTTTTCAACCGGCTACTTCCAGCTGCGTAACCGCATGGCGATGCTGGTGGAAACGCACTCGTGGAAAGAATACCCGGTGCGTGTGCGCATCACCCGCAACACCGTGGTCTCGGTGCTGAACCAGGTCGCAAAGCACGGCGCGGACTGGCAAAAGGCGGCCTACGCGGCCGACGCGCGCGCCGCAAAACTGGGCAACAAGAAGGTGGCGCTGAACTACCGCACCACCGACAAGACCGAGATGGTCAATTTCAATGGCTACGAATACACGCGCAAGCCATCGGAAATTTCGGGCGGCCTGATGACGCGCTACGATGAAACCAGGCCGCAAGTGTGGCGCGTGCCGCTGCGCGACGAGGTCGTCGCCGATGTGGAAGTGACCGCACCGGGCGCCGGCTACATCGTGCCGGCGGCGCAGGCCGCCATCGTCGGCGAGAAGCTGCGCCAGCACGGCGTCGTGTTCCGCAAGCTGGACCAGGGCGTTGCGCGCGCCAACGTCGAGACTTTCCGCGCCGACAAGGCCACGCTGGACGCGGCCTCGGTCGAAGGGCACCAGCGCCTGACGGTCACGGGCAAGTGGATGGCGGAGCCGCGCGCGGTAACGGCCGGCTCGCTGTTCGTGCCGATCGCGCAGCCGAAGGCGCGGCTGGTGGTGGCCATGTTCGAGCCGCAGGCGCCCGATTCGCTGCTGGCCTGGGGCACGTTCAACACGGCCTTCGAGCGCAAGGAATACATGGAAGACTACGTGGCCGAGGACGTGGCGCGCGAGCAGATGGCAGCCGACCCGAAAGTGGCCGCCGAATTTGCGCAGCGCCTGGCGTCGGACCCGGCGTTTGCCAAGGATCCGCAGGCGCGCCTGGCGTTCTTCGCCAAGCGGCATTCATCGTATGACGAGCGGTTGAATCTGTATCCGGTGCTGCGCACGGATACGGCGCTGTAACCTGGTCCCTGCGGACCGACCCGCCTTACGTGTCGGTCTGCAGGAGATTGCGTGAATTCGCATTCGTGCGAAACACGATCGGCTGCTCGATCACGTGGCCGTTGTCCAGTCCTGCCGGGCGCTGGCTCGCAAAGCGGATCACCTTGTCGACTTCGCCGCGCTTGGGCGACTTGCTGCAGACCGGGTCGGTCGCTGCCGCGTCACCGGCGAGCATGAATGCCTGGCAGCGGCAGCCGCCCAGATCACGTCCCTTTTCGTCGCAACTGCGGCATGGCTCCTGCATCCAGTCATTGCCACGGTACGCGTTGAACGCGGTGCTGGTGCGCCAGATGTCGGCCAGGCCCACGTCGCGCACGTTCGGCAAATTCAAGCCGGGCAGGTCGCGCGCATTGTGGCAGGGCAGCGCCACGCCGTCCGGCGCCACGCCGAGAAACACCGCGCCCCAGCCATTCATGCAGGCCTTGGGGCGGTCCTCGAAGTAATCGGGCACCACGAACAGCAGCTTGCAGGCGTCGCCAATCCGCTCGCGATATTCCGCCACCACGCGTTCGGCATCGCGTACCTGTTCGAGCGTCGGCATCAGCTGGTTGCGGTTCTTCATGGCCCAGCCGTAGTACTGGGTATTGGCCAGTTCCAGGTATTCGGCGCCCAGCGCCAGCGCCATCTCGATGATCTTGCCGACATGCGGCAGGTTATAGCGGTGCAGCACGCAATTCATCACCATCGGATAATCGTATTGCTTGATCAGCTTGGCGACTTTGAGCTTGAGGTCGAAGGTCTTGGTGCTGCTCAGGAAATCGTTGAGCTCACGGGTGGAATCCTGGAACGACAACTGGATATGATCCAGCCCGGCGTTCTTGAGCGCCGCGATGCGGGTTTCATTCAGGCCGACACCCGACGTGATCAGGTTGCTGTAAAAGCCCAGGCGGCGCGCTTCGGCGACCAGTTCTTCGAGGTCGTCGCGCATCAGCGGTTCGCCCCCCGAAAAGCCCAGCTGCACGGCGCCCAATGCGCGCGCCTCGCGCATGACCCGCACCCATTCGCCCGTCGTCAATTCATTGCGCACCGCATCGTAGTTGAGCGGGTTATAGCAAAACGCGCAGTGCAGCGGGCACTGGTAGGTCAGTTCGGCCAGCAGCCAGAATGGCGGCGACACGGTCGGCGCGCCGCTGTTGGCAACATCGGTGGGCAGCATCATTCGATCCACTTGTGCTGATGGGCATGGGCCAGCAGGCCCTCGATATCGGTGCGCAGGCCGGTGGCCTGGAATTTGGTTTCCAGGTCGTGCACGATCTGGTCGACCGTGGTCTTGCCGTCGCAGCATTTCAGGATTTCACCAGCGCTGCCATTTAGTTTGACCATGCCTTCCGGGTACAGCAGCACGTAGGCCTGCTGGGCGTCTTCCCATTGCAGGCGAAAGCGCCGGTTCAGGGCCGGTGTGGCGGGGATGAGGGAATCGTTCATGTCGGGTAGGCTTTTTCGATGGCGTCCAGCATGGCCCACAGGATGTCCAGTTTGAACTTGAGGATCTCGAGTGCGCGCTGCTGCTGTGGCCTGGTCGTGAAATAGTCGAGCGTCACGGCCAGGCCATGGTCGACATCGCGCTGGGCCAGCGGAATCCGGCTGCGGAAATAATGCAGGCCGGCCGGTTCCACCCACGGATACTGGGTGGGCCAGCCGGCCAGCCGGTCCTTGTGGATCTGCGGCGCGAACATCTCGGTCAGCGACGAGCACACCGCCTCTTGCCACGGCGAGCGGCGCGCGAAGTCGACATACGCGTCGCAGGCAAAGCGCACCGCCGGCACCACGTGCTGGAGCGACCACAGTTCGGCGCGGGGAATGCCGGCCGCCTCGCCCAGCTGGGTCCAGGCTTCCATGCCACCCTGGGCGTCGCCCTGGTAATCGTCGTAGCCGTCGTGGTCCAGGATGCGGGCGATCCATAAACGGCGGGTCGCGCGATCGTCGCAATTGGACAGGATCGCGGCATCCTTTTTCGGGATGATGAACTGGTAATAGAAACGGTTGGCGATCCAGCCGCGCAGCTGTTCGGGCGAGCATTGTCCGGCATTCATGCGCAGGTTGAACGGATGATGGATATGGTAGCTCTTGCCCATCGCCCGCAACTGCTGTTCGAATTCGGCGCGCGACCAAGGCGCCAACTGGTCGCTGCTATCGGGGGAGGGCGTCATACGGTGATGTCCATGCCGTCGAACGCGACCTCGATGCCGTGCGTGGCCAGCTCGGCACGCTCGGGCGAGTCTTCGCGCAGGATCGGATTGCTGTTGTTGATGTGAATGAGGATCTTGAGGCGCGCCGGCATGCGCGCCAGCACCTCGATCATGCCGCCCGGGCCGGATTGCGGCAGATGACCCATCATGTGGGCCGTCTTTTTCGACAGGCCGAGCGTGATCATTTCGTCGTCGCTCCAGCAGGTGCCATCGACCAGCAGCACATCGGCCTGGCGCATCGCCGCTTCCACCGCATCGGTCATCTGGCCCAGCCCGGGGGCGTAGAACACGCGCGCACCGCTGGCGCTGTCGTGCAGCATCAGGCCGATATTGTCGCCCGGGTGCGGGTCGTTGCGGTGCGACGAATAAGGCGGCGCCTTGCTCGACAGCGGAACCGGCAGGAACGTCGTGTCGCGCAGTGGCGCAATCGAGAACGACTGGCCGTCAATGGCCAGCGTGTGCGATTCGACGCCGCAATAATGGCCAAGCACGCGCGTGAGCGGCAGCGCGTGCGACAGGTCGGCCAATACCTCGGCGGTCGCATACAGGGGCAGAGGCGTGCCGCGTTCGCGCAGCATCAGCAAGCCGGTCACGTGGTCGATCTGGGCATCCATCAGCAGCACGGCCGCAATACCGGTGTCGCGCACGGCGCGGGCAGGTTGCAGGGCAGGTGTAGCGCGGATTTGCACCAGGATGTCGGGGGATGCATTGACGAGGACCCAGTCGATGCCATCGTCGCTCACGGCGATCGAAGATTGGGTGCGGCTTACAGCCTGGATGGTGCCGTTGCGGATGCCATCACAGTTCAGACAATTACAATTCCACTGCGGAAAACCACCTCCCGCTGCCGAACCAAGAATGCGGATTTTCAACAGCGTATCCAACCTTTCACATGGTTATCGCTGATAACCGGAGTGGCAGGTATCGATGACAGGATCGTTCATCGGTACCTGCCGGAATTAAACATCAACGGTTCAGCACGTACATGGTGATTTCAAAACCCCAACGGAAATCAATTGCTTCAGGTGTTTCCCAGCGCATGGTAAGCCTCCTAGTGAATGCATGATGGTATGTTGCGAGTGATGGTCGTCGGCTACGCGACGACATCTGATTGTGACGCAATCTTGTCGATTCTGCACGACGGCGGGCGCTGCCGTGCGGGGGTATGTACGACGGGGCCGGCGATCGCGCCGGGCTGCCACATTCATCATGCAGTGCACTGCAACGCGGTGTTATTGCTTGACGCCCTCGGCCTGGATGCGCAACGTGACCGGCATCGTGAAGCCATAATCCTTACCGTAATTGATACCAAAGTCGGCACGATTGAATGTGGTAACGGCGTCCGTGCCACACACTTCTTTCTTGAGCATGGGATTGGTAAAGCACTTGTACGAAAGGATCTTCAAGTTGACCGGCTTGGTGACGCCATGCAGCGTCAGTTCGCCGATGACGTCGGTGGGCTTGCCAGCGCCGTTGAACTTGACCGACGTGCCCTTGTAGACGGCGGTAGGGAACTTGGCGGTATCGAAGAATATGTCGCTTTTGAGTTCGGCATCCAGTGCATCGTTACCAATGGCAACTGAGGTCATGTCAATCGTGACATCCAGCGTGCCTTTTTTGGCGGCCGTGTCGATCGTAAAGCTACCGCTGCTTTTGTTGAACTTGCCGCGCCAGATCGAGATGCCGCCGAAGTGATCGGTCTCGAAACTCGGGTAGGTATGGGTCGGGTCGAGCTGGTAGGTGGACGGTGCGGCGATGGCGCCCGAGATGCTGCCAACACCCAGCATGACTGCGGCCAGTAATTTATTGTTCATTCGTGTCTTTCATTGCGTAGATGCCTTGCGGCGTGGAATATAACGGGATGGGTCCGCACGCGACTCGACCGATACGGCCCCGTGTCCAGGTACAACTGCTCAGGTCTGTGTCACTGCAAGGGCAGCGTCAATCTGCGCCTCGGCGCTGGCCCGTGCTTTTTCGACAGCCTCCGGGCCATAGCCCATACCCTCGACGTAGATGAACTGCACATCGGTCATGCCCAGGAATCCCAGCATGGTCTTCAGGTAAGGAACCTGCGTGTCGGTTGGTCCGTCTTGATGCAGGCCACCCCGTGCCAGGGTGACATAGACTTTTTTACCTTTCAGCAGTCCTTCCGGCCCGCTCTCGGTATAGCGGAAGGTAACCTGCGCTCGGGCAATGGCATCGAACCAGCTTTTAAGCTGAATGGTGACGCCGAAGTTGTACATCGGTGCACCGATCACGATCACGTCTGCAGCCTGGACTTCGGCAATCAGGGCATCATCGACAGCAACGCGTGCCGCCTGTTCGCCAGTGCGTTGGTCGGCGGGTGTAAACAGCGCTTTCAAGGCTTGCTCGTCGATCTGGAGCAGGGGATTGGTTGCCAGGTCGTGGCGGATGACCTGGGCGCCAGCGTTCTTTGCGGCAATACCTTTGACAATCAGGTCGGCCAGGCGGGTCGATTCAGAACCAATGCTGCGTGCACTGGAATTGATTTGCAAAATCTTCATTGGATCCTTGTGTGGTTGGTGAAGGGGAATTGTTGAGTGACTGTGTCGGGGCGATGCCGGCTGACCGGGCAGCATGCTCTGAAGAACGCCATCCCGATCGACAAAATGGTGTTTCAAGGCGGCGCCGATGTGCCCGAGAACGACGACGCCGAAGCTCCAGGCAAGGCACTGATGGACAAGTTTTGCCGTGTCATAATATTCAGGTGCCGGTGCAACCAGCATTGGCAGATGAATGAAGCCAAGCATCATGATTGGCTTGTCCGCGACGGAACTCCACATCCACCCGGACAGCGGCAAGGCGATCAACGCCACGGCATACAGTGCGTAATGGCCAAGATGCGCCGCTTTTTTCATCAGCGGCGACATCGTGTCTGGCAACGCCGGCGTTGGATGAATCAAGCGCCAGACAATGCGAAGCGCTGTCAGAAAAATGACCGTGCTGGCGATCGCCTTGTGCAAAAAAGTCAACTGGTGATGGGCGTTAAGTTCATCCCGAAAGTGAACCGCGATGAATCCGATGACCCAGGCAAATATCCAGATCAGCGCCATCAGCCAATGTTGCAACTTCGATATTGGGTTGTAGGCAGTGGCTGTGCTGGTTGTAGTTGCAATGTCAGTGTTCATCATCGGCTCAGGTAGGATAAAATTTAAATCGGTACAGAACTGTACCACCATACGGTACATAAGGTAAAAGTGGACAAAGAAATTGGCGGGATTCAGGTCATTGCACGCGCTGCAGCGATTTTGCGTGCGCTGGGACGCGAAGGAACGAGCTTGGGCAACCTTGCGCGGGCAACTGGCTTGCCACGATCCACGGTACAACGCATCGTTGACGCGCTGGCAATGGAAAATCTGGTGGAGGCCGGTGACGCCGGCGTGCGGCTTGGCTGGGGCCTGGGCCAGCTTGCACAGCTGACCCAATCCGATGTCGTAACGAAGGCGCGGCCAAGCCTCGAAATGCTGTTCGAACTGACCCGTGAAAGCGTTGATATCTCTGCGCGGCAAGGGCACGAGGTCGCCTTTTTGGACCGTATCGTGTCGGACCAGGAGTTGCGCGTCGTTCCGCTTCCCAACAAACCGCGTCCGTTGTACGCGATGGCAAATGGCAAGGCGCTTCTGGCCGGCATGCCAGACAGCGACGTGATCCGTCTGCTGCAAGACAGGATGGTTCCCCTGACGGCCCAGACGCTGACGACGTTGCCGGCGCTTCTGGCGGAACTCGCAATAGCGCGCAACGAAGGTTTTACCTACGATCGGGAAGAACACGCGGCCGGCGTGTGCGCCCTGGGCGCAACCATTTGCATTCCTGGAATGCCGCCGCATGCGATCTCCGTGGCCGTACCAGTTTCACGCTTTGACAGCAAATTGCCGGCACTACGACAAGCATTGCAGCAGGCACGGCTCGCTATCCAGCTTAGTTTGAACGCCGCACGCTTGTAGCAGCGTCGCGTTCCGCAAGCCAGGCCAGGGCGTTTCACGCGCCAGCGGCGAAGCTGCATAGCCGGGCGCGCCAACGGCCGCTTTGTTGTGCTTCCCTAGCGCATCACCAGCGCAGTGCAGCGTCGTCGCCCTCGCCGGCGCTGCGACCGACCCGCCGCTTGTCCGAAAACGCGTCGAGCATGAAGTCGACCATTGCCCTGGTCTTGGCCTGCAGATGGCTTTTGGTTGGAAACAGCATGTAGATATCGGCCGGCGGCGGCGCCCACTGCGCAAGCAGCACGCGCAGCCGGCCGTCGCGCAGGAACGGCGTGACGTCCCATTCCGAGCGCAGGACGACGCCGTGGCCATCCAGCGCCCAGGCCAGCGCGGCCTCGCCGTCGTTGGTGCTCAGGGACCCACGTACCTTGACGGTTTCCTGCTTTGCGCCTTGGCGAAAATGCCAGCTACCGAACGTTTCGTCGCTTTCGCGCAGGACGATACAGCGATGCGACTGCAAATCGCGCGGCGATGTTGGCTCACCGCGTGCGGCCAGATACGCGGGAGAGGCGCACAGGAAACGCCGGTTGCTGGCCAGCTTGCGCGCGGTAATGCGGGCATCGGGCTGTTCACCGAACCGGATCGCCACGTCGAAGCCTTGTTCGACCAGGTTGACAGGACGGTCGGTCAGATGCAGCTGGACTTCGACTTCGGGATAGCGCACTGCAAAGCGTGACAACTGGGGTGTGATATGTCGGCGGCCGAATCCGAGCGTCGCGCTCACTTTCAACAAACCTTGCGGCACCACGCTGCCCCCCGAGATTTTTCGTTCGAGCGCCTCGAGCCCCGCCACCAGCAGTTCGCCCTCGGTCAGATAGGTTTCTCCCTCGGGCGTGAGGCTCATCCGGCGCGTGGTGCGGTTCAGCAAGCGTACGCGCAGGCGCAATTCGATCGCGGCGAGTCGCTTGCTGACTGCGGGTGGCGTCACCCCGAGTTCTTGCGCCGCCGCCGCCATGGTCCCGCGTTTCATCAGCAGCGTAAAAAATGACAGGTCCGATAGTCCGTCCATTATTAACCTTGAAGACCGAATGAAGTGCCGAAAGATAAATTATATGCCTTGGTTTGTTGAATATGATGGTGATATTGCGTAAGCCTCCCAGATTGGCGGCGCAATAGCGAGCTACCCACCAAATTTTCGGAGGAGACATGAAAGTGAAGAACCTTGCCTTGCTGGCCGCGCTGGTGTGTGCAATGAGCGCCGCAGCGGCACAAAACTATCCGGCGCGTCCGATTAGACTGATTGTTCCGTACGCCCCGGCCGGCAGCGCCGATATCGTCGCGCGGCGGATTGCCAGCGAGTGGGCCAAAGAAATCGGCGGCAGCATCTATATTGAAAACAAGGCCGGTGCCGGCGGCAATATCGGCGTCGATGCCGTCGCCAAGGCCGATCCGGATGGCTATACGATCGGCCTGCAGACGGTCTCGCTGGCCATCAATCCTTCGCTCTTCGCCAAACTTCCCTACGACACGCTCAAGGATTTGGCGCCGATCGGGATGGTGGCCACGTCGCAGCATGTGCTGGTTGTCAAACCCGCATTCCCTGCCAGGGACACCCGGCAATTTCTGGCTGCAGTGCGGGCCAGTCCCGGCAAGTTCAACTATGGCTCGGCGGGGCCAGGCAGCACGTTCCACATGGCCGCCGAATTGTTCAAGGACGTCACCAAGACCGACATCGTCCACGTGCCCTACAAGGGCGGCGGTCCGGCGCTGGTCGACACGATGGCCGGGATGGTGGACATGAGCTTTCCCGTTCTGTCCGCTGCGGTCCCGCACGTGCGCGCTGGCAAGCTGCGCGCGATCGGCGTGACCGGCCCAAAACGCTCACCGCTGCTGCCGGACGTGCCGACGCTGCAAGAGTCGGGCGCTACGGGTTATGCGTTTGATACCTGGTTCATCGTGTTCGCTCCGGTTAACACGCCCAAGCCGGTCATCGACAAGCTCAATGCTGCGCTCAACAAGGCGATCGGGTCGCCGGCCCTGAAGGACAAACTGCTCAAGGACGGTTTCGACACCATTCCTTCGACGCCGGCCCAGGCCCAGGCACGTCTCGGGCAGGAGTTGACGATGTGGGGCAAGCTGATCAAAGACCGCGGCATCAGCACCGATTAATCTTTCGCGTCACCACGCACGGACCATGAGCCAAACACTTTACCAAAAACTGGTCGCCTCGCACACGGTCGTGCAACTCGACGATGACAACGTCCTGTTGTATGCCGACCTGCATCTGATGAATGAATATACCAGTCCGCAAGCCTTCGCCGGCCTTCACGAGCGCGGCCTGCAGACCCTGTATCCGGGCCAGAACGTGGCTACCGTCAGCCACATTATTCCAACCCATCCGGACAAATTCCGGATCATTGGCGATGTCGATTCGGCGCGCCAGGCGAGTAATCTCAAGAGCAACTGCGACCGGCATGCGATTCCGCTGTTCGACACCAACGATCGTTTTCAGGGCATCGAGCATGTCATCGCGCCCGAACACGGCATGATTCGACCGGGAATGGTGGTCATCTGCGGCGACAGCCACACCACCACCTACGGCGCGCTGGGCGCACTGGGCTTTGGCATTGGCACCACCGAAGTCGAACATCTGCTGGCGACCCAGACCCTGGTCTATCGTCTGGCGCAGGACATGCGGATCCGGATCGACGGTGCGCTGCCGCCAGGAACCACGGCCAAGGACCTGGTGCTGATGGTCATTGCGCACATCGGTGCCCAGGGCGCGCGCGGCTATGTCGTCGAGTTCTGCGGCTCCACCATTGCGGCGCTGAGCACCGAAGCGCGTTTCACGCTGTGTAATATGGCAGTCGAAGCCGGGGCCCGTGGCGCCTTGATCGCGCCCGACGAGACAGCCATCCGGTACGTGCTGGCGCACTGTCCGGATCTGGCAGGCGATGCTGCCATGCAGGCGCGTGCACGGGCGCACTGGGTGACGCTTCACAGCGACCCCGACGCCCGGTTCGACGTCGAACATCGTTTCGATGCATCGGGTCTGGCCCCGACCGTCACCTGGGGAACCAGTCCCGACCAGGCGGTGCCGGTCACGGGGCGGATCCCGGCTGCGCAGAATGCCTCCGATACCAAGGCCCTCGATTACACGGGCTTGCGCAGCGGCATGTCGCTCGAAGGCGTGGCGATCCAGCACGTGTTCATTGGCTCATGCACGAACGGGCGAATCGAAGATTTGCGCGCAGTCGTCGCCACGATTGGCACGCGCCGCGTGGCACCGGGTGTCAGAGCGATGGTCGTGCCGGGTTCAGGTGCGGTGCGTGACCAGGCTGAGCAGGAAGGCATTGCCGACACGCTGATTGCTGCAGGCTTCGAATGGCGCAAGCCGGGCTGCTCGATGTGCCTGGCCATGAACGACGATGTACTGGCGCCCGGCACGCGCTGCGCTTCCACCACGAACCGCAATTTCGAAGGCCGCCAGGGACGTGGCGCCATCACCCATTTGATGAGTCCGGCCATGGCCGCGGCAGCGGCCGTGACGGGTCACATCACCGACGTGCGAAAGTTGACTGCATCATGAACGACCAATTCATCATCGAAGGCATCGCAGCCCCGCTACCCATTGCCAATCTCGACACAGACCAGATCATGCCGAAACAGTTCTTGCGCGGTATCGACAAGGTGGGGCTGGACCGTGGCGTCCTGCATGATTTGCGTTTTGACGGCAACGGGCAGCCACGCGCGGACTTCGTGTTGCAGCAGCCGGCCTATGCCGGGGCGCCGATCCTGCTTGGCGGGCAGAACTTCGGGTGCGGCTCGAGTCGTGAGCATGCGGTGTGGGGTCTGCTGCAATTTGGCGTGCGTGCGATTGTCGCGTCCAGCTTCGGCGAGATTTTTTACTCGAATGCGATGAACAATGGCCTGATGCTGGCGACCGTGCCGGAAGACGACATGCAGCAGCTGCTCGCGGCAGCAACGGCATGTGCTGCGCCGATGCACGTCCGCATCGATGTCGACCGGCTCGAAGTCGTCAGTTCGTTGGGGGCGATCGGTTTTACGCTGAGTGAACGCCATCGCCGGATGTTCATGGATGGCCTCGACATGCTCGGTGCATCGCTCGTCCACCTGCAGGCGATCGAGGCATTTGCACAACGGTGGCACGTAGCCCATCCCTGGCTCAAGGACGTCGCCCGGGGTGCCAGGACCAGGCTTGACGGGCAAGCCGTGACGCCGCTGCGCTAGCCAACGCCGATCCGGCGGGTGCGGTGGCTGCAGTTTGACGGTGGTGTTATGGCGAGGCCGGCAACGACGTCAACAACACCGTCGTCACTTTGCCATCGGCACCATTGACCAGCTGATACACCCGGTCATACTCGTTGTCCCCAATCTCTGTCCCCGGCGCACCGCCGAACAGGCGTACCAGTTGCGGCAGCGTATTCGAGTGCCCCACCACCAGCACCGGCCCTTGCAGCGCCTTGACCTTGTCCACCAGCGCCTCTGGCCTGCCTGCGTCGTATTGCTGCACGGGCAGGCTGAGTGATGCGGACAGCGGTTTCGCCGTCTCGAGCGTGCGGGCGGTGGCGCTGCTGAAGATGGCCGTGATGCCGGCACGGTGCAGCATCGTTGCGATATTCTGCGCGCGTTGCCGGCCTTGCGGCGTGAGCGACGGGTCGTTGCCGTCGGCGGCTTTTTCGCCGTGGCGCACGAGGTAGATCATGTCTGGCTCAGCCATGGCAGCGCAGGGTGCGAGCAGGGCAGCGACCAGTGCCATTTGTCCCAACAGTTGCAAGGGTCGTGTCAGGGAAAATTGCATCGCAGTCTTTCAGCATGTGGTGGTTAAAAGCAGCGTAGCACGGGGCGGTCAGTTGTCGTGCACGTTGGCGGCGCGATCGGCCGCGACACCCGTGGTGGCGAAGCGTTCGCGATACACTTTCGGCGCAATCCCCAGCTTTTTCAGGAATACGCGGCGCATCTGCGCCTCGTCGCTGAAGCAGGCACGCGCCGCGACCGTCTTCAGCGGCAGCGTCACGTCGGCCAGCAACTGCGTGGCGCGCTCGAAGCGACAGGTTTCGATGAATTCCTGGGTGCTCATGCCCACCTCCTGCTGGAACACGCGGGCGACATGGCGCTCGCTCATCATTGCCTTGTCCGCCAATTGGGCGACCGACAAACGCTCGTGCAGGTTGTCCAGGATCCAGGCCTGCAGCTCGCGGATCGTCGGTTTCGCCGTGCGCTCGCTGAGCAGGTGGGCGCTGAACTGTGACTGGCCGCCCGGACGCTTCAGGTAGACGACCATCTCGGTGGCCACGTCCAGCGCCAGTGCACGGCCGAAGTCCTGTTCGACCAGCGCCAACGCCAGGTCCATGCCGGCCGTGACGCCGGCCGACGTCCAGACATTGCCGGAGCGGATGAAGATGGCGTCGGCATCGATGTCGATGGCCGGGAAATCGGCGTGCAGGCGATCGGCCACGCCCCAGTGCGTGGTGGCGCGTTTGCCGTCGAGCACGCCGGCGGCGGCCAGGAAGAACGCGCCCGAGCACAGGGCGCTCAAGCGCGTCAGGCGCGGGGCGGCATCGCGGATCCAGTCGATTAGGGCGGCGCTTTCGACCAGCGCCGCCTGGATGTGGCGCGCACCGACCACCATCGCGGTGTGGGGCAGGGCCAGCGTGTTGACTACCTTGGTGGCTTCGAGCGACATCAGGGTATCCGAGCGGATCGGCCCGGTCTTGAAGGACGCCACGCGCACATCGTAGCCGGCCGCCTTGCCTTGCCGCGCCAGGTGCAGATTGGCGTATTCGAACACCGACATGGGGCCGATTGCTTCCATCGCCTTGAAGCCGGGGTAGACGACGATGTCGACGGTGATGGTGTCCAGAGGTGGCGCAGAAGGCATCGGCAGGGCGGTCAGTGGCGAAGATCCGGTCATTATTGCACCAAATCCTGCCATTTCCGCCCGGGCGGCGCCGGTGGCCATGGCCGCGCCTGCAGAATGGCGGCATTCCATTTTTTACTCAGCCAGAGACCATCACCATGAAAACCAAAGCAGCCATTGCCTGGCGCGCCGGCGCGCCCTTGACCATCGAAGAAGTCGACCTGGAAGGCCCGCGCGAGGGCGAAGTACTGATTGAACTGAAAGCGACCGGCATTTGTCATACTGATTACTACACGCTGTCGGGCGCCGATCCCGAAGGCCTGTTCCCGGCGATCCTGGGCCATGAAGGCGCGGGCATCGTGGTCGATGTGGGCCCCGGTGTGACGACGTTGAAAAAGGACGATCACGTCATCCCGCTGTACACGCCGGAATGCCGCCAGTGCAAATTCTGCCTGTCGCAAAAGACGAACCTGTGCCAGGCGATCCGCAGTACGCAGGGCCGCGGCCTGATGCCGGATGCGACCAGCCGCTTTTCGCTCGATGGCAAGCCGCTGTTTCACTACATGGGCACGTCGACCTTCTCGAATTACATCGTGGTGCCGGAAATCGCACTGGCGAAAATCCGTGAAGATGCCCCGTTCGACAAGGTCTGCTACATCGGTTGCGGCGTGACGACCGGCGTGGGCGCGGTGCTGTTTTCGGCCAAGGTCGAAGCGGGCGCCAATGTGGTCGTGTTCGGCCTGGGCGGCATCGGCCTGAACGTGATCCAGGCGGCGAGAATGGTGGGCGCCGACAAGATCATCGGTGTCGACATCAACCCGGCGCGCCAGGCCATGGCGCGCAAGTTCGGCATGACCCATTTCGTCAATCCGAAAGAGGTCGAGAATGTCGTCGATGCGATCGTGCAGATTACCGATGGCGGCGCCGACTACAGTTTCGAGTGTGTCGGCAACGTCAACACGATGCGCCAGGCACTTGAATGCACGCACAAGGGCTGGGGCAAGTCGTTCATCATCGGCGTGGCGGCTGCCGGCGAAGAAATCGCCACCCGCCCATTCCAACTGGTGACGGGCCGCGAGTGGCGCGGTTCGGCCTTCGGCGGCGCGCGCGGCCGCACCGATGTGCCGAAGATCGTCGACTGGTATATGGAAGGCAAACTCAATATCGACGACCTGATCACGCACCGCCTGCCCCTCGAGCGCATCAACGAAGGATTCGACCTGATGAAGAGCGGCGAATCGATTCGCTCGGTGGTGCTGTACTGATGCCGTCGGCCGCGGCGGTTCAGGCCAGCGCGGCCACGACAAAGTCGACGAAGGTGCGCACCTTGGCCGACAGGTGCTTGCGGCTTGGATAGAGCGCATGGATGCCCAGCTCGGCTGACTCCCAGCCGGGCAGCACCTGCACGAGCCGCCCGGCCGCCAGATCCTCGCCCACGATAAAGTGCGGCTGGAACACGATGCCGGCCCCGGCGAGCGCCGCCAGGCGGATCATGTCACCATTGTCGGCTTTCATCGGGCCAGTCACCGGCACGGTAACCTGTTCGCCTGCGGACTCGAGGCGCCAGTCGGCGCCACCCCCGCTCAATGAGTAGCTCAGGCACGTATGCCGGCTCAGATCGTGCGGCGTCTGCGGCGTGCCGTGCGCGGCCAGATAGGCTGGCGAGGCGCACACGATGCTGCGCGCGACGCCCAGCTTGCGTGCAATCAGATCCGACTGGGGCAGGGCGCCGATCCGGATCGCCACATCGAAGCCTTCTTCGACCAGGTCGACCTTGCGGTCGGACAGCGCAATATCGAGCTGCACCTGCGGATAGGCCTGGGTGTACGCACCGATGATGCTGCCCAGGCGATGCTGCGCGTAGGACAGCGGGATCGTCACGCGCAGCACGCCGCGCGGCAGCGTCGT
Organism: Oxalobacteraceae sp. CFBP 8761; assembly: GCA_014841595.1. Lineage (NCBI taxonomy): Bacteria > Pseudomonadati > Pseudomonadota > Betaproteobacteria > Burkholderiales > Oxalobacteraceae > Oxalobacteraceae sp. CFBP 8761. The sequence goes on along the minus strand of JACYUE010000003.1, from coordinate 11,987 downwards.
CATCTGGCCGGCAATCTGCTCGGCCTCGTTCACATCCCCCAGAATCTGCACGCTGCGCTCGTGGAAGGCGCGGCCCGTTTCCGTCAGGCTCAGGCGCCGCGTGGTGCGGTTCAGCAGGCGCGTGCCCAAGTGCTCTTCCAGCTTTTGTACCTGCTTGGACACCATGGCGCGTGAGACGTCCAGCCGGAGCGCGGCAGCGGCGAAGCTGCCGCTATCGACCACGGCAACATAGGTTTTCATCGAGCCGAGCAAGTCCATTGGTCGGGATTGTCAATCAAAAGGAAATAGTCTAACCACGTTCCCCTGCTTTATCAACGACAGGGACATAGGTACCATGCATGCATCACTTAACGAGGTGCACCATGAATTTGCCCACGATCTTTGTCTCACACGGCTCGCCGATGCTTGCCCTGCAAGACAGCCCGGCACGCCGCTTCCTGCAGGGGCTGGGCCAGACATTGCCACGGCCGAGCGCGATTGCGGTCGTCTCGGCGCACTGGGAAACCGCTGGCGGCCCGGCCGTCTCGCTGGCCACCCAGCCGGAGACGATCCACGACTTTGGCGGCTTTCCGCAAACGCTGTTCGACATGCGCTATCCGGCGCCGGGTGCGCCTGCTGCCGCCGAACGCACGGCGGCGCTGTTCGACGCGGCCGGTATCCCGGTCGGGCGCAGTGCGACACGGGGCCTGGACCATGGCGCGTGGGTTCCGCTCAGCCTGATGTATCCGGCCGCCGACGTGCCAGTGATGCAGATCTCGATCGTCCATGGCGCCAGCCCCGCGCTGCATCAGCAACTGGGCCTGGCGCTGCAGGCCTTGCGCCAGGAGGGCGTGCTGGTCATCGGCTCGGGTTCGCTGACCCACAACCTGTATGAAATCCGCGGCCACAGCGCCGATGCGCCGCCGCCAGCCTGGGTCAGCGACTTCGGCACATGGATGCGCGAGCGGCTGACGGCGAATGACCGCGCAGCCTTGCTGGACTACCGCCAGCTGGCGCCAATGGCTGCAAAAAACCATCCGACCGAAGAACATCTGCTGCCGCTGTTCGTGGCAATGGGCGCGGCCGGGCCCGATGCCAGAGCGTCCGTGCTGCACACGAGTGTCGAACATGGCGTGCTCGCCATGGATGCCTACGCGTTCAATTAATCATTTACCTTGTTTTCATTTACGAAAGAACGATCATGCAAACCACTTCCACACAACTGAATAACAATACCAACGACGCCGGCAAGCTGGTGCTGCGCGTCGCCCTGGCCGCGATGCTGCTGTTCCACGGCGTTGCCAAACTGAGCGGCGGCATTGGTTTTGTTGCCGACATGCTGGCCAAAGCCGGCTTGCCTGCGGTGTTTGGTTACGGGGTATACATCGGCGAAGTCGTCGCGCCGCTGCTCATCCTGGTCGGCCTGTTCACGCGTCCTGCAGCGCTGATCGTGGCCATCAACATGATCGTCGCCGTGCTGCTGGCACACACGAGCCAGTTCTTCACGCTCAACGAAACCGGTGGCTGGGCGCTGGAATTGCAGGGGATGTTCTTCTTTGCCGCAGTGGCGGTCGCACTGCTGGGGGCGGGGCGTTACAGCATCGGTGGCGCCAACGGCCGCTGGAACTGAATCGAGCTGTTTCCAAAGCCGGGGTCAGGTCTGACATTCGGACACGACCTCGGCTTTACTCGGATAAAAGCCGGGGTCAGGTCTGACATTTGGACACGACCTCAGCGCTAGTCAAATGACCTCCCTGGCGTCCTCGAATGCTGAGCAATCTCAGCGCCAGCGATCCCGCATCCGGTAGCGTGGCCGGATGACACGACCACTCAGACTCGACTTTCCCGGTGCGCTGTACCACGTGACGTCGCGCGGTAATCGGCGTAACACGATCTATCGCGATGAAGCCGATCGCCGAATTTGGTTGGAGGTTCTTGCGAAGGTGTGTGAACGCCACCACTGCGTGATCCATAGCTTTTGCCAGATGACCAATCACTACCATCTACTGATCGAAACGGCTGAAGCAAATCTTCCGCAATGCATACGTCAACTCAACGGGTCGTATTCGCAGCATGTCAACAGACGGCATCATCTCGTTGGCCACCTGTTTCAAGGGCGCTACAAGGCGATCCTGGTGCAGAAGGAAAGTTATCTTCTGGAAGTGTCCCGGTACATCGTGTTGAATCCACTACGTGCACATGTTGTTGAAGCGCTGGATCAATGGCGATGGAGCAGTCATCGTTATTTTGTCGGAGATGAAACGCCGCCTGAATGGTTGGCGCGAGATCGGCTCCTGGAGCGCTTCGGTGACACACGCACCAGCGCCATTGAGGCATATCAGGCGTTTGTACTGGCAGGTGTCGGACAAGCAAATCCGCTGGACGCCACCCGCCATCAAATCCTTCTGGGGGATGAAGTTTTCGTATCGGCGCACCAGCAGATGCAGCGATCTGAGGCGCTCATGGAAACCAAGCGGGCGACGCGGCGCGCAGTGGCGCTTCCCTTGGCTGACTATCAGAACACCTATCCCGCCAGGGATGAGGCGATGGCACGCGCCTATCGATCGACCGCCTATACCATGCCGCAGATTGCGATCGCTTTTGGCGTCTCGACCAAAACGGTCAGCCGGGCGGTTGCTGCTTTCGAGAAAGCGAAACCGCATGCTTAGTGCTGAGGCCGTGTCCGAATGTCAGACCTGACCCCGGCTTTGACGTTGAGGCCGTGTCCGAATGTCAGACCTGACCCCGGCTTTGACAATTACAGCTGCGTCAACGAAATCGTCCCCGTTACCGGCGTCGAACACGGCTCTTCATCAAACGCGATATCTCCCAGCGGATTGGCCACGCCATCCGTCTTCAGATCCGCGAAGCCAAACATATTGCGGTCCATCAGATGCGATGGCACCACGGTCGACAGTGACGAGAAGATGCTTTCCACGCGCCCCGGATGTTTCTTCTCCCACTCGCGCAGCATGTTCTTGATCTGCTTGCGCTGCAGGTTCTCTTGCGAGCCGCACAGGTCGCACGGGATGATCGGGAAGCCTTTTACCTCAGCATAGCGCTCCGTATCAGCCTCTTTCACATATGCCATTGGGCGGATCACCATGTGCTTGCCATCGTCCGACACCAGCTTGGCCGGCATCCCCTTCAGCTTCCCGCCGAAGAACATGTTCAGGAAGAAGGTTTCGAGGATGTCGTCGCGGTGGTGGCCCAGCGCGATCTTGTTGCAGCCCAGCTCATCGGCCACGCGGTACAGGATGCCGCGCCGCAGCCGGGAGCACAGCGAGCAGGTGGTCTTGCCTTCCGGGATCAGGCGCTTGACGATGCTGTAGGTGTCCTGGTTTTCGATGTGGTAGTCCACGCCGAGCTTGTCCAGGTAGGCCGGCAGGATGTCGGCCGGGAAGTTCGGCTGCTTCTGGTCGAGGTTGACCGCGACGATGTCGAAGTGGATCGGCGCGCGTTCGCGCAGCGTCAGGAGGATGTCCAGCAGCGCGTAGCTGTCCTTGCCACCCGACAGGCACACCATCACCTTGTCGCCGTCTTCGATCATGTTGAAGTCGCCGATGGCCTGGCCGACCTGGCGGCACAGGCGCTTGTGCAGCTTGTGGTTTTCGTGGGCGATCTTTTCCTGCTTTTTGGCGTCGATCACGGGGGCGGCCTCGCCCAGCGGAAAATCGGCCTCGGTCAGGCGCTCGATAACGGTTTCGTTCATGCTTCGTCCTTGACACGGAATACTTCGACACCGACGCCTTCGCAGTCGGCATACACGTCGGGTTTCATCGTCGACACGCCCGCCGCGCGCACGCGCGGATGGGCCAGCATGGCCTCGACCATGTCGTCGCACAGTGTTTCTTGCAGATGGATATGGCCTTTGGCGATGCGCTGGGCCACCGTCTCGCGCATGAAGTCGTAGTCGACCACTTCAGCCAATTGATCGGCCTTCGGCGTCGACATCTCAAGCGGAATGTACAGCTCAACATTGATCAGCACACGTTGCTCGCCCTTCTTTTCGAAATCGTGCACGCCGATATTGATCATCACTTCGTAATTGCGCAGGAACAGCCGGCGGCAATCGCGCAAGCTCGGGTGGGACAGGGCGGACAACATGGTTAAGCCTTTTGGATAGATGATTCGGTGCTGCGGTTGTTGGGGTCGTCGCTGCGCGGTTCGGTCAGAAACATGACGTCGCGCGTCGATGGCATCAGGTGCTGGCCGCCATCGACCAGCAGGGTCGTGCCCGTCAGCGCGCGGGCGCTGGCGGCGTACACGACCGCGTCGGCAATGTCCTGCGGTGTCGAGGAGCGCCCCAGCGGCGTGGCGCGGTGCGCCTGCGTAAAACCTTCCTCGCTCTGCTCGCCCGAGACCAGCGTGATGCCGGGCGCCACGCCCACCACGCGCACGGTCGGCGCCAGCGCTTGCGCCAGCATCGTGGTAGCTGCGTGCAGCGCTGCCTTGGACAAGGTGTACGACAGAAAATCCGGGTTGAGATTGTACAGTTTCTGGTCGAGCAGGTTGATGATCACGGCTTGCTCGCCCTGCGGCGTGGCCGCATGCAGCGCCTGCGCCAGCAGCAGTGGCGCTGTGACATTCGCGGCCATATGCGCGTTCAACAGAGTCGGCGAAAAGTCGGTGGCGCTGTCGTATTCGAACAACGACGCGTTGTTCACGATGCACGTCAACGTGCCGAGCGCGTCGATGGCGCGGCCCGCCAGCAGGCGCACGGCGGCATCGTCGGCCAGGTCGCACTGCAGCAGCACGGCGCGCCGGCCCAGCGCCACGATGGCGTCGCGGGTGGCGATCGCATCCTGTTCGGAATGGCGGTAGTGCAGCGCGAGATCCCAGCCGGCCCTGGCCAGGCCCAGCGCAATGGCGCGCCCGAGACGGCGGCCGGCGCCGGTCACCAGCGCGACCCGGGGCAGGGCGGTTGGAGCTGTGTCGGTCATCATGGGTGATCAAGCCTGAACATCAGGCAGTAAATTGTTGATAAAAGCGAATCTGGCTACAATGCCGGCATGTCCCTGCCCGCCCCCGACCACGACGCCCTGGCCGCGTCCCACGCCCTGCAACAACTCATCGCTGACGAGATCGAACAATCCGGTGGGCAGATCGCGTTTTCGCGGTTCATGGAACTGGCCCTGTACGCGCCGCGCCTCGGGTATTACAGCGGCGGCGCCGCCAAGCTCGGCGCCGAGGGCGATTTCATCACCGCGCCCGAGATGACGCCGCTGTTCGGGGCAACGGTGGCGCGCGTGGCAGCCGCTATTATCGCCCAAAGCGCGCCCGACATCATCGAGTTCGGCGCCGGCACCGGTCGCCTGGCGCGCGATGTGCTGGCTGCGCTGGCGCGCCAGGGCGTCGCCGTCAACTCGTACACGATCATCGAATTGTCGGGCGAACTGCGTGCGCGCCAGCAGGCCAACCTGGCCGATCTGCCGCAGGTACGCTGGCAGGACGCCATGCCGGAGCACTTCAGCGGCGCGGTGCTGGCCAATGAAGTGCTCGATGCGATGCCGGTCGAGCTGGTGATCCGCACCCGGGACGGCTGGCGCCGCCAGATGGTCACGATCGAGGACGGCGCATTCGCGTTTGTCCAGGCGCCGCTTGATGCCGCCCTGCACGAGCAGCTGGTGCGCCAGGTGCCCGACCATGAACAGATGATCGAAGGCTATGTCACCGAGCTGCACCCGGTCGGCGCCGGCTTCATGGGCTCGCTGGCAACGATGTTCGCGGGTGGCCGCGGCGCGGCAATCCTGTTCGACTACGGTTTCCCGGCCCACGAGTACTACCTCGACCAGCGCATCGGCGGCACCCTGATGTGCCACTACCGCCATCACGCGCACCCCGATCCGTTCTATCTGCCGGGCCTGCAGGACATTACGGCCCACGTCGATTTCACGGCGATGGCGCTGGCGGCCCAGGATGCGGGCCTGCCGGTGCTGGCCTACATGAGCCAGGCCGCGTTCCTGATCGGTGGCGGGATTGGTGAATTGTTGCTTGAAAACAACCCCGAGGATGCACTGCGCTTCCTGCCACAGTCGCGCGCCGTGCAAAAGCTCGTCTCACCAGCGGAAATGGGCGAATTATTCAAGGTGCTGGTGGTCGGGCAGGCTGTAACATTGCCCCATGCAATCGTCCAGGCCGACCGCAGTCATCGCCTGTGACAATTGTGATATCTTGCACAACGGACACAATTGCGTCTAAGCTGTACGACATTCCAGTGCCAGGGTCCGGCCATCCGCCTCGGCCGAGGACGTAGCATCAATGGCAGGCATCAGCGGGCAGATTTGACACACCATGGCCAAGATTCACACACACTATGACAACCTGAAGGTGTCGCGTCACGCGCCCCAGGAAGTCATTCGTGCATCGTACAAGGCGCTGAGCCAGAAATACCATCCCGACAAGAATCCGGGCGACGAAAAGGCCGCCCGCATCATGGCCGTCGTCAATTCGGCCTACAACGTCCTGGCCGATCCGGTGCGCCGCAAGGAGCATGACGAGTGGATTGCATCCGAAGAATGGGAAGTCGAGTGGCTGGAAAGCTCGAACGCCAAGGATGGCCAGCTGCGCAAGGGCGGCGACGCGGGTGACGCCCCGTCAGCCCACAAGCCGCGCCGCGCACGCCTGATGCGCGATCCGCGCTGGTGGCTGGGGCTGACCATCTGCTTCGTGGCCGGCGCCGCCACTGCCGTCCTGCTCATCGGGCAACCGGGCATGATGCCCGGCGCGCTGGCCTGGAGCGGTGTGCAAAAGCCCGTGAGCGTGCTGGCCAGCACGCCGCCGGCTGCAGCGACGCCTGCAATTGCAGCCGCCGAGCCCGCGCCCGCGCCGGATACCTGGGCCGGCCGTGGTACGCCTGCCGTTCGCACACTCGGCATCGCCCAGCTGGTGGTGCCTGACCGCGTGCCCGATTGCAGCACCGACCTGCAAACCCTGACGGCGCCAGGCGGCGAGCCGTGGCCAGCCGAGTCGGCCTATCTGCCGGGCTACCCGGTGGGGAATGAGGGCGCCGGGATGCAGGTGACGATCGACAATAGCGCGAACGCGTCGCCGGTGTTCGTCAAGCTGTACGACCTGGAGCGCCGCGCAAACGTGCGCCACGCCTTCGTGCAGCCGCGTGCGACGTTCACGCTCGACAGGCTGACGCCCGGCAAGTACGAGGTGCACTACCAGAACGTCGTCGTCGGCGCCGGCAAGGGCGAGTGCGACAGCCGCCAGCCCGCTCCGTAAGTTGTCGTTTTTTATGTGCCGTGCCTGCTTGCGGCACAGCGCATCATGCCAATTTCATTTAATTCGTTCTGCGCCGTAATATACTGGGTCGATACTGCGTGCCCATGCAGCCGCCCCACGCCCAACGCAGGCCAACACGGACCACAATGAACGAACTGGAAGGCCTGACGGCCCTGATCATCGAGCCACACGCAGGGATGCGCGCCAGCATCCACAGCATGCTCACGCTGTGCGGCCTGAACCGGATCGAGCACGCCAGCACGTCCAACCAGGCGATCAAGCACCTGGGCCTGCGCCAGTTCGACCTCGTCCTTTGCGAATACGACCTCGAAGGCGGCCAGGATGGCCAGCAGTTGCTCGAAGACCTGCGCCACCACAAGCTGATGCGCCTGGCCACGATGTTCTTCATGGTCACCGCAGAAGGCAACCACAGCAAGGTGGTTAGCGCGGCCGAGCTCGCGCCGACCGACTACGTCCTCAAGCCGTTCACTGCCGATCGCCTGCTCGAGCGCATCGGGCGCGCACTCGAAAAGCGCAATGCCTTCCTTCCCGTGTACACGCTGATGGAGGCGGGCGACCAGGTGGAGGCGGTTGCTGCCTGCATCGAGGGCCAGCGCCTGCACACGCGCTATGCCATCGACTTTTTGCGCCTGCGCGCCGAGCTGCACATGTTCCTGGGGCAGGCCGAGCTGGCCGAGCCGATTTATCGGCACCTGGTCGAGATCAAGGCGATTGCCTGGGCCCGGCTTGGGCTGGCCAAGACGCTGTTCGTGCGCAAGCGCCTGGCCGAAGCCAAGGAAATCCTCGAAGAGCTGGTCGACACCAACCGCAATTTCGTCGACGCCTTCGACTGGCTGGCGCGTACCCACGCCGCGGCTGGCGAGCTCGACAAGGCGCAGGCCGTGCTTGCCGATGCCGTGGCCGTCTCGCCCCACGCGGTGCGGCGCCTGCGTACGCTGGCCGACATCGCCTTCGACGCAGGCGACATCGACACCGCCGAAAAGTCGCTGCGCCAGGTGGTGGGCAAGGCCAAGTATTCCGAGTTCCGCGATCCCGAAGACCACGTCAAGCTGGTGCGCACGCTGGTGGGCAAGGGCGATCCGGTGGGCGCAGCGGCGGTGGTGCGCGATCTCGACCGCACGATGGGCGGGCGCGCCACGACGGTCCTGTGCAGCGCGGTAGCCTCGGCCCTGGTGCACGAATACACCGGCAACGACGTGCGCCTGGGCGAATCATTGACCACGGCGGTGGCGGCTTGCCAGGATGCGCCGGGCGTGTCGGTCGACATCAAGCTCGAGCTCGCCCGCACGTGCCTCGACCATGGTATGGAAGAGGGCGCCTGCTCGGTCGTGCGCGACGTGATGCGCAATGCCGGCGACGAGGCCGTGATGGCGCGCGCGGTGGGCGTGATGGAAAGCGCGGGCAAGGGCGAACTGGCCCGCTCGATGGTCAAGGAAAGCCGCCAGCACGTGGTCGACCTGGTCGCCAGCGGCGCCGCGCGCGCCAAGAGCGGCGATTACCGGGGCGCGGTCACGCTGATGCTCGAGGCGGCGCACAAACTGCCGAACAATCCGTCGGTGGCGTTCAATGCTGCGCTCGCGGTGCTGCGCTGCCTGGAAGCAGGCGGCTGGGACGAGCGGCTTGGTGGCCAGGTACCGACCCTGATCGCCAATGTGCGCAAGCTCGACCCGCTCAATCCCAAGCTGCCGGCGCTGGCCGCGCTGTTCCAGCAAGTGCTCAAGCAGTACGACCAGGGCGTGCGCCAGGGGCTGCGCATGCCCGCGCCCAAGGCGGACTGACGATGGCCGACCTTCCCCACGGCGCCCGGAGTCACCCCGCGTCGGGCCGGGTGCGCGATGCGCTGATGCGCAAGCTGAGCGGCACCGAGCGCATGTTCAGTCTTGGCGGCACCATGACACGCGTGATCAGCATGGGCTACAGCGTCGACGAGGGCTCGGCCGACCTCGCGTATTACGTGATGGCCGACGTGGCGCTGACCCAGCGCATCCTGCGCCTGTCGAACACGGTGGCGTACCGCACGCAGCTGGGCGCGCCGGTGACGACGATCTCGCGCGCCATCTCCCTGCTCGGCTTTGACAATGTGCGCGCCGCCGCGCTGGCGATGCTGCTGGTCGACGCGCTCGACGTGGCCGAGCACGGCGTGCGGGTCGAACTCCAGGCGGCGTTGTGCGCCAGCCTGGTGGGCCAGGAAATGGCGCACCGCAGCCTCCATCCGGGCGCCGAAGAAGCGGGGATCTGCGCGCTGTTCAAGAATCTGGGGCCGATGCTGCTGGCCAGCCACGAGCCGGAGCGCTACCGCGAGATCGCGGCTCTGGTCGCCACTGGCAAGCACACCCATGCGCAGGCGTCGCGCCTGATCCTGGGCTGCACCTTCGAGATCCTGTCCGAGGCCGTGCTGCGCGAATGGCAATTGCCCGCGCTGATTATCGACGCCCAGGCCCCGCCGGCACCCGGCACGCTCGCGGTCGCGCCGGAGCGCGCCGAGTGGATGCGCCAGGTGGCCGCATTCAGCCAGGACGTGGCGCGCTTGATGGGCCATCACCATGATCCGGCCAATTCGCCCGAAGCCGGGGCGCTGCTGGCACGCTACGGCGTGGCGCTCGGGCTCGACATGCCCGGGCTGGCAGCGCTGTTCGACACCGTCCAGGAAAGCATGAACGGCATGCTGCAGAGCATGAACATGGAGCGCGCGCCCAAGACCGATCCGAAGGCCGGCAGCAGCCTGCCGAATGTGCTGGCGCTGGCGATGCTGGACGCAGGCGAGGCCGACGACGGCGAGTTCTACCCCAGTGGCAAGCCGAAGAATGCGCGCGACCTGCTGCTGGCCGGTGTGCAGGATGTGTCGGTGCTGGGGGGATCTGCCACGAGCGCCAATGACGTCATCATGGCCGTGCTCGAAACGCTGTACGGCGCGCTGGGCTTTCGCTTTGCCACCATCTGCCTGCGCGACGGCCGGACCGGCACCTTCCGGGCGCGGGCGTCGCTGGGGGAGAACAAGGCCGAGCTGCAGGCCGGCTTCACGTTCCCGTGCGCATTCACACGCGACCTGTTCCACCTGGCGCTGGAAAACAATGCCGACATGATGATCCCGGACGCCTTCAGCCCCAAGATCCGCGACCTGCTGCCGGCCTGGTACAAGACGCTGCTGCCGGACGCCGAGAGTTTCATCGTGCTGCCGCTGGTGGTGGGCAAGGCGCAGCTGGGGCTGTTCTACGCGGACCGCATCTTTACGGCGCCCGAAGGCGTGCCGCCGGACGAGACGGCGCTGATCAAGGCGCTCAAGGCGCAAGTGCTGGCCGCACTGGCGCCGGCTTGACGAACAAACCAAGTTTTTTTCACGCTGCGCAAAATGACCCTTGCGGCTTTAGAGTCGGACCGTTACAATCACGCCCCGAAGCAACGCTGTCAGGCGAAGTGGAAAAACCTTCTACCCAAACCTGATTGACAGTACGTTGAGCTTGCTTCATACTCTGCGGTTCTTCGCGGTGGGGTGGCCGAGTGGTTAAAGGCAGCAGACTGTAAATCTGCCCTCTCTGAGTACGCTGGTTCGAATCCAGCCCCCACCACCAAAAGAAGATCGTGAAGTCGAATTGAAGTTGTACCTCGCGGGTGTAGCTCAATGGTAGAGCAGAAGCCTTCCAAGCTTACGACGAGGGTTCGATTCCCTTCACCCGCTCCAGTGTTTTGCGGTGTGCAAGTTGAACATCGCACCAAATCAGCCCTTGTAGCTCAGTGGTAGAGCACTCCCTTGGTAAGGGAGAGGCCACGTGTTCAATCCACGTCAAGGGCACCAGAATTTTGTACGGCAGTCGCGTTGCACTCGTCCGTCAGGTGTGCCTGGTAATTCTCAAAAATATCGTTAGATCTTAGGAGTCTGAAATGGCAAAAGGTAAATTCGAACGGACCAAGCCGCACGTAAACGTCGGCACTATCGGTCACGTTGACCACGGCAAAACCACGCTGACGGCTGCAATCGCGACCGTCCTGTCGAAGAAATTCGGCGGCGAAGCCAAGGCCTACGACCAGATCGACGCGGCACCAGAAGAAAAAGCACGCGGCATCACCATCAACACCGCGCACGTCGAGTACGAGACCGAAAACCGTCACTACGCTCACGTTGACTGCCCAGGCCACGCCGACTACATCAAGAACATGATTACCGGTGCTGCGCAGATGGACGGCGCGATCCTGGTGTGCTCGGCCGCTGACGGCCCAATGCCACAGACCCGCGAGCACATCCTGCTGGCCCGTCAGGTTGGCGTTCCATACATCATCGTGTTCCTGAACAAGTGCGACCTGGTCGACGACGCAGAGCTGCTGGAACTGGTCGAAATGGAAGTGCGTGAGCTTCTGTCGAAGTACGAGTTCCCAGGCGACGACGTCCCAATCATCAAGGGTTCGGCACGTATGGCCCTCGAAGGCAAGCCGGGCGAAATGGGTGAAGAATGCATCACCCGTCTGGCCGAAGCCCTCGACACCTACATCCCAACGCCAGAGCGCGCTGTTGACGGTGCGTTCCTGATGCCAGTGGAAGACGTGTTCTCGATCTCGGGTCGCGGTACCGTTGTGACCGGTCGTGTCGAGCGCGGCGTTGTCAAAGTCGGCGAAGAAATCGAAATCGTCGGCATCATCGACACCGTCAAGACCACTTGCACCGGCGTGGAAATGTTCCGCAAGCTGCTGGACCAGGGTCAAGCTGGCGACAACGTCGGCCTGCTGCTGCGCGGTACCAAGCGTGAAGATGTCCAGCGTGGTCA